>JBHJIV010000102.1:0-5035 GCA_050043105.1 Leptolyngbyaceae cyanobacterium | reverse complement strand
TGCGTAAAATTCATGCTGCCCAGGCGTTGCCCTATATTTTGCCGTTTTTTGAGTCTGAGAATCCGGTACTGAGGGAAGCGTCTGTTGTTACCCTGCGGTATCTAAACCAGGTGGTGCGCTGTGAGCCTGCCCTCGCCCTGGCCAAGGATACCAATGATGAGGTCAGACGCTCGGCGATTTTGACCCTGGGGTATCTCAGTGATGAGGCGGTGGTGCCAATGTTGTGTGATGCGATCGCAAACGACCCAGACTGGCAAGTGCGACGCAACGCGGCCCAATCCCTCGACCTCCATGCCACATCTGCCGCCACCCCAGCTTTAACCCAAGCCATGGCAGACGACCACTGGCAGGTGCGCAAATTTACCGCCCGCGCCCTACAAAAAGTCGCCACCGATGAAACCATTCCCACCCAGATCAAAGCCCTGTCTGACGAGTATTCCGATGAGCGACGCGATGCCGCCATTGCCCTCGGTAACTTAGGTAATCCTGAAGTCTTACCAGCGCTAAAACAAACCCTGGACGATCCAGATAGAGACGTACAGATTTTCTCTCAGCGGGCCATTCAAAAGATTCAGGATCAGCTAGCGGAAACGTCCAATGCCTAACCACGATTCTCCCTTTGTTCGCACCCCTCATCAGTCTCCTGATGCCGTGCCTGATAATCCGGTAATCGGCGCCCGCAAACAGGCTGTCATTCACTGCCTCAAGCAGGTTGTTGAACCGATTCTCAACAAAAATATTGTTGATCTGGGCATGGTACGCAACCTGCGAGTAGTGGATAACTATATGTATCTGAAGCTTTATATCGGTGTTCATCAGCATCACCTTAAGGACCAAGCGCAGTTAACCTTAGGAGATTTAGACTGGTGTCAAAAAGCCTACATTCAGATTTGCACCATTCCTGGAGTGCGTACTACGCTGGCCGTGTCCAGCGGCAAGGGAGGCGTAGGTAAGTCCACCACAGCGGTGAATCTAGCCGCTGCCTTAACAAAAACTGGCGCTAAAGTGGGTCTGCTCGATGCCGACATCTACGGTCCCAATGTGCCCCAGATGTTAGGGCTCTCTCAAACTTCGGTCGAGGTGATTGACACACCGGAGGGACAGCGCTTCAAACCCTTGGAGGCCCATGGCATTAAGGTCATGTCGGTGGGGCTGCTGGCAGAGCCCGACCACCCTTTAGCCTGGCGTGGTCCTGTACTTCATAAGATTATTACCCAGTTTATCCAGGATGTGGATTGGGGAGAGTTAGACTATCTTTTGATTGATCTGCCCCCCGGTACTGGCGATGCCCAGATTACCATTATTCAGGAGAGCCCCATCTGTGGTGTGGTGATGGTAACAACACCGCAACAAGTAGCAATATCAGATGTAAGGCGTAGTATCCACATGTTTCGCCAGGCGGGGGTGCCAGTTCTTGGCCTAGTAGAAAATATGAGCTACTTGTTCTGTGGCTGTTGTGGGGAGCGCACATCCAT
Source organism: Leptolyngbyaceae cyanobacterium (assembly GCA_050043105.1). GTDB lineage: Bacteria > Cyanobacteriota > Cyanobacteriia > Phormidesmidales > Phormidesmidaceae > Leptothoe. Next base: position 3,560 of record JBHJIV010000102.1, on the reverse strand, counting down.
TTTTGGCAGGGGGGGTGGGCAGCAAATGGCCCAGGAACTATCCGTGCCGCTGCTGGGCCAGGTACCGATCGATCCTCAGATTTGTCAGGGCGGTGATACTGGGCAGCCTTTGCCTCTAGCCGATGGGGAGGCTCCTTTATCACAGGTATTTGCAGCAATTGCCACTGGTTTGAATCGTACATTTCAGACAATCAATCAGACAACAACAGCTCTATAAGCGTCTGTTTGTTGTTTAACAATCCTAAAGCACTAATCGCGTTGGCTTTTAGACTAGGAATGGCGTTACCTTAAACCCATGTCCTACCCTCCATCTGCCCTGAAAACGTCAATTCTGACCAGCTGTACACTAATTGCGTTTGCGGCCAATTCTTTACTCACCCGCATGGCCCTGGGTCCGGGCTCCATTGATGCAGCCAGTTTTATGACGCTGCGATTAGTCTCTGGTGCAGCCATGCTGTTGACTATTATGACGTTCTCTGAGAGAACGTTTGTTGTCAAGCTCCAGGGTAAATGGACAGCTGCTCTAATGCTATTTCTCTATGCGGTCACCTTTTCGTTTTCATACTTGCAACTAGCCGCAGGTACCGGAGCCTTAATTCTTTTTGGCACGGTGCAGGTAACAATGATTTTAGCGGCCTTAAAACAAGGGGAAAAGCCCCATCCATTCGAATGGGCCGGGTTACTACTGGCGCTGATGGGATTGTTATATCTGGTATCACCTGGTTTGGCAGCGCCGCCGGTGGTGGGATCTGGGCTGATGGTGATGGCCGGTATCGCTTGGGGATTTTACTCGCTGCTCGGTCGTGAAAGCCAGGCCCCGGTGGCCTACACGACAACTAATTTTGTACGGGCGGTTCCCTTTACGGTTGGGGTGAGCCTGGTAAACTTATCGGAGATGCACCTGACTCTAACAGGTGTGATTTTAGCCGTGTTATCAGGGGCGCTGGCCTCTGGTGTGGGCTATGCGATTTGGTATGCGGCGCTAAAAGGTTTAACGGCAACGCGGGCAGCAACGGTGCAGTTAGCCGTGCCTGTGATTGCTGCATTAGGGGGGATATTCTTCTTGCAAGAAGCCCTGAGCACCCGATTGGTTTTAGCGTCTTTGCTGATTTTAGGGGGCATTGGCCTAGCCGTCATGGGACGTGACAAGCAGTAACGACATACGTACAAAGAGTCTCTCTTGGGTTAAAATTGCTACTCGATGGAGACTCTCGGCAAGAGAGACGCATAAGACAAGGCTTCAGGCACGTCCGTCGAGTAGTGTTGATCGTTTAAAGTAAATTTTTAGGAGCGAGCGCCATTTTCAAAGTCTTTTCCTGTAGGTATTGGGCGTTGTTCCAGTTAGACTGCGAAAATGTTTGCTGAGAGCACTTTGATTCGCAAACCCACATTCCAGTGAGATGGCAGCAATAGACATTTTTTGCGGTTGCCGAAGCAGCTGTTTTGCCCGCTCTATACGCTGATGAATTACATACTTGTAAGGTGACACGCCCATCGACTGTCGAAACAGCCGACAGAAGTAGTACTGACTCATACCCAATACCTTGGCAATATCAGTCAACGTAATCTCCTGATCTAGATGAGACTCAATGTAGTCAATCGCCCTGTGTAACTGAGGCTTAGACAGGCATATCTTCACAGTGAGAGCGCTCTTTTTTGCGGATAGCATAGTGCTTCAGGAGATGAACAAAGAGAGTATTTGAGAAAGAGATGAGTGTTTTATTTTTTCTTTAGACCTATAATAAATGCCATTCAGCAATACCGTCCAATACTCAATCAGCGAGCAATAATACCTTTTTAGTATGGATGTCGATTTTTCGATCCGGCAGCTGCGTTATTTTGTAGTCGTAGCGGAGGAATTAAATTTCACACGAGCGGCAGAGCAACTGCAGATTGCCCAACCACCGCTCAGTCGGCAAATTCAGAATTTGGAGCAGACACTGGGATTCACGCTACTAGAGCGCACCAATCGACGAGTAACTTTGACTCCGGCAGGTGAAGTGTTTTTGGCAGAGTGTCACCAAATTCTGAACCAGATAGGACAGGGTATTCGAGCGGCTCAACGGGTGGCGCAGGGCGAGACAGGGCAGCTAGTTATCGGGTTTGAAGGTGCTGCCCACAATCAGCTGATTCTCGAAATCATTCGTCAGTTTCGCACCCAGTTTCCAGATGTGGAGCTAGTTATGCAGGAAATGCCCTCTGGTAAACAGGTGGAGGCATTGCAGCAAGGACAACTTGATGTGGGACTGATTGAGCCTATTGTCGCTGGAGATACTCTCAAAATTGTACCGCTTTTATCTGAACCGCTGGTGATAGCTTTAGCTGACAGCCATCCTTTAACGGGCGAAGAACACATTGCCCTTAGCCAGCTGGCTAACGAACCTTGGGTAACGGGGCGCAGTAATTACGGCTGCGGTTTGTTGCTGCGAATTTTGGGTGCATTTCGCCAGGCAGGATTTGCACCCACAGTTAAGCAGGAAACTAATGACCTGCAAATGACTCTGGCATTGGTGGCATCTGGTTTAGGCATTACCCTGCTGCCAGAGTCGAGTCAATTGGCGAAAACTGGCATTACCTATCGTTTGGTAAAGCCACCAGCTCCTGAAGTGCAGCTTGCGATCGCATGGAACCGACAATCACCCGTCGTTGAGTCTTTTTTGCAAGTAGTAGAAACATGCCATGGGGTTGAGTTGACGGTAGAGTAGACACACTCTTTTTATCGTTGCACTCTTGTTGTGTGATTAAGCTAAAAAGAGTTTTCGAACACTAGCTGCTCAAGGGGTATTTGGCCGGGCTTGGGCCAGGGTTCTTTGATGCCTTTCCCAATCGCCACCATCGGTCCGATTACATGATCGTCAGGTAAATTAACCAGTTCAGCCACCTTTGCAAGATCAAAACCAATCATCGGACAAGATTGATACCCCAACTCCTGTGCTGCCAGCATTATGGTCTGCATCGCCATACCAACAGAGCGCTGCGCCTCATCCCGCTGCAGCCATTCCCGTCCTTCATGGAACGGTCCCATCCACCCTACCAGCAGATCAGCTACCTCTTTAGGTGCATTGGCCCAATAGCGTTCCGGATTCTTTTGCCAGGCTTTCATATCAGCTGTAAACAGAATTAGCAATGAAGCATCTGTCATTTGAGCCTGATCGTTACCATACTCTTTGCGAATTTTGGCCCGGAGTTCTGGCTCCCGCAAAATGACAAACCGCCAGTGCTGAATGTTAAAACTAGTGGGTGCCTGAATCATGGCTTCTAATAGCGTTTGCTCTTCCTCTGCAGAAAGCCGATGGTCAGGGTCATATTGTTTGACAGCGCGACGGTTGTAAATGGCTTCAATCGTATTCATTGGGGTCAATCCTACATTTGCATTGAGATTATTCTATTGAAACTCTAAAAGTAGAGTCTTGTCAGTTTTTGGCTCTTCGGGATCTAGTATGCTGGTGTAACATTTGACACATATATGAGTGATGGTTCCTCTACTCACTGAGCTGTTAGGCTTACCGGGCGTTGATGTTGAATCCTACGAAGACCTGGGAGACCGCTTGATTCTCTCA
>JBHJIV010000101.1:0-37190 GCA_050043105.1 Leptolyngbyaceae cyanobacterium | reverse complement strand
CTTGATCACTCGGGCGGGGCCCTGGCCGATCATTTCACCAACGGCCTGGCCGGTAACAAGGGGGATAAGAGATGTATTGTCTGTCTGCAATACGTAGTTACGTAACACAGAGCCCGATTTTTGCGATTGTACTGTTTCTGGGCGGGCCTGAACAATAAACAGATCGCCACTAATACCATCCTTAGCCCATTCAATATCCATGGGGGTATAGATGTCTCGCACTTGGGAGTAATGGTCTTCGATGATGCAGGCCCAGCGAGCTAGGGTGAGAATCTCGTCGTCTGTCAGGGCGTAGCACTGGCGGTCAACATCGGAGACAGGGATATTCTTGGTTAGCTTGCTGCCGCCAATATCGTAGACCATCTTAATTTCTTTACTGCCCAGCCGCTTTTTCAAAATAGGTCGGTAGCCCTGTTGCAGGGTGGGCTTAAAGACAAGATATTCATCGGGGTTAACGGCTCCCTGGACAACATTTTCGCCAAGACCGTAGGCAGCTGTAACTAGGGCCGCGTTGCGAAAACCGGTCTCTGTATCGATGGAGAACATTACCCCAGATGTCGCCAGGTCTGAGCGCACCATTCGCTGTACGCCCACCGAGAGCGCTACTGTAAGGTGGTCAAACCCTTTTAGAGTGCGGTATGAGATTGCCCGATCGGTGAATAATGAGGCAAAGCATTTATGACAGGCTTCAAGTACCCCTTTAACTCCATGGACGTTTAGATAGGTCTCTTGCTGTCCTGCAAAACTAGCGTCGGGTAAATCTTCAGCTGTAGCACTAGAGCGAACGGCTACGTCAAGGACAGCGTTGCCGCTGCTGTTGCACAGGCTGCGGTAGGCCTGGGCGATAGCGGTCTCTAGCTCAGCTGGGAATGGGGTATCGAGAATGAGCGATCGCACCGCCCGGCCACAGTGACGCAGAGCGGTGACATCTTCAATATCCAGGTTTGTGAGCTGCGATCGCAGCTGCGTTTCTAGACCTGCTTGCTCAATAAAGTAACGATAGGCATAGGCTGTCGTAGCAAATCCAGTTGGCACCCGCACCCCTTGGGGAGACAGCTGCTGAATCATCTCGCCAAGCGATGCATTTTTGCCACCTACCCGAGGAATATCGTGGATATTAATCTGCTCAAATTCAAGGATAAAGTTAGTCTGAAGATTGGCAGGGGCCAAATTTACATGTGTCGTTTGCACCATAAACCTGAGCGAATAAACAATCATTAGAAACGTTCGAAACCGTTTCCAACTCGGGTATAGCCCAACAGTTTGAGGAATTTATGAGGATAGAATTTCACGTATCGTTTCATTAAAACTCACGGCTCACACCTCGCTTTGCTGAGATTTATGCAAAAATTAAAGCAGGGTAGATAAAAGCAGGTAGATAAAAGCAGGTAGATAAAAGTTTTTGTCTGCTCTATTTTGAGTCCGGTCCTTTACACCATCACTGTTGGATCTGTTTTAGCAAAACTCTCCTTTAGGGCTGCGACCTTTCGAATAGTATCAACAAGGGTAATTAACCATCCCGTGGGTGGCTATCACTACATTTACCCTGTTGAAAGGAGGAGGATATGAAAGGATATTATCTAGTAGCAATACCGTTGCTGTCTACCCTGATACTTGGGGCTCCTAGCTTGGCCGAAGCTCCAGAAAACAGCGTCGTGAACGATATGCGAGCCATCAATATCCAGCGACTTGCAGTCACGAATCGTTGCGACTACTGCGACTTGGTAGGTGTAGATCTTAGTAGTAGCCGCCTGATTAGGGCCAATTTGCGCGGAGCCGTCTTAATTGGGGCTGATCTCTCTTGGAGTAATTTAGAAGGGGCCGATCTAACCGGGGCCGATCTGACTGGGGCCGATCTGACTGGAGCATTTTTAACCAATGCCAGTTTGGCAAATGCCGATTTAGATAATGTTAATTTTTCCCAGGCAATTCTTCATGATGTTGATGTTGCCGGGGCCTCTATGGAAAACCTCAACCTGGCCGGGGCCACCATTGAAGGCACAGGCATTAGCATCGGTGGCAGCGCTGACCCGCTCGAAGCCCCTGGAGATGATGGCGACGGGTTACCTATCTTGACGCCAGAAGAACAGCAACAGCTCTCCCCTCCTGGAAACCCCTGGTATATCCCAGGATATCCAACTGATGAGCTATTGGATATCCCCCAGCAGATTGTTCCTCAGGTTTAGGCGCTAACGAATAGGGTACTGCCAAGGTTTGCTTGGTGTTTGGAAAGAAAACAACCACCAGGCAGCTCGATTTGTCTTTGATACAATATTAGCGAACGATTCCAGTACCTGCTTCCTTAGACCCTCTAGCCTGAGGCTATATTCTGTTGAGTAAAATGACTAACTTGAGACATCAGCTACAGCCACCGCTGCGCTCCAGCGAGCCCCAGGGGTGGCAGAATATTATTGTTGAAGAGTTTTGTCAGCCGCCTGGGCAAGAGGCCTATCAAAACCTTACAGAACATACGCTCTGTATTTCCCTAAACCATCGTCCGTCCCACCTATCGCAGCAGGTAAACACACGTCGACACAATAGTCCTTGTGTAAAGGGTGATATTTGCGTTGTGCCGGCTGGCATGTCCTTTTTCTGGCAGTGGCATCAGGAAGATCAATATCTGCGGATTCGAATTGCTCCAGAGTTTCTGCAGCAAATTGCAGACGAGGCGGCGGGTAGTGCAAAAGGGGGAGAGCTTTTTCCAGAATTTCGCGTGCGTCATCTTCGAATTGAACAGTTGACCGACATGCTTCTAAGCGAAATCAAGAATGGCGGACTGGCAGGACAGCTTTATGTTGATGCCCTCACGAACGCTCTAGCTGTGCAGCTATTGAGGGATTTTTCATCGGTTCAACCCTGTACAGTAGCCTATGGTGGTGGGCTGAGCGAACGCCAGCTGCTACAGATAACCGATTATATTCATGACGCTTTGGGGCAAGATATTGGCCTATCGGTCCTGGCCGAACTTGTAAAGATGAGTAAGTTTCAGTTTAATAGGCGCTTTAAGCAATCGATGGGGATTACGCCCTATCAATATCTGCTACAGCAACGACTGGAGCGAGCCCAGCTGCTGCTTAAGACATCCAACACATCGGTGATGGAAATTGCCATGGTGCGTGGTTTTAGCAGCCACAGTCATCTTGGCAAACTCATTCGTCAACATACTGGCCTATCGCCCAAAGCGTATCGGAATGAGTTCAGGCTGTAGGCTGAACCACCAATCGGAAACAAAATTAATTAGGCTCCACTATTGAACGTACAGCCGTTCCATGGAACGTCTCTCCAGCATTTATTTTTGGATCTTATAAAATCCTTATCCCTTAGCCAGGCCGAACAGAAGATTTTGGGCAAGCTTGCCCTATTTTATAAACACGGCTTCAGAAAAATAGCTGCAAGATTTTGAGCATTTAGCAAGATTTGCGTAGTACCCAACCGCTGATACCCCTAAATTGTGATTGTCGGACGGGAAATCGGTGAAATGGTTACGACAATCTTTGATAAATCAGCTATTGGCATAGAAACTCGAGAATTTCTTAAACTGGCCGTACCCTTGGCAGGTGCTCAGGTCGCTCAAGCCGTTGTTGGCTTTGTTGATACGTTAATGATGGGACATTTGGGGGCTGAGAGTCTGGCAGCAGGCGGGCTAGCCTCGTCTGTGTTTCAGCTGGTGCTAAATACCTGCAGTGGATTTGTCATGGCGGTGAGCCCTCTGGTAGCGACAGCCTACGGAGCTAACAACACACAGCAAATTGAGCGAATTGCTCGACAGGGGTTGTGGTTGGCCGTCCTCGTCGCTCTTCCAATGATGGTTGTCATTGGTCATCTAGATTGGGCTATGGTCCATCTAGGCCAGGCGGAACGGACAGTAAATTTAGCCGATGGCTATCTTAGCTACATTCTGTGGGGGTTCTTTCCGGCAATCGGATTCGCCATGCTGCGGGGCTATGTCTCTGCGCTCTCACAAGCTCGCCCTGTCATGATTATTGTTATCCTTGGCACCATGGCCAATGTTACGGGCAACTACATTTTGGGTTATGGCAAGTTTGGCCTACCCCGCATGGAACTGGCCGGTCTGGGCTTAGCCAGCGGTCTTAGTTTTTGGTTTATGTTTATCGCTCTGTTTTTGTACATATGCCAAAATCAGACGCTGAGAGACTATAAATTTTGGCGCGAGCTACATCGGGTTAGACCCCAAATTCTGGGTCGTCTAATTGTTGTGGGGACTTCAATCGCTATCACCATTGCGGTTGAGTATGGGTTATTTACGGCTGTCACCTTTATGATGGGCAGCCTAGGGACTGAAACGCTTGCCGCCCATCAAACGGTCTATCAAACTGTTTTCTTGTTGTTTATGGTGCCCTTAGGCATGTCCTATGCCGCAACTGCCAGAGTGGGCAAGTGGGTCGGGCAGCGCGAACGCAAAGGAAATCGACAGGCTGGCAATGTTAGCATCATGCTAGCCGCCGGGTTTATGGCGCTAACTGCCGTCGGGCTCGTGCTATTCCGACAGCAGATTATCAGTATCTATTTGGATGTTAACGATCCAGACACCGCTGGTGTGATTCGCTTAGCGATGCCGATGCTGATGATTGCAGCACTGGCCCAGCTATTAGATGGCATTCAACGGGTGGCCATGGGCTCACTCTATGGCCTGCAAGATACCCGCGCTCCAATGATTTTGAGCATCGCCACATTTTGGGGAGTGGGTTTAGTCAGCGGGTATATTCTAGGATTTTGGCTTGGGTTTGGCGGTATCGGTCTGTGGGTTGGTCAATCGATTGGTGTCGCTGTGGCAGGAGTTATTTTTCTGCGACGTTTTCGCAGCCTCACATCAGAGAGTAACTTTGCCAACCTAAAGCTTGGCAAGCAGCTGCCCCACCATGGGTAAGGGCCACCATTGATAAATAGCAACAGAGAGACAGGATATCGATCTTGTCTCTTTGCCCTTAGCAGACAGATCATTTTAGGCAGTGAATACAGTTTGTTAAATTTCAGCCATTTCTCAATCAGGTATGTATCTTAGCAGGTAGGCACAAATTAGTAGATAGGGCATATTGAACCCATTGAATTAACTCTTACAGGGCTAGATCGCGCGACTAGCCCTGTGTCTTTTGTTTGGGACTTACTGCTGAGTGGTATCTGAAATATCTCCTTCAAAGGGTTGAACACCAGTGTTAGGGTAGTCGTCATCATTGGGGGAAAACAGACGTTTTGCGGCTTCTAGTATCCAAACGGTGGGGCGTTGAATGGCACGACCCACGGCAGATAGCGTTTTGTTAGTTGTACTCATGTCCAATCTCCTTTATTTAGCTAGGCTGTTCCTTTGAGGAATACTTCAATTCCCAACAATTTTCTAAAAACTGAATCTTGTTGTAATGATCAAATTTCCATGGATCTAGAACGAGTTTGTTGTTTTTGTCAAACAAGGGCTGATTTAGATACTTACGTAATGCCGCCCAAATTTTTTTTAAGTTATTTTTCCAGGCATCCATCTCCCTAGTGCTCCCAGGCTTTTCACCCTTCAACACTTTATAGAATAAAGAAAAAGTTTGGGGATGTTATGAAGAAATCATCCTACATTATGTTTATCAACGATTGATGAACAATAAGTTTGTAGAGAATTCTAAAGAGTTTTTACAGGTCAACCTGTGGTTGAGTATGTTGCAAACGGCTTAAAATTCTCATCGGCAAGTCTGTTACCATAACAGACTTACTAATAAAATCATCAGCGCCTACCTTAAAGGCATCCTGTTTTGTCAGAGTATCTTCGTGGACAGTCAAAAACAAAATTGGTAGCTGCTGCCATCGAGCATCGGCTCGAATCACCTGACAAAGTTCTAAGCCATTGACCTCTGGCATTTCTACATCGAGTACCAGCAAGTCTGGCTTAAGCGTCTCTAAGGTTGGCAGTAGCTGTGTTGCATCGCTTAAGGTTGTGAGCTGAAATCCCCAAGGAGACAGGGTAGTCTTTAAGAAGTCTAATATTTGTACATCGTCGTCCACAATCATCACCTTGGATGTGGCCCGGTCGTCCTGCAACAGATGTTTCAAAGCTTGAATCACTTGTTGGGCCGAGGTAGCTGTCGGTAAAATACGGTCCACACCTTGCTGCACCCAGGTTAGACGCTGACGAAAATCCATCACATCGGAAATGGCTAACAGCGGTTTCTCGTTTATTTTTTAGGCTAGGTGATCTAACAGCGCCAGTGCCCCTGTGCTAGCGGGTTCATTCTCCGGTAGCCAAATCACAATGCCATCTGGAAGCTGTGTTTGAACTCTCTGTTTAGCTTGGGTAAGTTGAGGTTCGGCAACAATTCGAAAACCAGCCGCTAAGCCTTCTTCGCTTAGGGATTTACTAAATGAGTCTGTTGTTCCAAGTATCAATATTTCAGGCGTGCTGGCCAGGACGGTAGTCACAGCCTGCTGAGTCCCCCCATCGGCAATATTCTGACGGAGTCCTTCTACTAGACCTGCCATCTGGGATACTTGCTCATTATCTAGGGGTACCTCAAGCTGTAGTAATTCTTCTAATTCACGGGCCAATCGCGACCCCTGGGTAAATCCAAAACATCCCAGCGAACCTGCTAACTTATGGGCGTGAGAACAGCCCGCATGCTGCAGTTCGGGGCTTAGTTGACCGATATCTAGGGCGGCTACAGCCGCTTCTAACACACTCAGACGTTCCTGCATGGTATCTAGATGGGCTTCCCACGCTTTGGCGACTGCAGTGGCCATATCAGCCTCGGTTGGGGGCGCTATAGAGGATGCGATCGCAGTTTCTAGAGGCTTTAGCCGATACCCCAACCCATAAATGGTTTCAATAAAACTTTTAGGGGCCCCACCTGCTTTAAGCTTTTGTCTAACCCCTTTAATATGGGTCCTCACCGCATCCCCACTGGGCGGATCTTCAAACGACCACAGATTGTCAATAATGGCATCCAGGCTAAAAACCCGGCTGGGATGCCGTAGAAAAAGTTCTAGTAGCGCATATTCCTTGGGTGTGGTGTGCAGCTGCTGATCGCCGTAAAACACCTCAAACGTTTCCGGAAATAACGACAGCTCGTCCCATCGCAGCACGGCCACCGCTTCTTGACCATCGCGTCGCAACAATGCCCGGATCCGCGCACACAGCTCTTCAAAGTCAAATGGCTTGACGACATAGTCATCGGCCCCAGCATCCAAAGCCCGTACCTTATCTTGGCTTTTATCTCTTGCTGTAAGAATTAAAATCGGACATTTAATCTCTTGTTTACGACACATGCGACAGAAGGAGACACCGTCTACATCTGGCAGCATCATGTCTAAAACAACTAAGTCATACGTAAACAGGTCTAGAAATTCCTGAGCTATTTCACCATTATTGGCAATATCAACGGCATAACGCTGTTTGATTAGCCGCTCTGCTAACGCCGCCATTAGTGCCTCATCGTCATCAATCAGCAATAGACGCATAGCTTATCGTTAGATACGGTTCGCCACTGGTTTACCTAATATTTTTCACTGGGCAAAAAATGCCGCGTGACCTCACACTTAGGTTGACGATTTTCTCGATGCTTACAAGAACCTCACACTGTTCAATTACTATTCTACAGAGTTCTTCCGCCACGAGAAAATAAGATTTTTATGCGATTGCTGACTTAGGGAATGCATCCACCTAAATCAATGGCGATTTAACAGCCTCTCATGCCTCAAACCATCCCAAGGAGCAGCAATGTTTTTTTATATTTCTCAAGCATATTTCTCTGCAGCTGTACGGAGTTAGCAGACCATGGTTTCTGAATCTCTTCCGCCCCTTATCTGTCAAATGCTGCGGCCTGGTTTTTATCCCCACTCGACCGAGGAGAGTATTCGCCTTATCCAAACCCATACGGCCTATGTCTTACTCACTGGAGAGTATGCCTATAAGGTGAAAAAGCCGGTCAACTATGGATTTTTAAACTACTCCACTCTGGCTGCTCGAAAACACTATGTCGAAGCAGAGTTGCGGCTCAATCAACGCACTGCCAAAGAACTTTATCTAGAAACAGTGGCAATAGATTGCCACGCAGGGATTTTTGGCTTTTTCGGTGATAGAGACCCGGTTGAATATGCTGTCAAAATGCAGCAGTTTCCTGACGGTTCTCTGTTTTCTGATTTGCTAGAGCAACAGCAGCTAACCCCAAAACTAATGCAGGCCCTAGCCCATGAGGTCGCTGATTTTCATGATCGCGCAGCCATTAGCGATCGCACCTTTGGTACCGTCAGCCAAATTCGCAAAGCGTTTGACGAAAACTACAGCCAGAGCCAGTCTTACATTGGTCGCGGCCAAACTCAACAACAGCTACGCGAAACCCAAGCCTTTAGTGACCAAGCCTTTACCCAGTGGCGAACACGCTTTCAAACGCGGATTCAGCAGCACAAAATTCGCGAGTGCCACGGTGACTTGCACCTGAGGAATATTTGCTACTGGCAGCATCGGATCTTTCTGTTTGACTGTATTGAATTTAATGACGCACTGCGCCATGTGGATACCATGTACGATGTGGCCTTCACCGTTATGGACTGCGACGCTCGGGGGCGCAGCGATCTGGGTAACGCCTTTCTCAACACCTATTTAGAAGATACGGGCGACTGGGAAGGATTAACGGTGTTACCGCTCTACCTCAGCCGTCAGGCCTACGTTCGAGCTAAGGTCACCTCATTTCTGCTAGACGATGTCACCGTTGCTGACAAACACCCGCAGATTCAAACCCGGGCAAGGGCGTATTACACCCTTGCCTGGCGATACACCCAGCCGCAACCCGGATGTCTGGTACTCATGTCGGGGCTATCGGGCTCAGGGAAAAGTACCCTAGCGCGGCATATCGCTCAGCAGGTTGGCGCTGTTTACATTCGCTCAGATGCCGTGCGCAAACATTTAGCGGGCTTATCGCTCTACCAGCAAGGGGGGCCTAGTCTCTATACGCCCGCCATGACCCAGAAAACCTACGACCGGCTGAGAGAACTCGGTGTTCAACTGGCAACCCTGGGATACTGGGTAATTTTAGATGCCAAATATGATCGGATTGCCGCCCGACAGGCGGTCATCGCTCAGGCAAAGGCCAACCATATTCCCATATCTGTTTTGGTGTGTCAGGCCCCCCTCAGTGTGCTACACCAGCGGGTGCAGCAGCGCTCAGGAGACATTACTGATGCCACAGCCAAGCTGCTCACTAGCCAACGGGCTGAAGCCTTGACTAAGGAAGAAGCCTCCTTAGCCATATCCTTAGACACCACTGGTGAAATCTCAGACACTGTTCAAACCGCTGTAACAAAACTGCAATCGCTCCCGTTCAGTTTAGTTAAGCCGCCGTAACTTCCTCAATGTTGTGGTTTAGGATAGACACACCTGTAGCCGGACTCCGGATGCAACCATCTAAAACAACTCCATGAAGATGGTGTACCAGGAGGATGCCCTGTATGAATCAACGTCGTCTCCACGCCTACCTTGAGATTATTCAAGAACTCTTAACCTGCCCCAGGGGTGAAGAATGGATTCGCTTAAAGCAGCACGAAGATTTAGTGGATGCTGAGCTGGTTCAAATCATGGAGCATGTCGCCTCACAGCTGTTGCAAGAAGGCAATCAGCAGGCGGCTACGTTTTTACATAATTGGGCCGCTAAACTGCATCATATTTTAATTAAAGAGACGCAGCCGGATGAAAAAGATACATCGCAACTCTATTTATCGTTTATCCAGACACTGCTAGATGCACCGGAAGCAGAAAAAGAAAAACTGCTGTCTAAAAATCGCGATCTGATTGGGCCAGGGCTGGTGCAAACCATGAAACAGGTTGCCCATCAGTTTCAAGAACAAGGTGCCGATGCGCCGGCAGCCTATCTATCTAACCTGGCCACTGAACTTAACCAGGCCTGGATTGAAGCTCATGAATTTGAGCCAAAACTAGACAAAGCGGCAGACCCAGCCCCCCAGACCGTGATACCGTCTGACCCACAGCAGCCGCTGACCGAGGCTATTCATGAAATGACCCAGGTACTGCATCAGCTTCAGCAAACCTTGACCCATCAACGCCCAAACAATCCGATTTGGTATATGGAGGTGTTAGAGCGCGCGGCAACGGCTCAATGGCTGCTCACCACCGAAGAGATTGAACAGCTGATTGGTGTGAGACCCAAGTGCCATGGCAAAGACAAAACCTATCAGCGCGGTACATGGACGTTTGTCAAAACAGGCAAGCTAGGCGCACAAACTGCATGGAGAGTGACTAAAACTCCGCTAGAGGCGCTGCCGTTAGAGATGGTAAATAGAGACTCTCTAATCAATCGTCGTTACGTTCAGGATAGAACTGTTACCGCCAGTAAGACCGCCGTGTCGGCTGAGTCCCTGGCTAGCAAGTCTCTGGCTAAACATCCGCAACTGCGACGAGAGGTGTTAAACAATGGAGTAGACCAACCGTCGACCTCATTGGAGATTCCTGAAATGGAGGATGTTTGGGCTTAGCTAAGGGCTTGTTAAAAATTAAGTTCATGGTTTTATCTAGGAAGATAGCTTGTGTGGCTGGTTGAGTGTGAAAGGTGTTGATTTGGGGTCCCTCCGAGTTCCCCAAACCCCCTGGTTAGGGCCGGAACGCCGCCCTAAACCCAACGTACTGGGTTTTCCTAATGGCATTAAGTTGAGGTTACGGTGGGATCGAACCTTATTCGGAACATGATGCGCTTAAAGATTTCTCGTATATCGCTATCGGCTATCTGGATGAGCTATCCACTGACTGTTTTAGGTACTCCTCTCAAGATGAGTTCACCTTTGTTCAATGAATGGGGAAAGCATGTGCATAGTCAGCTTGGTGATGTTCCTGGAGCTGCAGTGGCTGTTTCTCTTTCACCGTATCTTGCAGGAGTTTATTACTTTGTTATCTCGGCCTTAATTACAGCCGGAATGCTGACTTTTTGGCGTTTAGCGAAACGACGTGACGTTCTAACCCAAATCATAGCGTTAGCCATAGGAGTTGTTCTTGTCATTGCCTTTTGGAGGGTTCTCACCGCTACTATTGGAAGTTTTAGATGGTTATTTTATATACTTGCGACTGGAGAATTGATGCTGGCAGTTGGAATTTTCTTGGGTTTGATAACTCCATTGATCACCGAAGAAGCGATCTAAGAACATTGGTTCGCAAGCAGGATTGACTTTATTAATGCTTACAAAGTCCTCCTGTAAGGAGAGTAAAAGAAGTTAGGGAAGCCTCAGTCTACGTTCAAACTCAGCTAGTGACATGAGTTGCCCAGCATTAAATCTAAGATCGCAAACCATAGTCTGAATATGTAAATGGCAGAAAACGCCGCGAAAAGCGTCTATGGTTACCCAAGGAATTTTCAAACGTTCGCCGTTTTTTTCCCTTTCCTAATCAGTAACTACAAGAGAAAACGTGAAAACCATGACGTCATTAAAGCGAGCTGGGTAGCAAATCGTCCAGCACCCTGAGCTAAACTGATTTCATTACATTTTCACAATCAGTATTTAGGATAACCTTTAAGTAAGGTTAAGGAGGCTGTCACCTGCTATGGCGATGCGTCAACTCTCTAAAGATGAAGTTAATCGGTTATTACTGACCCTAACTCTGGCTGGATATGTGCCAGGGCGAGATTTTAGATTGGATGAAAATGGCCAATTTTTAGCCAGAAAAGAGATTTTGTCGATTATACGTCGTATTCCAGCGCTATCGGATGCCGATGATGCCCTATTGCATACCCAACAGCCTCCGTCTGCATCATCTCTGAACACTCACTGTTCAACTTAATTTGCACTATCCTAGTCGTCTAAGGCGTTTACCACATACGAAGTGAGTGTTTAAATTTACAAACACCCGTTTGAATCCTTAAGGACTCGCGTTAGCGTGGGCATAGAAAACCGAGCCTAACGGAGATATCTTTAATATCGTTTTCAAATGCGGTGATAAAGGGGGAGTTGAGCGTGAAAATTCTCCTGGTTGAAGATGACACCATTTTAGTAGAAGCCTTGACTAGGGCGCTGACATCAGAGCGCTACAGTGTTGATGTGGCTAGCGATGGTCAAACCGGTTGGGAGCTAGCGTCTGCCTATTCCTACGATCTGATTTTGCTAGATGTCATGCTGCCCAAGCTAGATGGGATCAGTCTTTGCCGCCGGTTGCGATCGCAGGGGTGCCAATCGTCTATTTTGCTGCTCACCGCCCAAGATGCTAGCAGCAGTAAGGTGGTCGGTCTAGATGCCGGGGCCGACGACTATGTAACTAAGCCGTTTAATTTAGCTGAGCTACTGGCCCGGATTCGCGCACTGCAGCGTCGAGAAGCGTCCACACTGCTGCCAAACCTCACCTGGGAAGGGCTATCTTTAGAGCCCAGCACCCGAGAAGTGACCCATCAGGGCAGCCCCATCCGCCTGCGACCACGGGAATACGATCTGTTAGAGCTTTTTTTGCGGAACCCCCAGCGAGTGTTTAGTCGGGGTGCAATTTTAGACCACCTCTGGTCCTTTGGTGAGTCCCCCGGCGAAGAAACGGTTACGGCCCACATTAAGGGACTGCGGCAAAATTTAAAGGCTGCCGGCGTTCTCCATGACCCAGTTGAAACAGTCTATGGGATTGGCTATCGGCTGCATGCAGCAACATCTGCACTATCGCCTCAAACCGCTCAGCAGGCCAACACCATTACGGCCGCCGTTTGGGAGCGGGCTAAAACTCGTTTGAGTGAGCGCATTGCCGTCATTGAAAAAGCCACCACTGCTGGCGCCACCGATACGCTGGCCGATGATTTACGACAGCAGGCAGAGCAGGAGGCCCACAAGCTGGCAGGCTCCCTGGGCATGTTTAACTTTGACCGTGGCTCCAGACTGGCTCAACAAGCCGAGCAAGCCTTTCAGAAGTGGCCCACCCTACCCAATCAAGAACGCGCCCAGCTGTCTGGGTTGATCGGCCAGCTGCGGCAAACGGTGCAGCATGTGGTGCGTAGCGATACCCCCACTCTGTTTCATCCCAAATCAGCGGTTCCCCAGGGAGCTGCCCTGATGCCCCACAGCGCCCATCTGCTGATTATTAGTACAGATGAGCAGTTTCAAGCAGACTGTGCCCAGGCCCTCACCCAAACCACCCATGATTGGACCCTGCAGGTGGAGTCTGAACACACGATTGCTCCCCTCAGCAGACACCGCCCAGATATCGTACTGTTAGATTTAGCCATTGCAGGTAAAAACCAAACGGTGCGGCTGACTCCTGAAATGGTGACCTTTTTAGCGGAACTACAAACACTGACACCGTCTATACCGGTATTGCTGCGCACCGATCACGATAGTTTGCTTGATCGGGTTAAAGCGTCGCGGTTAGGGGGGCGGGGATTTATTCCGTCGACTGTGTCAGCAACAGCCGTTATTGAAACTGTTATGGATCTATGGATGCGATCGCACCCAGATAGTGGCAAGATTTTAGTCGTGGACGACGATCCACAAATTTTAGACGCCATGGGGCAGCTATTAAAGCCATGGGGTCTCAAGGTGTTTACCCTGGTGGACCCAAGGTTGTTTTGGGATGTATTTAATGAAACCCAGCCGGATGTATTGGTGCTCGATGTAGAAATGCCCCACGTCGATGGTCTGGCCCTCTGTCAGGTTGTTCGCAGCGATTTACAGTGGAGCCATATTCCCATTTTGTTTCTTACAGCCCACACCGACCATGACACCAAACACCAGGTTTTTGAAGTGGGTGCCGACGACTATGTTTCAAAACCCATCGTTGGCCCTGAGCTAGTCACCCGCATTCTCAATCGTCTAGAACGGTCTCGGCTCACCCAGTCCCAAATAGAAATTGATACCCTAACCCGCCTGGCCAATCGTCGTCATGCGATTCAGGCCATTAGCCAACGGTTGGTCACAGGGCATCAACATCGGCAGCAGGTGTGTCTGGCCCTACTGTCAGTTAATCATCTAGAGCAAATCAACCGTCAGTATGGCTATGATACCGGCGACAAAGTTTTGGTGCATTTTGCCCATCTTTTAAATCAAACATTTGTGGGGGATGATGTTGTCGGGCGCTGGGGTGGACGGCTGTTTGTTGTCGCCATGTATGGTCTGGGCCTAGACGATGGTAAACATCGTTTAGCCGACCTGCAGCAGCAGCTAAAGCAAACACCGCTGCCAGCCAATCAGGGCAACGCGGCGCTCATTACCATTAGCCTTGGGCTAGTGGTTTATCCAGAAACAGACCTATGTGCCGATTGGCCTGTGGGAGACTGTTTAACCCTAATTGGCAATGCCATAACTCAATTGGAACAAGACCAGCGTATCGACCATTAAGGACATAACCCCCATGCGCCGCTTATTGAGACTGCCCCAATTTTGGAAGGCGACCTGGATACCTGCTGCAGTGGGTGCTGGCATTGTGGCCGTGACGCTGGCCCTTTGGCAGTCCCTTAAAGGTCAAGAACAAACCCATATTCATGGCCAGATTGATTTTGCCAGCATCAGCATTAGCCGAGAACTGCGATCGCAAACTGACAATCGTATCCAGGCCCTGATTCGGATGTCGCGACGCTGGGCCGCCCAGGGCGGGCTGCCCCAAGAAACCTGGACCATTGATGCTGAGAGTTTGCTGTATGACTATCCAGGCTATCAGGCCATCGAATGGATGGACTCAGACTTTGATGTGCGCTGGGTTGTGCCTATCGCGGGTAACGAAGCCGCTAAAAATTCAACCCCGACTACACAAACCTATCAGCAAGAAAGCCTGGATGCAGCGCTGACACAGCGTTCTCCTATGGTTTCTCCCACCACTGACCTGGTGCAGGGGGGCCAGGGAGTTGTCGTGTATGTGCCCATCTTTTTAACATCAGATCAATCCTTTGATGGGTTTATCTTGGGGGTATTTAGGGTAAGTAACCTGTTCGATACGATTTTGAATGAGCGGGTGGCCCCCGACTATGCGATCGCAATTCGAGAAAATGGCACTGAAATCTACCGACGCTCACCGGCAGCTGCCACCCCCCATCTCCGAGAGCGCTGGGGACAGCACACTGAGATTGACGTGTACGGCGCTATTTGGGAGCTAGAAGTTTGGCCTACAGAGGAATTTTTAGTTCAAGAACAGTCTCTTTTACCCGCATTTGTTTTAGTAAGCGGTCTTTTAATGGCTGGATTATCCACCTGGATCACCCAGCTAACTCAGAACGCCCAACAACGTCACAGTCAGCTACTGGCAGAAACTACCGAACGACAGCGGGCCGAACAAGATTTAGAACGCTTTTTTACGCTCTCAATTGATCTGTTGTGTATTGCCGGAACCGATGGTTATTTCAAGCGCATTAATCCGGCCTTTGAGACCGTGCTGGGCTATTCCAGAGAGACCCTACTGTCTGAGCCATTTCTTAATTTTGTTCACCCAGACGACCGGCAAGACACCCTGGCTGAGGCCGATAATTTAGCCAACGGTCAGCCCACCCTCAGGTTTGAAAATCGCTATCGCTGTCAGGATGGCACCTATCGCTGGCTGAGCTGGGCGTCGGTTTCGGTTGCCGAAACTAGATTGTTTTATGCGGTTGCTCGAGACACGACCGCACGCAAAGCGACTGAACAAAATCTGCAGCGATTTGGCACCGATCTAAAACATCTACATCGGATCAACACCACCCAATATCAAGGGTTTGACCAGCTGTTTGCTGATTGTTTAGAAACCGGCTGTCAAATCCTCAATTTAGAAACCGGCATCATCAGTCAAATCACAGGTCAAACCTATACCATCCGCTCGGTGCAGTCTGTGCTCGACAGCCTGGCTGCCAAACAAGAATTTCATCTCGCCAACACCTACTGCGCCGCCGTGGTGCGAGACCACAAAACCGTCACCTATCAGCATGTAGGGCAAATGGATGACATGCAAAACCATCCGGTGTATCAGACTCTGTGTTTAGAAAGTTATTTAGGCACTCCCATCTGGGTCAATGGCGAGATTTACGGCACCTTAAATTTCTCGTCGACAACCGTTCGAGAGAATGGATTCTCTCAACATGAACACGAAATCATTGAACTGATGGCCCAGAGCATTGGTCGATTTTTAGCCGCTGACCTGGCTCAACAACATCAACAGGCCGTAGAAGACGCCCTACGAGAAAGTGAAGCCCGATTTCGCACCGTTGCCAATAGTGCCCCTGTCTTGTTATGGATGATGGGTATCGATCAGCAGTGTACGTTTTTTAATCAAACCTGGCTTACGTTTACTGGACGTACCCTGGGTCAAGAACTGGGTCTAGGCTGGGTTGAGGGTCTGCATCCTGACGATCGCGATCGGTGTTTAGCCACCTACGCGACGGCCTTTGAAACCCATCGCACCTTTGAATTGGAATATCGGCTCCGTCGCACTGACGGTCAGTATCGCTGGTTGTTGAGTCATGGTGTACCACGATTTAGACCCGACGGTGGGTTTGCCGGCTATATTGGCACCTGTATCGACATTAGCGATCGCCATGAAGTGGAAAAACTCAAAGATGAGTTTATTTCAGTGGTCAACCATGAGCTACGGACGCCTTTGACGTCTATTTTGGGTTCTTTAGATCTGTTGGCCAGCGGTATCTTAGCCAGCCGACCTGAAAAGGGTCAAAAAATGCTCCAAATTGCGGCCAATAATGCTGATCGTCTGGTGCGGCTGATCAACGACATGCTCGACATTGAGCGCATTGAGTCCGGCAAAATGACTCTGAATAAGCGAGTGTGTGAAGGGGCTGAGCTGATGACCACGGCGGTTGATGAAATTCGTAGCCTGGCCACCCAAAACAATATTCAGCTGGCGATTGTGCCAATATCGGTGCGGATCTGGGCGGATCCAGACCGGATTATCCAAATATTTACCAATCTCTTGAGCAACGCCATTAAGTTCTCACCTGAGGGCACCACTGTGGAACTAACGGCTGTCGTGGCAGAGGGGCAGTCTGCCCCATCCAGTGATGGGACCTCAACCAGTGATGGGACCCCACCAAATGATGGGTTACCCGGCTCAACCCACCAGGTTATTTTTCAAGTTAAAGACAAGGGGCGGGCCATTCCCCCCGATAAGCTCAAAACGATTTTTGACCGGTTTCAGCAGGTTGACGCCTCTGATTCTCGTAAGCGCGGTGGCACCGGTCTGGGGCTGGCCGTTTGCCGCAGCATTGTGCAGCACCACGGCGGTAGCATTTGGGTTGAGAGCGTGCTCGAGCAGGGGAGTACATTTTTCTTTAGCCTGCCGGTGCTGCCACCGCCCACACCGCTATCCAACCACGTGGCTAAACAACCCCTCGTTCTCCTGTGTGATGATGATCCCTCAGTGCGCACCGTAGTCGCCGCCATGCTAGAGCAGCACAACTATCAAGCAATTACCGTGGGGTCCGGCCAGGCGGCCCTAGCCCAGGCGATCACCCATCCCCCCGATGTGATTTTGCTCAATCTGTTAATGCCGGGGTTATCGGGTTGGGAAACGTTGGCGGCCCTCAAGGCGCGATCGCAAACCCGAGATATTCCCGTTATCATTCTCAGCGGTCTACGCCCGGAAGAGGGCAATAGCCTGCATAGTGAAGTCAACAATTGGCTGGTAAAACCCCCCGACGAAACCCGCCTATTCGAAGCCCTACAGCAAGCCCTGGTGTCATCCAATAAAGATGTGCAGGTCCTCATCGTAGAGGATGATCCCGACCTGGCTCAGGTCCTAATAACCATATTTGAGCGTCACGGCATCACCCCCCACCATGCCGCCACCGGACAAGCTGGCATTCAGCTTAGCCAACAGGTTATTCCTGATTTGCTGGTGCTTGATCTGGCACTTCCTGAAAAAGATGGGTTTGCCGTTGTCGACTGGTTAAGACAGCATAATCAGCTATGTCGCGTTCCCCTGGTGATCTATACCGCCAAAGATTTAGATGATACAGAACGCCAGCAGCTACGGTTGGGACACACTCTCTTTTTAACCAAGGGTCGAGTATCGCCAGAAGAGTTTGAACACCAGGTAATGCAGCTGATTGGCCGAGTCACCTCCGCCGCTGGGTAATTTCTCAGCTAGTTGGTTAAAATCGATTAGGTCACAGAGCCGTCTGGGTTTCTGACAAAAACGCCCCCCCAGCTACAGTCACAGTTTTATGAAACATATCCTCATTATTGATGATGAAGATGACATTCGAGACGTTGCCCAGGTTGCCCTTGAAACCATCGGAGGATGGCGGGTATCAACCGCTAGCAACGGGCCAGATGGATTAGCCCAGATCCAGCTCGATCCGCCAGATGCGGTGCTGCTGGATGTGATGATGCCTGACGTAGACGGCGTTGACGTTTTTAAGCAGATACAGCAAAATCCTCAAACTCAACACTTACCCGTTTTGCTGATGACGGCCAAAACCCAGGCTACAGACCAGCAGCGCTTCTTAAAACTAGGCGTTATGGGCATTATCACTAAACCCTTTAAGGCCATGCTGCTAGCGGATCAAATCGCCAAAATTTTAGAGTGGTAAATCACTAGAGCAGATGTTTAAGACAGCTATCTAAAACCGGCACCGCAGGGGTTTTATTTCACGTCTAGCCCGATAAGTCAAACTAAATATAGGCTTATTCTCCGTTGGATAACGCTGTTTTGATATATAGCTTTACGCCCATAGTTCATAACAGTAGTAATCGTTGAAAGCGTTAGATAGCAAAAGCTATGGGCGGCGCAATCTGTTAAATGCATTTAGCCAATTGCCATAGAGTTCAAATATTTCAGAACTTTTTCATTTTTCAATTTTAGTCTTTGAAATATGGCAACCGGTTTACCACAGGTTGTCTCTGTCCTAGCACCCTAGGAAAACAGTACGGAGTTATATGTAGATCGCGCTCTAAAGCATTGATGTAGAAGAAACATCCGTGCCCCTCTGTAGACCCTAGTAGGTTTGATTATGCAAAACCGCAATAACAACTTTTCCGAGTCCGTTTTCCATCCTAATCGTGGCCGCACAGCCATTTTCATCGATGGATCTCACATATTTTATGCTGCACTACAGCTCAATATCGAGCTTGATTACACCAACCTACTGTCTACGCTAACTCAGCACACACAGCTCCTCAGGGCGTTTTTCTATACAGGTGTCGATAACAATAATGAAAAACAGCAAGGGTTTTTGTTGTGGATGCGTCGCAACGGCTATCGCGTAGTTCCCAAAGAATTGATTCCTATGCCTGATGGCTCAAAGAAAATCAATCTAGAGGTGGAAATGGCCGTTGATATGCTGACCCTGGCTCAGCATTACGATACGGCTATTGTAATTAGCGGTAATGGTAACCTGGCCTATGCAGTTGACGCAGTGAGTCGTCAGGGCGCACGGGTAGAGGTGGTTGGTCTTCGATCAATGACCAGCGACAGTCTGATTAACGTGGCGGATACTTACTTAGATCTGGCCTCTATGCAGACCGATATTCAGAAGACTGTTCATGGCAAAGGAGTCTCTAAGCCAGGGCAAGAACGCTATGTCTATCGACCGTTAACAACTGTTTCGCAGAGCTAGCAGACCGTTTGCGCTTGTATGGCCGTGATCACGACGGTATTGATAATGTCATCAATGCTGCATCCTCGACTCAGATCATTCACGGGTTTCCTGAGTCCTTGGAGAATGGGACCAATGGCAATGGCTCCAGTTTCGCGTTGCACAGCCTTGTAAGTGTTGTTGCCTGTATTCAAATCCGGAAAAATCAGCACCGTCGCTTGTCCAGCCACGTTTGAATTCGGGAGCTTATGGGCAGCAATGTCTACATCGACAGCCGCATCGTATTGAATCGGCCCTTCTAAGGGCAAATTAGGCCGACGTTTGTGAGCTAAAAGGGCTGCTTGACGTACTTTCTCGCCGTCTTCTCCTGTTGCTGACTCACCGGAGGAATAGGAAAGCAATGCTACACGGGGTTTAATGCCAAACGACTGGGCAGTATCGGCGGCTGCGAGCGCAATTTCTGCTAGATCAGCTGCATCAGGGTTTGTATTGACTGCACAGTCGCCATAAACCCGCACGTGGTCACCCAGATACATCAAAAACACTGACGATACCAAGGCCACCCCTGGTTTAGCCTTAATCAGCTGCAGGGGTGGCCGAATCGTATGCTGAGTCGTATGGGCCGCCCCAGAAACCATACCGTCGGCATCGCCTTGATAGACCATCATGGTGCCGTAGTAGGCGGCATCGAGCATGTAGTCATGGGCAATATCGAGGGTGGCTCCCTTGTGTTTTCTGAGGGTGTAGAAGGTGCGGGCATAGTCCTCTAAATGAGGGCTCTCAGCTGGATCAATGATGGTGAGATCGTCCAGATCTAGGGGAATGGTCTGTTGCTTGATCCGCCGCTCAATTTGGTCTCGGTTACCCAGAAGCGTGAGGTGGACAACATTTTGCGATCGCAACACGGCAGCTGCCCATAGGATGCGCAGATCTTCACTTTCTGGCAACACTATTTGTTGTGGATTTGCCTTGGCCTGCTTCACCAGCTTATAGGTAAACATACGCGGCGTCAGTTCCTGAGGCTGCTCCAAACTGACTTGCGCATCGAGTTGAGCTAAATCTACATGACGCTCAAAAATACGGATGCTCCGCTCAATTTTTTTCGGGTCATCGGGCTTCAGGGAGGTGTGAAACTCTTTGATGTGCGAGGCGGTAGTATAAGTGTCGGTGGCAACCGAGAGAATCGGCAGCGGTGCTGGCAGTCCTTTGATCAGCCTGGCGATAGATGGCTCAGGTTTTAGACCGGTGGAGAGCAAAATCCCGGCCAGATTAGGATAGTTAACGGACCGATGGGCCTGGAGCATACCCACAATCATATCCCCCCGATCTCCAGGAGTAATGATTAAGCTATCTTCCTTAAGCCAGGTGAGGGCATGCTGCATTTGCATAGCAGCCACCAGGCAATGGGTCGCTAACCCATCTAGACAATCTTTACCATAGAGGACTTCTGCCTGAAGATGTTGGGCAATATCCTGCATGCGGGGACTAATCAGTCTGCGTGCATAGTGAATAACGGCTAGAACACAGTCGGTATAGTTCTTCTCTAAGGCGTTTTTCAAAGCCTCCATCTGGTCTAGCGCCGCTTTGTTAAGAACAATCCCGGCAATAGGACAATGATGATTACGATAGGTATCGACCGCTATTTGGAGGGGGCGAAGGGCATCATCGACAGGTCTGCTGTCGGCATTACACAGGATTTAAATGGGACAGCCTAAATTTTTAGCAATCTCCTGATTGAGATTAAATTCAAACGCGGACCCTTCTCCGAGATAGTCTGAGCCTTCACAGAGGATAAAGTCACTACGCTGCTCTAGAGCCTTGAATTTGTCGATAATGATGGAGATGGCCTGGTCGATTTGGTGCTGGCCGAGGAGATCGTTGACCTGGTGCGATCTCAGGCCAAAGGATTCTTCATAGGTCTGTTGCAGATCAAAGTGCTGCAACATTAGTTCGATATCCTCATCTCGCTGAGAGGCATGACTACCTGAGATAGCTTCCGTCTGAATCACCGGTCGAAAAAAGCTAACTTTTGTTGTACGCCTCAAGATGAAAATAATGATCCCCAGCGCAACCAAAGCTTTTCCGCTGCCCGCTTCAGTAGTGCTGATATAGAGCGAGTTTCCCATTTGCTACTCCCTCTGTAACCTGTTGCTGTAGGTGGCCATCTCTATAAAAAAACCTATAAAAACGATAAACCTGGAAAACCTGTGAGAAATCTAGTTTTACAGAAGCTTTCTCTAAAAATCGCTCTAGAGATCGCTAACACACCAACGTCCTAACAAATTCTTTATATCTTATGCTTAAAGTAGAGACATCGTGATTAGATATTGTTCCTCGTAGATAAGGTTAAGGATGGCTTCTTTGGTCTCCAAGAGTTTCGGGTATCACCGTACAATGCACCTGATAACTGTTAAGCCCCTTATCTAACCTCCAAAACAAAATCAGGTATTACATCCTCTCCTGAATCCATGGCCGGAAATTCTACTACCTCTACCACCTGCTCTGGTCGATAGATCTCGACAGTTTGCCCCTGAGGATTGATCAACCAACCCAACTGCAGACCACTATTAAGATATTCCTGCATTTTTTCCTGAAGTGGCTTTAAGCGATCACTCTCAGACCGCAGTTCAATTACAAAATCAGGACAGATTGGTGGAAATTTTGTCTGCTGCTGACGGGTTAGATTATTCCAGCGCTCTAACGTTACCCATGCTGCATCAGGAGAGCGATCACCCCCATTGGGCAGCTTAAAAACCGTTGAAGAGCTAAACACCACCCCCAGACCAGACTGACGATTCCAGATACCCAGATCAATGATGTAGTTTGCCTCTTGCCTGCCACTTTCAACGCCTACTGGGGACATAATGATTAATTTTCCTGCTGGGCTCCGCTCCATGGCAATATCCTTGTTTGCCATGCATAACTTATAGAACTGCTCATGGGTTAGTCTCTGGACTAGGGGCTCTAGATTCAGGCTAATGGCAGTCATTATGAGTGACCTTACGTATCCTTACTTTGACTATTCTAAGCGTTCGAAGCTGTGGCTAAATCTATAAAAAGCCTGTTGGGCTCACCAGAATATGGGTACCCAGATTTATTCTTGTATGTCTAATGTCGCAGTTGCCGCCCGACCAAATTCTTCGGGGGCATATTCTAGCTGCACTGCTGAGCCTGGCCAGAGGAAGGTGCCGGGTGTCACCGAGCGGACAAGATAATGCATGGTGTAAACACCGGTATCTAGATAGTCAGCATAGGCAAGGATGCGATCGCGGCCCAGCTGCTGATAGCCAATCTCCCAGCTATCTTGCTGGGGCTGAAAATAGGCCGTACTTGTATAGATACTTCTGGAACGGACTCATCAAGGCTCCATCTACTGAGAACCCTGCCGCCCGTGCCTGGGCCAACGCTCTTGCCGCATAGGGTGTGACAAACGGATCAGACTGCTCGCTCCCAGGCCAGCTCGCCAAACCGCCATCGGGTCGCTGTAGAGTTTTGATTCGCTGTAGTGACTGAGCGCCATTTGCTTGAGTATCAAAGTCTTCGAGTACCTGGCCATACTGCTGACTAAGAATTTGTAAACTGGCGGCAACACTTAGCTGGCTGGCCGCTGTGGAGAGATTGGGTAGCGCCTCTAGCCAATCTGTCTGCTTAGCCGGGGCTTTAATATCAGCTAAAAGAGTGTTTGAGAGAGAAATATCCACCCCCCCTATCTCTGAGGCATCGTCATTTTGCCCGGTTTGTTGGCTAGAAAAATACTTTGGCGACCCGACATAGGCTAACACGTCACCGGTGGCATTTTCGACAACAAGAGCCGCTGCATGACGCACATTGTTTAGGGCCAGCCCTTGAACAACCTGTTGAACTTGGGCCGCAACAAATTTCTGCAGGGATAGCTCAAGACTGGTTTGAACTTGAGCTGGGTGATCGGTAGGGAGCTGTTCGGCTAGCCAAAAGAGAAAGTGGGGGACCGCTGGAAAACTCTGGTCGATGGGTTGGAGCGTGACAGATTGAGAATATTCAGAGATTATCCATGACTCTTAATAAATGGCCCGCCTTAATTCTCCACAGAGCATCACGCCGATTACGGACGCTCAGCCTATGGGTAACAAAGTGGGATGGATCAAAAGTTCGTAGTTACGGCAAAAATATTATACGATGAGGTTCGTTGTTCCCCCTGTTGATGATCATTACCACCTATCCCAATATTTTGAGTCTCCCTGCCGACGCTCTGGCTAAGGTTCGAGACATGACTGATCTTGTTTACCATCCACTCAAGCGGGGCTATACCCATAGCTACGGCATAGAAGGATGGCCTGATTTACGCTTAATGGAAGGCGTTGCTGCTCCGCCACAAAGCGATAAAGTAGCTGGCTACAGACTCATGCTGATGCTGCATAATCCAGGCAACAACTATATTTTTCGGGATGTTGGCCAGGCAATGAAGCCTCAAGGGAAAGGTGAACTCGTTGTACTGGACATTGAGGCCCAGCACGAAGTACACAGTAAAGCCCCCAATGGTGGCGGCGGTCATGAACCCTGGTCAGCGCTGGTGTGGGGACCGCAAGGGAAACCGTGCATGAAAGAAAATTATGAGCTGTTTGAAGCTATACAAATTGCACAAAAAGAGTGTGAGAGGTTTTTAAAGACACTATGACTTTAACGCTCATCCCACCAAATCCTCAGCAGTCTTCTCTAATGCCCTGGCCAATACTCTAATTCACCCCATATTAGCGCTATGAGGTGGGTTTTACTCGTCTAAGCCTGATCTCCGATAGATTCTAAGCCAAAACGCTTAATAGCTTGAACATCAGCAACTCTCGAAAAAGCACATCGGTCAAAGCTGGTATACGTACAAATTGTCAGGGGGGCTCTACCTCTCGTAAACTTTGCCCTGGCTGTTATTAGTCAGGGTTTTTATTGGAGGACGCTCAGCAAATAACAAAATATACGAGCCTAGAGCTGCAGCTCTAGCTGAATATTGCACCGCTCGTAGGGAGAGGGCGGGCCAACAATCTTTTGAAACCCAAGTTTTTGATAAAGCTTAATAGCCGGTTTAAGCACAGTATTACTCTCTATGTAAAGCGTTTTTGCCCCTAACTCACGGGCTTTAGCAATTGCAGCCTGCCCTAGCAGCCAGCCAATACCCATACCGCGCATCTCCTCTGCCACCGCCATTTTGACTAACTCATAGCGGGTAGTATCCAGCTTAACCAGGGCGCAAGTACCCACAATCTTGTTCTCATATCGAGCCATATAAATGTGCCCCCCCGGCGTCAGGATGTTGCTTTCTGGATTATCCAAATATTTACGATCTGATGCTTCTACCGTGAAGTAATGCTCAATCCATTTATAGTTAAGTCGCTTAAAATTATCGCGAAACTCTGATCCGTAATCAATAATCTCCACCTGCTGTTGTTCGCGAAGCTTGCGGGCCTCTTGCACACGAGATAAAAATCCCTTTTCGTCGAGTAAATATTCAAATTCCTCCACAGCCTTCCAAAGATTAAATTGAGTTGCCGATAGCAAATCTTCCACAGTCTGAGCCACATCAAGATACTGTTTTTCTAGCGTTGGAATTAGCCGCCTGCCTGCCTCAGACAGACGAACCACGTTTACCCTGGCGTCTGCTTTACTTTTACCAGTCACCACCAGCCCCGCTTTCTTCATTTCTTTAACAATTTGACTAACGGATGGGTGAGAATGCCCAATGGTTTGAGCAATACCCGTAATCGAGGCTTCTGACTCGTAGGAGAGCACATAAAAAACCGGAAACCACTTTGGATCTAAGCCCACATCGTATAGGGCATAGACATCGCTAGCGTCCTCCAGTAGCTTTTCACCCAGACGACGTAAACGAGTGCCCAGGGCCATTTTTCCAGCTTGCTGATAAAAATCCATAATTATGGAGTTAATTACGTAAGCAGTTACATATTAGCGTCAGTTTTATATAGCAACAATTAAGCTTTGTAATATGACCTCGCCATAGGACAAATCAAAGATTTTGAGTTCGTCAACATTCTTATCCTGACCCATAACATGCCTAATGAATACCTGGGAGTTGGTGTTCTCTGAGGCTCGGCATGAAAAACCCAATTATTTTTGTTTCTTTGCTTGCAGTAGCGGGTACAGCTACTACCGCTAAAAGCGCGGCGGCGGCTACATCTAGTGACAGTGTTAAAGAAGACTTAAAACAGGCTGTTTGTTTTCAAGATTGGGACAGAGCTGTTGAGCTATCAAGTCATTTGATTGCCTCTCCCTCAATTACTCCAGAGCATCGCCAAACCCTGGTCAATTGGCGACATCGCTTTTCTAGCTACGCCACAGATCAAACCAAATTTAATACTATTCCCAACTGTGAGGGTGTCAGACCAAGCCCGGTTGACATTAAAGTGCAACCGGCCCCGATGCCTCGATTTTCTAACCACACCGATCAACCATCGGAATACTACTGTTATCAGGTAGAACCCAATGGCTATGTGCAAAGTTTAGAACATATTTGTGCAGGTAAGGCACCCCGCCAGAAACTTTACTGGTAGTTGGCTACACCCGCGACTAACGACTCTCATCACCTCTCAAGAGATAATTAATAACCCCCGGTGCTTTCACACTGGGGGCTGTTTTGTTATATTGTTTGCACACATAGTTCACAACGGCGATCGCTGAAAGCGTTAGGTAGCAACAGCTATGTGTGGCGCAATCTGCAGAATGCATTCAGCAGATTGCTATAGAAGCTGGCATAGGGGATGAGAAGCAGTAAGTCTGCTCTGAAAGTATCTACATCGGCACAATTGATTTTCCTGAACACTGTTTAGATGTTCATACAATGCAACAAACGGGCTCTTTGCCCTAACTAGCCCAGAAACAGCATGGACAGTTGTAACCGAGTTTTTCATACGGTTGAAGTCATAAAAAATAGAGTTATTTATTTTGGATATATATCCATTTTTTAGATATAGTACTACACTTGGACAAACCCTATTTCAACAGTGGCTAGCTATGGGCGATCGCAACTTAACGTTGACTCCTAACCAAGAAATCATTTTGTCGGCGCTGCGTTTGCGTAGACGATATGGGTTAGAAATCATCGAAGCTATTGAAAATAGCGGCGGTAAGCAAATCGGGTTTAATTCGCTGTACCCTAACCTCAAAAAACTGGAGCAAAAAGGGTTTATCACCTCTGAGTGGGGTGATGAGTCACCTGAAGAACACACCGGGGCTCGGCGAAAATATTACAGAATTACGGGCATCGGCATACAGGCGCTTGATACCAAACGGCAGCAGTTAGAAGACGTAGCCCATTGGAATCCGGAGCTAAAGGGGGTATGACATGGAAACTAAGAATACTGAATTGGCCAGCAGAGTCGCAAAATTTGTTAATCGCTTTCCTGACGAGTGGCAGGACTATCAAGATTGGCTACGGACCATCGTGTCATCTCAGTCATGGTTACAAGAGCGATATCCTGCCTGGCAGGCGACATTAATTTTTCGCTGGCGTTTGGTTTACTTTGTGGTCTACGTTGCCAGTGGCATTTTCTTTGGTCGACTACGGCGTAAGTTTCAGCAAACTGTCGATAGTGTCGCAACCCGCACGCAGTATCGCTACAGTCTGCAGCGAATCGCCACCCTTTTGGCCGTAGTAGAACTCACCCTCTGTGGTATTGCAGCGTTAACAGGGGTGATGCTGGCGTTTTATTATCAGCCGACGGCACTGGGGGCACACACATCTCTCAAAATGATTGTTGATCGTGTGGCTAACGGAGCTTTAATTATGAGTCTGCACGATGTTGCAGGCAATGGTTTGATTCTTTTTAGTTTGATTCAAATCATTGTTATGTTTTTGGGGCGAGAGTTTTTGCTGTCCTGGTTTATTGCTTGGGTGAGTGGAATTAGCTTAACCTTGACGGCAATGGCCCTAAGCTGGACAGCCATTGTCTTGACCTGGGAGCAAACAGGATTTTGGCGCTTTAAGATTGAGCTGAATATTCTCGGTTCGCTGCCGCTGGTTGGCCCCATATTGCGAGATATTTTGTCGGGCGGCAGCGGCATTAGTAGCTTTACCCTGCAGCATATGTATATGGTGCACAGCTATGTACTTGCGATCGCAGCTATCCTCATTTCCATTGCCCATCTCACAGCATTAGTTTTACACGAACATCACCGACAGTCTGACAACCCTCTTCCTATAGAATTAACAGATGCCTAGTTGTTCAGTCATAAGATAGTCATGACGATTTCAACTGTACAAGAAAATACTGTTGGGCAAAGGCAACGCGGGGATGACGAAGATTACCGCGATTCCAGGTGAGATAGAGATGGTTAGTGGACCATTGTTTGGGGGTATGGATGAGGGCAAGCTGAGATTGTTGAAGATGAGTTTTGCACAGGTAAAGCGGCAGCACTGAATAGCCTAGTTGGTTAAGAACAAGCTGTCTCACCGCTCTTAAGTCAGCGACTGTTGCAGCCGCCTGCACCTTTAGCGTCATTTCAAAAGCTTCCTTAAAATACTGCCGAACTAATGGCAAATCTTCGTCATAGGCAATCAGCGATTGGGCTAATAGCTGATTGACATCAAAGGGTTTGGTTAGCTTTTGTTGTATCCAATCAGGTGTCGCCACCATGACTAAAGTCTCAGAGTCAATTTGCTGATAATCGAGGGTACGGCTGTTGGGAAGGGATGCCGTAATTGCCAAATCGATCACACCTTCATCTAGCAGCTTGTAGATGTAATCTTTGCCACCAGTGTGAAGCCTTATACGGATATCTCGTGTCATGAGGCTAGCCAGCAGCGGAATAATTTTAGCGCTGAGATATTCGACGGGGCCAGCGATGTGAATCGTGACGGCAATATTCGTGGCTCTGGCCTGTACCGCATTGAAGCTGGTTTCGAGCGCGTCAATGTGGGTACCGATAGAGCGGGCGAGGTCGTGGGCGATCGCACTCGGTTCAATTCCTCTGGCGTGGCGCATAAACAACGGCTTTTTAATTTGCGCTTCCAGCGTGCGAATCTGCTGAGAGACGGCAGGCTGAGTAATGCCCAGGTGTTCGGCAGCTTTGGTAAGCGAGCCGAGACGATAGGCCGCCATGAACGTTCTTAGCTGAGGAAAATAGCTCATAAATCAGCAATGCCATAAATTTTATTATGGCTGCTCCTACAAAGACGGTCTTCTCCTTTTAGCATTTCCTTTCTATCGTGAAACTGTACTTGCGAAGGAAACTGCAACATGGCTGCTCCTAAAATATTGATCATCACCACATCCCATACAAACTTGGGTAACACGGAGCAAAAGACGGGCTTATGGATCGAGGAACTGACTACGCCTTACTACGCTTTCGTAGATGCAGGTGCATCGGTCACTGTCGCGTCTATAAAGGGCGGACCCGTGCCCATCGATCCGGGGAGTGAGAAAGCGGACGGAGAAAATTCGCCTAGCGTCGAGCGCTTTCGAGCCGATGCAGGGGCGCAAAAGGCCATTGCCAATACGCCTTCTATTAACGATGTGGATGCAGACAGCTATGATGCGGTGTTTCTACCAGGCGGTCACGGCACGATGTGGGATTTTCCACAGAGCGATCGCCTCTGCCAAATTGTGGCTGAAACACTAGCACAAGGCCGCATTGTCTCTGCTGTTTGTCATGGCCCTGCCGGATTAGTTGCCGCTAAAACAGCGACAGGCGACTCAGTTGTCAAAGGTCGTAAGGTTGCGACCTTCACCGATGCTGAAGAAAGCGCTGTGGGTCTCACTGAAACCGTCCCCTTTTTACTAGAGAGCAAGCTGCGAGAACTGGGAGCAGATATTCACAAGACCGGTAACTTTGAAGCCTATGCGATCGCAGATGGCAACCTGATCACTGGTCAAAATCCAATGTCTTCTGAACTGGTTGCCCAAAAAGTCTTAAGCGCAATTTCAGCATCTGTCATTGCCTGATCAATCACAGCTAGTTAAACTCAGCAACAGGCGTCGCTGAAGAGATTGTCGCGCTACTGAGATAACTAATCTACCCATACAATTTCAGGGGTATCTGGGTAATCAATAACTTTACCCAGATACTCTCTCACTGTTGATTCATCTACTGCTTCACATCTATTTCCACCTTAACTGGCACAGCGATTGTCTGAGGACAAGACCAGGTTAAAAGAGCCTGACGAATCTGATTGATCACATCCTGAGACTGTGGGTCTGAAGCCTCATCATCCAGCATCACCCGTCTCACCCGCCCCCGCTGAATCACTAGCTCAAACACTAGTTTCCCAGCCTGAGGATTAACCAGCTGAAGACTTTGTAAATGGTGTTCAAGTTGGTTCAGCGTACTATCGTCTAACCCATCTGCTTTGACCACCTGAATTTGTGGCTCCTGCGGTGACGCTGCCGGTACAGCCATGCCCAGCGGCGCAAAGGCAAGATCAGCCTCGTCTAGAGAATCTGTCGGTGAGGCCATAGAAGAAAAGTTTTGAGGAACCGTCTTGCGCTGAGCTGGACTTGCTGCCATCGGGGCTGCCATCTTTGGTCTGCGCACTCTACTGCTGACGGCAGCGGTACTAAACACCCCCTCATAGCTAACCGCTTCGGGCATCAACGCAGGCACATTGACGGCAACTGCATCATCCGGCTGCTCTATGCGAACATCATCGCTAACGGCAACAAACGCCGTGTACTGAGAAAGCAGCTGATAGGCCAGGGCCGTCTCTGTTACGGCCTTGACACCCCTAGTGGTCTCACCGCTCACCATTTGATTCATTAATTCTTTAATGCGGGCGCGACCCCACAGCTGGGCAATGGCTGCATTACCCGATGGTTCAAAGCCAATGGCAAACGCTTGCTCAAATGACTGCCCGCCAGCCGTAATACCGGTTATTCGCACTGTTCCTGGCTGATTGTCAGCCTTGCGCCCAAATAAGACCAGGGGCTGTTCTGCAAACAGATCGGGCAACGCCGATGGATACACAATGGGCGCTTCCCCTGGGCCATCCCAAGATAGGGAGAGATTGCCTAAAACTGGGTTGTTGATTTGACCAAAAAATTTATCCACCACCGTTTCAATGGTCTCATCGTGACGAACAATGTGACTCATGCCGCGACCAAATTCTGCCGCCCGATTGAGTAAAAAGCGATTGACCGAACTCCCGGCACCAAAGCTGTGGAGACGAGGCGATGGGCTAAGCGACTGCTGGACCTCAGCAAAAATTTGAGTCTCATTGCCAATGTAGCCATCGGTTAAGAGAACAATATTGCGAATCCGACCTGGGTCAGTTTGGGGCAAATTCAACACGGTTTTAAGACCGCGCAGCATCTCGGTGCCGCCCCCCGCCCGCAGTCGGTTGATATAGCCGAGGGCCTGTTTGCGATTGCGGGGGTTATTGGCCAATGGCACCTTGGCCAGCTGCTGGGTCGTATTGGCAAAGTTTACAATGTTAAAGGTGTCTTGGGGATGCAGCCCCTCATTAAATCGCTGCATCAGTGCCTGACACTGAGCCAGGGGGGCTCCTGATTGTGAGCCAGAGGTGTCAATCAAAAACACCATATCTTTAGGGATATATTGGGCAGCGTCATAGCGGATGGCGGGAATCATGTAGAGCGCAAAATGGCCCCCCCGCTCGTCTGACTGGGTGAGCGGCGATGTCTGAATGGCCTCACCCGCGACCTGGTATCGCACAATCAGGTCTTTATTGGGCAGCGTATCGTTAGGGGCCAGGGTAATGTGGGTCAGGGCGTCTTGGGTATCAATATTAATTTGGTGAGACGGGGACTGCAGTTTGACGATTTCAACGCTCGTTTCGATATCTATCGCTATCTGAATATCATGACCAGACCGCATACCGGCTGGCAGCCTCGGCCCGTTTAGACGGCTAGCATCCGGCACGATGTCAGTATCTTGATTGAGCGTCATCGGCGCAATGGCAGACCCTTGAGACTGGCCCGCAATCGGGTTGCCGGGGATGTAGCGCGGTCCGACCACCATAGGGAAGACAAACTCATAGGTCCCCTGTTTATAGGCAAGCTGGTCGCCATAGCGAATGACGACCTTAATTTGCTCACCTGGCGGAATATTGGCCAGGGACTGGGTAAAAATATTGGCCCGTTCTTGCTCTAAGAGTCCGGCGGTTTGACCTCGTTGTTTAGCCTGTTCATACATTGCTTGAGCCTCTTCTCGTTTCTCAATGCGGCCTTGGATGGTGCGCTCAGCAAACTGAATTACCATGCTGTCAACGGCGGCTTCATCCGGCAGCGGAAATATATAGGTGGCATTCAGAGCAGTTGTAAACGGGTTTTCAAATGTATGGGTCACCTCCACCCGCGACAAGCTGCCGCTGACCCGAGCTTGCACATCAGTGTGTTTGAGGGGAAACGCCAGGGGTTGCTCAACGTCTTGGACATATAAGCCAGTGGTTTGAGGCAATAACGTTTGTGTCATGGTGGGACCTCCAGGGGGTGAACTGACTTAAGATTAGGCGGGCTAGCGGGCTAAACAGGCTCAGCTTTGGGCTCAGTCAATTGACTCAGTTAGTGAGCACAGGTGAGCACTTTTAGAAAACCCCCTTGCGTACTATGGGAAACAGATGGGTGATACAGCCATTCGTAATACCTATTGCATCTGTCAGGTTAGTTAGGACAATCGATATCCCTAAAAGCCCCAAATTACAACAGCTAACCTGACTCGCAATCGACGAATGCATCCGTCGATTGCTATATAGGGGCAAACATTCAACCCAGGATACGGTAGGAAATCAGCCATGGGGCATTCGGTAAGGGCGTCAGAAAAAGGACTTGCGATCGCAAACCAAGCCCGCCAGCGCCGAGGGTGGACCAAAACCAGCACCGCCCGCTGGTGGCAAGATGCCCACACTTCTAGAGCCACCCTGCGACGTTTCTGGCGTGGTGAACGCATTCAGCAAGACGCTTTTATCGCTATCTGTCAGACCGTTGGTCTTGATGATTGGCAGACCATTGCCGACGGGCAGACCATTGCCGACGGGCAAACTGCCGCCCCTGATTCCACGCCAGTTCAAGACACTGGCCCAAACGCTCCACTCATAGACTGGGGGGACGCTCCCGACATTGAGCAGTTTTTTGGCCGCGGGCAAGAGCTGCAGCAGCTACAGACCTGGGTCTTGAACGATAATGCAAAGCTGATCACCATCAGCGGTCTAGGGGGCAACGGCAAAACCACCCTGGCCCTGGCCCTGGCCGAACACCTCCAGCCTCACTTTGAGCACCTTATTTGGCGGTCGGCCAGCACGCCCCTGAGCACGCTGCTAACAGATGGCCTAGATGCGCCCATAGAGACGGTCGATCAAGGGCTACGACAGCTACTAAAAAAGATGCAGCGCCCCATGCTGCTGGTCTTAGATGATATCAACGAGAAAACCTACTTAGATTTTCTCTATCAAATTTCTCGTTCCCGCCATCAAAGCTGTGTGGTGGCCATTAGCCGTCAGCCACTGCCACCCCAATTTCAAACCTTAAATCGTGCTTACCAGCTATCGCTGGGCGGACTATCTGAACTAGACGCCGTTAAGCTGCTGCAGACGCGGGACTGTGGTGGTCAACTCCATCAGCTCAAAACCCTGGCCCGTCTCTACAGCTACAGTCCCCTCGCCTTAACGCTTGTCGCCTCTATGCTACAAACGGTCTTTGGTGGTCAGATAGGTCTCTTTCTAGAACAAGAGATCATCGTCTTACCCGACCTTATCCAGTCACTCTTTAAGCAACAGTTTCAGACGCTAAACCCATTAGAAAGAGCGTTAATTTACTGGTTGGCCATCTGGCAAGAGCCCATTGCCCTGTGTCGGCTGCAGACCCATTTATTGAATCCTGAGCCTGCCGGGGTGATTGTCGCCCTTGCTGACTTGGTAAAACGCTCGTTGGTCACCCAGCACTTTTTAGGGGATGAGCCCTCATTTAGTCTGCAGCCCATGATGCTGACTTTTACAATAGAGCAGCTGGCTGAGCAGATAAACCAGGAACTTTTACAGGCGCAACAGCAGCAAAGTACTCAACCGCTGCAGCTGCTTAGAACCCATTGCTTAATCAGACCGGGCACTGACGATATTCTCGGAGACCGACTCCTGGCTGAGCTACAAAAACGCCAGCCGCCTCAGCTTTCCTATGCAATATTACCGCTAATAGACAATTGGCTTGAGCAAACGACCATACAATCGCCCACTATGGTCGGCTATCTTATATTTAATTTAACGGTCCTTAAAAAGCGATGGGAAGTAGTTGACACTACGGAACAACTCACAGAGTAAGACAACTCTTGATTGGGTACATAGGTCCCATTGGCAGTCTCTTATGTCAGCAAGCCTGATGAGTCAAATGATTTGGCCACAGTGGTTCAACAGCTAGCAGAGCACATTTCTGACCCAGAGGATATTCGAGCATTTATACAAGTTGCAAGAACTCTTTAAGGGAGCCCTAATGGAACTGTTACCACTCGAAATGTGTCTGGAGGAATAAGGCTTGGATCATCGACCAGCAGATGACGGATATAGCTTTCTGTGACAGCAACCTGGTCATCCACAATCGTCAGATTCAGCGGTGAGTTGAGGCCATCTAGCAATACCTCAGTAGTATGGGGTTCCGCGCTGGCGAGATTAATTGCCAACAGTTTACCGTTGCCGCTCTCGGCTGCGCCTTCTAGTACAAGTAACCGACCGTCTGGAGCAAACGCCAGTCCGTCTGGATTTTCAAGAGGACGAGATAAATTAACCTCGGTGACCTGAGCGGGCGCTCCATTCTCGCCCAGGGTAACCCGTAACAGTGTGCCATCGCTATATAGCCCGATAATTAAGTCTCCGCTGGGCGCTACGGCAATCCCTGCTGGGCCAAGGTCACCGGGGGTCATGAGCGGATCAGCTGCAACGGTCTCAAACGGTGCCCCCGGTTCTGATAAATATAGGATGCGATCGTGGACGCTAGCGGTGATATAGAGACCGCCCTGTCCGTCCATGGCCATATCGTTGGCAAAGCCTTCATCCGGTATTGCCGATGACCACACAACGCGATTGCTAGCGAGATCGACCGCGGCAAGACGATGAGGACGACGAACTCTCTCGCCGTTAATTTCTTCTCCTAAAAAATCAGGCGACGCCATCCACAGAAGATTTGTCATCGGGTCAAAGCGAACCGACGTACCGGCAAACACTTCATCTGTTTCTTCAAACGCTGTTGTAATGTCTCCATCTGGGGCAATCTGCAGCACATTACCACTGGTGACTGAGCCCACATAGAGCTGGCCGTTTGGCCCCGTTGTAATGCCGTTGGGATATTCAAAGTCTGGTGGTAGTGTAGTATAGCTGACGGATGTTTCAGCCAGGTTAGTACAGCCTGCTAGGGACGTCAAACAGGCGTAGCTTACAATTACCTTGCTACATAATAGGCTTTTTATCATTGTTTTAAGTTCTTGGTTTACTTAGCTTCGTTGGCCCGGAATGCTGTAGCCACCGTCAATAAAAATGGTTTGTCCGGTGATATTTGCTGTGCGATCGCACAGCAGAAAAGCCGCTAGCTCAGCAGTCTCTTTGGGCGTGCCCATGCACCCCCTTGGATGAGCCTGGCCAAATGCTTCTAGCACAGCGCTATCGTGTTGAAAGGCTGCTCTCGTCATTTCGGTATCGATGCCACCCGGATTGATATTGTTGATGCGAATGCCAAAGGGGGCAAGTTCGAGTGCCGCCGGACGCATCAGGCCATCTATGCCCGCTTTACTAGCCGAGTAAACGGTAGAACCGGGTAGCGCACCGGCTGCCAGCCAGGAGGATGTATTGACGATTGCACCGCCGCCGTGGCTTGCCATGTAGCGGGCTTGGGCACGCACAGACAGCCAAACTGATTTAAGATTGGTCTCAATGGTGCGGTTCCAATCCTCTTCAGATTGTTCGAGCATGGGCACAAAATTGCCAATGGTGCCTGCATTGTTAAACGCAAAATCAAACCGTCCAAAGGTGGCAACTGTTTCATTAACAATATGGCTGGGGGCTCCAGGCTGGCTGATGTCAGCTGTCAAAGCAAAGGCTTTGCCCCCTGTATCAATAATCGCATCTACCAACCGGTCAAGTTTCTCCTGTCGCCTAGCAACAAGAACCACCTTCGCCCCTTCAGCTGCAAACAGCTGCGCCGCCGCTGCGCCAATCCCAGAGCTAGCGCCTGTTATCACCCCAGCTTTACCCTCAAGCAGACCCTGCATAGCAATATCCTCTCTTGCGATACTGCACAGCTTATTAGTTCTTTTGAGTTAGGATAAACCCCATTCAGCACCCTAGATAATTGCATGGCACGCAATAATAGTTCGCTTGTCTCGTCTGAAGACAAACTGGCACTCCTAGAAGCCTTTGTAGAAACAGCCCGCCGTTTAAGCTTTGCCGGGGCATCTGCCACGCTCAATCTCACCCCATCCACCATCAGTCGGCGCGTAAAGCGCTTAGAAGATTCACTGGGTGTACAGCTGTTGGTGCGCACAACGCGGCGGGTAACCCTGACTGAGGCAGGGGAACTCTATCTCAATCAGGTGGAGCGCATCATTGCTGATTTAGACGAGGCTGACGTCACAGCGGCCTCCCTGGGTGCTCGTCCGGCTGGACTGCTCAATGTTACAGTGCCTGCTACATTTGGTCGGTTACATGTTGCCCAAACGATTCCCACGTTCCTATGCCGATATCCTGATATTCGTGTGACTATTAAATTCACCGATCGCTTT
This sequence comes from Leptolyngbyaceae cyanobacterium, assembly GCA_050043105.1. GTDB lineage: Bacteria > Cyanobacteriota > Cyanobacteriia > Phormidesmidales > Phormidesmidaceae > Leptothoe. The sequence continues at coordinate 1,023 of JBHJIV010000101.1, read as the reverse complement.
GTCGATTTGGTAGAGGAGCAGGTAGATGTTGCTATTCGCATTGGCAAACTGGAAGATTCTTCTCTGCGCTTACGCAAACTCGCCGACAATCATCGTCGTTTGGTCGCCTCACCCACCTATCTTGAACGCTATGGCGTACCCAAAACACCAGAGGCGCTTTCAGCACACAAGTGTCTTCATTTTTCTCATTTAAAGACGGGTCATCGATGGGAACTGCACAAAAACAACAAATCTCATCTTGCCCCGATCACACCCTGGTTACAGGCCAACGATGCTAGCGTTCTGTTTGAAGCTGCGATCGCAGGTGCAGGGATTGCGTTGCTTGCCGACTTTATTACGTCAGAAGCCCTCCAAACGGGGACGTTAAAACCTGTTCTTACTGACTGGACGGTACCCACCACAGGGATTTACGCACTGTATCCAGATACGAGATATCTTGCTGCAAAGACTCGCGTGTTTGTTGATTACTTAGTTGAGGTACTTTCTCCTATACATTAGGAGCTGTTAAGAAACAAATTCATAGTTGGACGCAACAATGTATCCTCTGACCTCGCCGTAACCTCCACCAAACCTGAATCATTGTAATGAACGACACCCTCCTTGCGGGGGGTGTGTGGGCGTTGAGGCCCCCACGAATGGAGGGTTTCAGGGAGGAAAGCCCTGAGCAGCCTATGCCGCGATTAACCCATGTTTCCCTATGAATTTTGAGGAGTTGGCCAATCGCGAAACCAGCTGCGTGGGGTCCCACCGAGTTCCCTTTCTGGAAATATCTAAGTTATTCCAAATCGTATAATGGGGTTTCCCATGGCTAGGGCGGACCGCCGCCCTAGCACCCTCGGAAAAATATTAGAGATATCCCTTACAGCGTATTTGGGTGGTTGGTAAGGGGATTTCCCATAAAGAAAGTACCAGCTAAGCTGGTCGAATCAAAATGTCCCATTTGGGCAACTGGGGATTGCGTTCTAGCCGCTGCTCAATCTTGCGCATCTCTTTTTTTGTTAAGGAAATACCTTTGTCATACCT
>JBHJIV010000100.1:0-8540 GCA_050043105.1 Leptolyngbyaceae cyanobacterium | reverse complement strand
AGGTATGGCGTAACATACAACGAATATGACGGGTTTAGAACTGCTGGCGGAACCAGTCGCGGAGGGCATTGCCAGCTTTGCAGTAAATCTCTTACCTAGAGTCGGAAGTCAGGCTATTTCTGAGGTACAGAATCTATTTTTTAACGCATCAAGAAAATACGTTCATACCTACCGAAAACGTCACTGTCAGCTAAAGGTATTGGGTATGCGAGAACCGGTAGATCTAGCCCAGGTCTACACAGGCATAAAATTTCTCGATGAGGATGACATTCTGGGATTTGAATCAACTCAAGCGCTAGAGAAGCAGTATCGTCGCACTCGGTTTCGTAGCTGTATCGGCCGGCGCTACAGAAATGAAAAACGCGCAGGTATTGATGTAGCCAACGAAAAGCAGTTTCTAATGGTACTAGGTGGGCCAGGTGCTGGAAAATCTACTTTTTTACGAAAATTAGGGTTAGAAGCCTTACGCACGTTTCATCATGAGCAGGCTGTCTATCACCATCGCAAGATCCCTGTCTTACTTGAGTTAAAGCGATTTGAGGCAGATGATATCGATATCGCGATGCTGATTGCTGAGGAGTTTGGCAACTGTGGTTTTCCTGCACCAGAGGAATTTGTACAGCAGGCACTCAGGCAGGGTAAATTGCTGATTTTGCTAGATGGTCTCGATGAGGTACCCACTGAAAATCTTGATAACGTTATCTGCACCATTCAAGATTTTGTCGATCGCTACGATCAAAATCGATTTGTCGGCTCATGTCGTACAGCAGCCTACCATGGTGGATTTACTCGCTTTAGCGATGTAGGCATGGCTGATTTTGATAATGACCAAATTGAACAGTTTATTAGTAACTGGTTTAGTAGCGAACGAGATACTGAGGGAGCCATCAGTAAAAAATGCTGGAAAACCTTGCAAGAAGAGAAGAATAGAGCAGCGAAAGAACTCGCCCATACGCCTCTACTCCTTACGTTTCTGTGTCTTGTTTATGATCGATCACAGCGATTTCCAGCTAATCGTAGCAATCTCTATCAGCGAGCCTTACGTATCTTGCTGGAGGAGTGGGCGGCTGAAAAACGCATCAACCGAGACGAGATTTATGAGGGTCTCAGCATTGAGTTAGAAGAGAGTTTATTGTCTGAAATTGCTTATGCTGGGTTTGAATCTGACCAGCTCTTTTTCTCTCGCAGAGAGCTAACGGCACAAATAAAGGACTTTTTAGCCAGTAATCTAAATGTGCCAAAAACACTGAATGGAGAGGCTGTTCTACAAGCCATTGAAGTCCAGCAGGGCATTTTGGTAGAACGTGCTGAGGATGCCTATTCGTTTTCCCATCTGACGCTGCAGGAATATCTTACAGCCCAGTGTCTAGCAGATAATCGCCACTGGAATAAGGTGATCTCAAACTACGTTACTGATAGACGTTGGCGAGAGGTGTTGTTGCTAACGCCAGGATTATTGACCGGTAAGCAAGGGGCAAATCACTTTCTCAAAACATTGAAACAACGGGCAAACCAATGTCTTAGCTCGATTAAGCTGCAGCATCTGGTGCAGTGGGCTACTGCTGCAACAGCAGGCTCTCCGGGTAGTTTTAACCCAGCTGCCAAACGGGTATCTGCTATTTATCTCGCCTTAGCACTTAACCGTGAGCTAAACCGTGAGTTGGCCCGCAGCCATATTCTTGAGCGAGCCCGCGCCCTGGCCCTGACCATTGACCCAGCCCATGCCCATATTATCGATATTAATCTGGCTCGGACACTAACGCTTAACCATGCGCTTACTCGCGCCCATGAGTATGACCTAGATATCTCACGTGCGATCGCACGTGGCATCACGTTAACAAAACGCTTTGCTCGTCTTAATATCCTAGCCACTATTAACTGCTTAGAGCTGTTAAAACACCTGCAGACACTTAAATCCAGCATCCCATCCCAAGAAACCTCTGAGTACCAAAAACAAATTTTTCAGGCCCGAGTGCTGAAGCTGTGGTTCAACGCTCTGGGCATTTCACCTGATGATTGGCAACTATCCTCAGCAGATGTGCAAGCACTGGCTGATTATTTCTATATTTGTGAGCTGATGATCCGGTGCAAGCAGATGGCTGTCAGGGTATCCCCTGAGATCTGGACAGGCATTGAAACACAGATGGTGACAGTCCCCACCGAGCACCGAGCCTTAGCGGAAACCGAATGGGTTGGGTTGAATGTATTACAGATACCGTTAGCCCAGCAAGCATGATTAGCCCAGCTACCCGCTGATGGCGGTTCGTGTGTGAGGTCTAATGGCTGCACAGCGTTTGCTAAGAGCCAAACCTACCGCCAGGACGCTAGAGCAAGTTTTCTGGTTAATCTAGCCCTAGTTCTCGCTTAAGTACCTCAATAGATTTCTCACCAATATAGTTCTCACAACAGAAGACTTAGGGGGGACGAATGATATCTTCGCGTGCTGCCTGCAGTGCTGCTTTGATAGCTGGGAAACTGGCTTTATCTAAAGCCGCAATAGTTTGGGCACTGCGGACAACGGCGGAGAGTTTTTGCTCGTCTTCGGTTTGAGCCGTCATCACCAAAATCTCATCGCCGCGTAAACTGTAGGACAGCACCTCAGCTGCCCGCAAAATTCCGGAGCTGAGACTGACTAGTCCAAGACAGGTGTCTTTAGGTAACTCTTTAAGTTGGCCAAGCTCTTCAGCGTAGTCGTAAATATCGATGGGAATCACACGCACGGATTTTGGCGCTGCGATCGCTTCTGCTTCATTAATAAAGTAGCGACTGGTTACCACCGTACCGGAACGGGTTTGGGACAGCACGTCCTCTAGTTCTTCTAGGGGTACCAACTGTACCGGAATCCGCAGCGCTTGCTCCAGTTCGCGCACCATCAGCTCACCGGCACCAATATCCTGACGGGGTGTGGTGACTAACACTCGTGCACTACAGCGTAACCGCCAGTCAATTTCACCCAGAAACAGCTCACGGGCCTGATGCAGCGAGCAACCCTGACGCAACAGTTCATCCAGGCTGCTTTCTACTAGTTCCTGGGCTTTGGGAAACTGGGCCAACAACGGTGAGCGGGGCTTATCAATTTCTACGCTACCCTGGGTACGTACATAGATACCAGAACCAGGCTGGGCCTCAACGCCACCAGCTTCTTCCAGCTGCCGGTACACCTTACTGATGGTGTTACGGTGTAGCCCTGTTTGCATTGCTAGCTGACGGGTACTGGGTAAACGATATCCAGGCGGGTATTGACGGGATGCGATCGCAAACCAAATCTGATCGTAAAGCTGAGTGGAAGCCGGAATTTCGCTATCGGTTTGAATATGAAATTGCACCATAAATCGCGCTCAGTTGCCGTCCAAATACAAAATTTAAGGTGGTTTGGTACCCGGCAATAGCTCAAACTACAACTGGGCTACCCAACATAACATAGAGGCTACTCGCGAAACCGGGCTTTGAGATGCGACAATAGGCATTTAACTGGCATAGAACACAAAAATTCACAGTAGGAACATTTGTTGAAAATGCCCTGGATGCAAAATAATAGCGACACCCTAAGCAATCGAAACTATGGCCCCTTCAAGCATTGAGACTCGCACTATTGAGGTCGAATGCGGCGATATTACCCTACCGGTATATGTGGCCATGCCCGACGGCGAGGGTCCTTTTGGTGCAGTCGTCGTCCTACAAGAAATTTTTGGCGTCAATGTCCACATCCGCGATGTGCCCGCACGCATTGCTCACGAAGGCTATGTGGCCCTTGCCCCGGCCCTCTATCATCGGCAAGCCCCTGGGTTTGAAACTGTCTATGCCCCTGAAGATATTCAGGTGGGCCGTCAATATAAGGTACAAACTAAGGCCGATGAGCTGCTTAGCGATATTCAAGCCACTGTCAACTACACCAAGACGCTCCCTCAGGTAAAGGATGGCGGCGTTGGCTGTATTGGTTTTTGCTTTGGTGGCCATGTGGCCTATTTAGCTGCAACATTGCAAGATACGAGTGCGATCGCATCCTTTTACGGAGCCGGAATTCCTGATACAGCCTTTGGCCCAGGCCCAGTTGCCTTGGACCGCACAGAGCAGATTACCGGTACCCTGCACTGCTTTTTTGGCACTGAGGATGCCTCAATTCCCACTGAAGCCGTTGAACAAATACGCTCAGCCTTACAGCGGGCCAATATCGACCATAAAATTTTTGAATACAAAGGGGCCGGGCATGGCTTTTTTTGCGACCGGCGCGGTAGCTATAATTCAGATGCTGCCGCTGATGACAGGGAAAAGGTAAAAGCTTTGTATGCCGAGAGGCTTGATTGATGGAGCTGTTCTCGCAAAAAGTTGGGTTTTAACGTTTTCGTAGTGGCTCAAAGGATAAATCCAGTGATACAAACCAACCTACGTCGTTGCCAAAACTTAAGATTTCGGTAAGCGAAAATTAGCTTAAACTTGGAAAACTGACTTTTTTTATGGAAGCCTGTCCTGACAGGCCATAGACCGTTGACTTTTTCTGCTGACGATTTTCTCAAAGCCCTAGACCAACACGACTTTAACTTTCAAAAGGGAGCAGTCGTGACGGGCAAAGTGGATAGCCACATTGACGATGGTGCCTACATAGACATTGGTGGCAAAGCAGCGGCCTTTCTTCCAGCTCGTGAGATTTCCGTAGACTCTAGCGCCACCCTCGAAGAAGCTGTGCCCATCGGTAGCGAGCGACAGTTTCTCATTGTGCGCGACCAAGATGCTAACGGTCAGGTAGTTCTGTCTATCCGTAAATTAGAAATCAAAGAAGTTTGGGCTCAGCTAGAGCAGCGTGAGGCCAATAAAGATATCCTCGATGTGACAGTCACTGGCACTAATAAAGGCGGTGTGATTGCAGATGTAGGCGGACTGCGGGGGTTTGTTCCCCGGTCTCATTTGGTGAATCCACCTGAAGATTTGACCGCACTGGTGGGGCAAACCATCTCTGTTGGCTTTTTAGAGGTTAACGAAGAGACTAATAAATTGGTTCTCTCTAACCGCAATGCAGCTCGTACAACCGCTCTGGGGCAGCTGAATCCTGGACAGCTAATTGACGGTAAAGTGGGGTCAATCAAGCCATTTGGCGTTTTTGTTGATTTTGACGGCGTCCGGGGGCTGCTTCACGTTAAGCAAATTAGTAAAAGCTTTGTCACCTCCATCGGTGATGTCTTTGAAGTGGGTCAGCCAGTCAAGGCTGTGGTCTTAAACTTAGATGAGGAGCGGGGGCGCATTAGTCTCTCCACAAAGGTCTTAGAAAAATATCCTGGCGAAATTTTGAAAGAAGCTGACAAGTTAATGTCTGAAGCTCCAGAACGAGCTGCAGACCCAGGCAAATTACTGGCGGAGCAAGACAGCTAATGGGTAGCGTATGGGAGCTAGATTTCTACTCACGTCCGATTCTGGATGACAATCAGAAAAAACGCTGGGAAGTACTCATCTGTGACGGGGCTCAGTCGATAAACGATAGTACTAAGATTCGCTACAGCAAATTTCTTTCTAACAAACAGATCAACTCTATCGAGCTAAAACAGGCATTAGAAGAGGCCATCGACAAAGCGGGAGAATCACCCGTTCGGGTTCGGTTCTTTCGCTATCAGATGCAAATTATGATTAAGCGAGCCTGCGATGAACTAGGTATTGCAGCCCGTTTGAGTCGTCGCGCTTTTACTTTGCAACGCTGGCTGGAGGAACGTCGAGAAAACTTTTACCCTCAGCAGCCAGGTTACCAGGGGGGTAAACCACCGTCTACGGTGCAGCCGATAGAATCAGCACGGCCCCTACCAGATGCCTTGATCGGTCAGCGTTGGGCCATGGTCAGCTTGCCGGCTAAAGATTTTGCAGATATGCCCGACTGGGAAATTGGCTTTAGTGAAGCGTTTCCCTTAGACTTAGCCGGCATTGGTCCAGAGACGATGGTGCCCGGCATCCTCATTTTTTCGGAACGGGCATTGCCATTAGCAGGCTGGATGTCGGGTTTAGAACTAGGCTATTTAGATGTGCAAATTGGGCAGCTGTCTCAGCTACTGTTGGAAACTGGCAGCAATGACACCTGGATTATGGCTGGGCTGAATCGACCTGAGCTAAAGCAAGAGGCTGAGCGATTTATGGAAGCCAAAGAAAAAGCCAATCAGGTACACTTTATAGCGGTACAAGAGAATCCAGAGTCAGAGTCCTTTGCTGGATTTTGGTTGATGCAAAACCGCTCGTTTGGCTAGGAGATAGGCCATGCTCAGACAAAAGCGCTGGTGGGAAGTTGTCTTGATTTATGCGCTTTTGGGAGGCATTGCGATCGCAATGCTTCTGCCCCTCCTTTGGCTGATCAGCACCGCCTTCAAATCAGGTGCAGAAAATATTTTTGAATTTCCCCCTCAATTTATCCCTCAGCAACCCACATTCAGCAATTTTGTCGAAGTATGGCAGACCAATCCCTTTGGTCGCTACTTTTTTAACAGCACCCTCATCGCTGTTGTCACCGTAGTCCTAAATTTACTGTTCTGTTCCCTGGCCGCTTATCCGCTAGCCAGACTTAACTTTCGCGGACGAGAATTAATCTTTTCACTCATTGTCGCCACCATCTTGATTCCATTTCAGATTGTGATGATCCCACTGTTTATTCTCACCGTACAGCTGGGTCTGACCAACAGCTATTTAGGCGTAATTTTTCCGTCCATCGCCTCTGCATTTGGCATTTTCTTAATGCGTCAGGCGTTTCGAAACGTTCCTAAAGAACTAGAAGAAGCCTCACGTATTGATGGTTGCTCAGAGCTAGGCATCTGGTGGCACATCATGATTCCGTCAGTGCGTCCGGCTCTGGTGACCTTGGCTATTTTTGTTTTTATTGGTTCTTGGAGTGATTTTCTGTGGCCGCTGCTAGTGCTCAATCGACCTGAGTACTATACTCTGCCGCTGGGTGTGGCTCGCTTGGCCGGCAGCTTTTCCTTAGACTGGCGATTAATTGCAGCAGGCTCCGTAATTGCCACAGCTCCGATACTGCTCTTTTTTGTAATCATGCAGCGTTATATCGTTCCTAACGAAGCTAGCAGTGGCGTAAAAGGCTAGCCACAGATCAGCTTCTACGACAGCCTGTCTTTTGACATGTCATTGCCTAGAGAATTACTATCACTTAGTTAATTCCACGCATCGATCTGTGATAGACAGCACCCCCACTACAGAACCCGTAACCCCTACCAAGAAAAGAAAGCTTTTCTCCATGGGTATCGGTGCTCACGGTTTTGTTGCAATCGGCATTTCTGCCCATGGCATTATTTCTATTGGCGTCATTTCCCACGGTATTATTTCCATCGGCATCATTTCCATGGGTGTTCTGTCAACGGGTCTCGTATCCATGGGTCTACTGACATCCGGTCTCGTATCCATGGGCATCAAAGCATCTGGCCCCACCAGCATGGAACTCATGATGGACCATAGCGGCATGGATCATGGTGGCATGAATCACGAGGGTATGGACCACGGTGATGATATGCCCGAAGCTGAGTAGCGCTTATGGAACTGCAAGTAAACTCTATAACGCTACACAATCAGCGCTCCAATAGTCTTGCTGTTCCAGAAATACGGATCGAACTACCGAGTACTGGAGATATTTCTGCTTTTAGACGCGATCGTACCCCCATATCTTCACCTTGTACGATATCGATAACGCCATTGTGCGGCCATCCAAGATCGCGTAGGTAACCAGCAAACGCAGCAGTTGCCGCTCCTGTTGCTGGATCTTCATAAACACCACCCGAGGCAAATGGATTGCGGGTCTGAAACCGTTGGGGCGCTTCTGCATACACCAGCGTAATGGTAACCAATCCTTCTCGATTCATTAAATCGCGACCGGATGCGAGATCGTACTTCATTGCAGTCAGTGCTTCTCGCGTTTTTAATCCCTATACCAGATGCTCAGCACCGGCATTTATACGGGCGGGTGGAATATTGGGGTCTAAATCATCATTGGTGTAACCAAATAGGGTCAAGGCATCCAACACGAGCTGGGACGACGCTGCTGCGCTGTGGGTAGGTGGTGACTGCAGTGCGGCAGAAATCACATTGTCATGTTGGTGACCTTCTACCGTGATTTCAGCTTCATTGAGTATTAGCGGAAACACACCATCGCCATACTTCATGGCAAGCGCTGCGCCTAAGGCAATGGTGGCATGACCACAAAACGGAACCTCGGACTCCGGCGAAAAATAGCGCACTCGAAACGCATCATTCACAGGTGCAGCAAAGGCTGTTTCTGAAAAACCGACGCCTGCTGCAATTCTCTTCATCTCTGCATCACTAGGATGCTGCTCAGAAATTACAACCCCCGCAGGGTTTCCACCTGTATTACCATCTGAAAAAGCAGCAATTCTTTGAACTTTCATGAAGTCTCCTATTGCGCATTTGTAACTACTCAGGCTTAAAAAATAGAGAGTTTTTCAAGCCAATGGCTCAAGCCAAGGTAGTTTAACGCTAAGACATCTCTGGTAGCCCTCGTGAGTCAATCAAAGCGTCGTCTCAAACTCAGTGAAGACGAGATCCGTGCG
>JBHJIV010000099.1:0-20995 GCA_050043105.1 Leptolyngbyaceae cyanobacterium | reverse complement strand
GGAAGCGCCCATCGATCCTGGCAGCGTTACCCAAGAAGAGGTGGAAAGCAATATTGTCCGCTGCCCCAATCCTGATTTTGCCGAGGAAATGATTGCCCGGATCGATCAGATCCGCAAAGACGGCGACTCCATTGGCGGTGTGGTTGAATGTGTGGCGCGCAAGGTGCCCAAGGGGTTGGGGTCTCCTGTCTTTGACAAATTAGAGGCCGACTTAGCAAAAGGCGTGATGTCGTTACCCGCCAGCAAAGGATTTGAGCTGGGCTCAGGCTTTGGCGGTACGTTGCTCACCGGTAGCCAGCACAATGACGAGTTTTACACTGATGTAGAGGGTAACATTCGCACTCGCACCAATCGCTCCGGTGGGACCCAGGGGGGCATTTCCAACGGTGAGAACATTATTATTCGCGTAGCGTTTAAGCCAACGGCCACCATTCTTAAAGAGCAAAAAACCGTTGACCAGCAGGGTAATGAAACGATGCTGTCGGGTCGCGGTCGTCATGACCCCTGTGTTTTACCCCGAGCGGTGCCCATGGTGGAGGCCATGATGGCGCTGGTGCTCTGCGATCATCTACTCCGTCACCGTGGCCAATGCGAGCTGCTTTAAGGGTCGGTATCATAGCTGCATTTGCGATCGCAACTGTTGGCATCTTAATCTGGAATCTACAGCCGGTAGACGGGTTAGCGATGGCCCTGGCCCTGGCCTTACTGTGTGTCGACCAGGGTCGTATGGCCTTAGTCGACTTGAATGATATTCGTCGGGTCACCTTGGGCGATCAGCGCGTCAGGCAATTTTTTATCGTTACTTTAATTGCGATCGCGGTTGAATTAATCGGCTTTTACTTTGCCTGGAGATGGCTGGCAGTCGGAACGGCCCTGGTGTTGGGCAGTCAGCTCTTTTTTAATATAGCCGCCAAAATCCAGCTTTACCCCGATAGCCCAGAGCCCATACGACCGATGGGGTTAAAGGAGTGCGGCCCAATGTTGACGATCAATACCGTCGCACTGGGCTTAACTACCCTATGGCAAAGGGGGCTATTTAGTCAGGTCACATCTGCCCTGTTGTTGGTAATGGTGCTGACCTATCTAATTCTTAAATACTTTCCCACCAGTCTCGCGATAACAAAAGATGTCGGTGAAAATCCTTAGTTTTCCATACACCACAGATCAGGGAAATTTTCGCAAACACTTACAGCTTGTTCAGATCCTTATCAGGAATTATTCAGATTCACTGGTCATCCTTGTCATCAAGCAAGTAAACCATTACACACCTTGCTGCTCACAACACATAAGGAATTTGACCCATGAAATACTTTTTTCTACCCGCTTTAATTCTGACCATGGCCGCCGCCGCTGTGCCTGCTCAAGCAGAGACCCTGAGTGCTTCTCGTCTAGAAGTCCAAACCAAAAGCGCTCTTCGCCAGGTCTCTACCCCATCAGAGCTATCTGAAGAGGCCACATTCCACGACCTGATCCGCCACAATCGCAGAGCCCGCAACAAAGGCTAGTGACGGGATGCATCCACCGCCCCTATTGAGTTCAGTAGGGGTGGTTCACTTGAATCCATTCAGCAGAGTGTGATAAAAGTTTCGACAATTGTCTCCAAAATTACAGGTCTACAGATGCACCGAAGTGCGATCAGGCATTAGGCTACTAAAAGACGCGTAGCCAGATTCATGCAGAACCCAGCATTGGAAAAAACGACCTATCACGATACGTTTTGGGACCGCCTTTTTATCCGTTTGTTTGCCCGCAAAATGGCCAATGCTGTCGGTGAACGCAGCAGACAGCCGGGCTATGATGGCTTTGTGGAACTCTCACAAAAGATTATGCAGGGGCGTAACCCGCAACAGCAGCAGCAGCTGGTTGCCGTTGTTTTGCAGTCCTTGGTCCCTGCCCCAGTTTTGTGGAGTATTCGTACCTTTTTCTCTCCTACCCAGCTAGTGTGCGAACTCAATGCCTGGTTTGCCACTCAGCTATTTGAATGGTTAGTTGGCCCCTGTTGTGTAGAAGTCGCTGAGGTAACAACAGAATCAGGGGAAACGCGCCAACAAAAAAGCAATGTCCATATTAAAAAGTGTCGCTATCTAGAACAAAGCAGCTGTGTGGGTATGTGTGTCAACATGTGTAAACTGCCCACACAGCGATTTTTTACAGAAAAGTTTGGCATTCCCCTGACCATGACCCCCAACTTTGATGACTTTAGCTGTGATATGGTCTTTGGACAGATGCCACCGCCCTTAGAAACCGAAGAAGCCTATCAGCAGCCGTGTTTGCAGGAGTGCCCTACAGTCAGTGATACCTTTGCCTGCCCTAAAGTTAGAGCATAGTGATACTGGCTGGCTCCGTCTACTTCACCTGCACAAACCGATCGGCTCCCAGAGAGCGCAGACGTTGAATGTCTTCTCGTCGAGAGATTGATAAAGGAACTGTTGCCTTGATCGCTCGCACCAGCAGGTCTGTATCCAAAGAGCAGTTTTCATGAATCGACTGATACAAGCTTGATACGATTGCCTGCTGGATCTCTGCACCGCTAAATCCTTCAGTAGCGTGGACTAACTGCACCATATCAAAGTCATTGGATGACTGACGGTGACGCTGGAGATGAATAGCAAGAATAGTGGCCCGCTCTGGCGCATCGGGTAAGTCCACAAAGAAAATCTCATCAAACCGGCCTTTGCGCAGCAGCTCGGGAGGCAGCTGAGAAATATCGTTAGCGGTGGCCACCACAAAGACTTCCTGCGACTTTTCTTGTAGCCAGGTCAAAAACGAACCAAACAGACGACGACTTAACCCACCGTCCGTATCTGCCCCCTGGGTGCCCCCCATAGCTTTTTCGATTTCATCAATCCACAGAACTGCCGGGGCCATTTTCTCGGCTAACGAAACCGCCTGACGAAAGTTTTTTTCTGAGCTGCCCACATATTTGTCATACAATCGACCCGTATCCAGCTTCAGCAATGGCATCCGCCATTGGCGGGCAATTGTCTTGGCTGCCAGTGACTTACCACACCCCTGGATACCGACAATCAAAATCCCCTTAGGCGGTGTTAAGTTAAGTGCCTGAGCTTGGGAGCTAAATCCCATGCGTGCCCGTCCCAGCCATTGTTTTAGGCCGTTAAAGCCGCCCAGCTCAGCCGTATTTTTCTCCACTGGAATATAGTCCAGTAAACCACTCTCACGAATGATTTGCATCTTGCGCTCCAGCACTCGACCGATATCTTCTGCCGTAAGATGACCATCCTCTAGCGCGGCATAGGCAATGACCTTTTTGGTTTGGTTGAGGGTCATTCCCTGGGTCGTGCTAACCAGGGTTCGCATTTCCTCTGGGCTGAGCTTGACCTTAATCCGTCCTCGCAGCGCCTGGACTGCCTCTACAATCGCCTTGTGTAGCTCATCTCGATCTGGCAAAGGCATGTCAAAATAAACAGCCTCATGGGCAATCTCTCGCGATAGCGAAACCCGCTCGCCAGAAATCAGCAGCGTCGACTGATTATGGGCAAACTGCTGTGACACTTCTCGAAAAAGACGCGTAACCACCACGTCATCAAAGTGGGTGGAGAAATCTTTAAGCCAGTAAACAGCGCGGTGGGCAACAGCTTGCATATGGCGCAGGGCATCGACAGGCTCAGCCGTATCGTTGTCGACCGCCGCACGGCTGGCCCCCGGCGGGGCATATTCATTTTGCCAGCGATTGTAACGATTGCCCTCAAGGCGAACCAACCCCTGGGCAATGCTCCACTCATAGATAGGGAGCTGTAAATCAAGAGTCGCTTTATTGATCAGCTGTTGAATACGTTCTTCTTCCACCGTTTCTACCACAATAATGGGGTGAAACGACATAATTAGAGTTTGCAGATGACGAACGCTCGCAGCAAAGTGCATGGGTGACGATGTGGAAGTATCTTGGGTTCAGAATGCCCGGATGCAACAAAAAGACTAGCTGTTGTTTATAGAACTACTGGGCTCATCAGCTTCAACTTCACTTAAATTAGGTGTAATTCCGGATGCTGGCTCACTTTTTTGAGGAAGAGAGTCCATATCATGGGACGCACCGGCTAAAGACGGTTTCCAGGGTCTAAAACCAGGTATCTCCCACTGGTCAAGAATGTCATTGATTTAAAGTTCCTGCATCCAGATTTTGGCAACAACAGCTAAGGGTAAGGCTAAAACAAGTCCGAGAAACCCAAATATGGTGGCAAAACAGATTTGGGCAATCAGGGTAAATGCTGGCGGGAGAGAGATCTGGCGGGCCATAACTGTTGGTGTGAGCCAATAGCTCTCAATCTGCTGGATAATGACATACCACACAATCACAGGAACAATTTTCCAAGGGTCGGGTGAGAGTAGGGCGACAGTCGCTGGAAAGATGACGCTGAGGCTCGGCCCTACATTGGGAATAAAGTTGAGCACCCCCGCGATTAAGGCATGGGCCAGCAACAGTTTAATCCCCAGCACCCACAGCCCAACAAAGCTTAGGGTGAAAATAAAGACCGAGTTGAGAACGATTCCCCCTAACCAGTTACATAGGGCAATTTCGCAGTCTTCTAAAATACCGTCTGCCCTGCCTCGATAAAAAGACGGCATCAGCCGCAGCAGGGAATTGCGATAGATGGCGGGGTTCCCTAAAAACATTAGGGACAAAATTAAAACCAGAAGAGTCTGGAGAAGGACGCGTAATGAAGAGTTAAAAAACGAAAAGAAGTTATTAAAAACATCTAGAATCGCAGAGTCAGGAGACGTGAGCCAGTCAAGAAACTCGTCAAGCTCAGGAAAGCGCAGCTGCTCTGGTAGAAAGCGGGCCTCAAGGTCGTTTAAGGTCTCTGGAAGCGCACGAACACCGCTAATGATTAGCTGGATTAAGTCACTAAACTGCTCAACAAACGGAGGAACCACACCTAGAAAAAATAAGGCAACGACTAGAAAACTAGCAGTTAGCACCGTGGGAACGGCAAACCGCCGGGGAACACCCGTTTGCTGTAAACGACGGACAAGGCTATTGAGTGCGATCGCAACCACCACCGCCGTAAACACCAGCAGTAAAATTGCCCGTAGGCTCCAAAGAATATAGAAAGTCGCTAAGATGCTGATCAAGCCTATCCATTCACCAAGCTTCACAAAACACTCCTGGCCATTATCACGGCATCGATGTCAATTATGTCTCACCAGTCCGCACTGCTAGGGCACTACATCACAGCGACCAGAAAGAATTCCGCCCATTGTAGCTAACCTAGGGTATACGCACTAGACAGCAGAATTAATCACCTTGACCACCCCCACCCCCCAGTGGCAGCTTCCCAACAGTGACCCCATTTCCACCGACTGGGTAGAGACTGTCCAAACCATTGCTAATTTTGCTAACCCGCCCAAACGGGCGGCTGAGCTACTGTGGCAGCGCGGCATTCGTACCAATGAGCAACTGACAGACTTTATTGCTCCCGATAGCTATCAGCCCACGCCACCAGCAGCCTTTGGGGCAGAGATGGAACAAGCGGTAGAGCGGATCTCTCAGGCTTTAGAACAGCAAGAATCTGTCACCATTTGGGGCGATTTTGATGCAGACGGTATTACCTCGACAGCCGTGCTGTGGGATGGGTTGCGCCAGTTTTTCCCTGACAAAAAGCTCAGCTACTTTATTCCCAACCGGTTGACCGATTCCCACGGTCTTTCTATCCATGGGTTAGAGGCGTTGGTGGCCAAGGGAACCAGCTTAGTCATTACCTGCGACAACGGCAGTACTAATCTGGCAGAAATTAACCATGCACAAACATTGGGAATGGATGTGATCATTACCGATCACCACACATTGCCCAACACACGACCGCCCGTCGTCGCTATTATCAACCCGCGTAGCTTAGCATCTGACCATCCTCTCGCACATCTCTCGGGTGTGGCGGTTGCCTACAAACTGATCGAAGCGCTCTATGACCGGCTAACGCCAGCTCGACCGCTGGCAGAACTCACCGATTTAGTTGCCATCGGTCTGATTGCAGACTTGGTGCAGCTGAGTGGCGACTGTCGCTATTTGGCCCAAATCGGCATTCGTCAGCTCCAGACCCATCTCAAAACGGACGATCCGATTCGTCCTGGTGTGGCCCAGCTCTTGCAGCTGTGTCGTCGAACGGGCGATCGACCCACCGATATTTCCTTTGGTATCGGTCCTCGCATCAATGCCGTCAGCCGCATCCATGGCGATGCCCAGTTTTGTGTGGAGCTATTGACTAGCCAAGACCCGGACCACTGTAAAACACTGGCTGAGCAAACAGAAATTGCAAACACTCGCCGTAAGGCATTACAAAAAGACGTCTATACCCAGGTCACTCAGCGACTAACCGAGCTAGATATGGCCACGGTTCAAGTGCTTGTGCTGGCCGATGCTCAGTGGCCGACTGGCGTATTGGGGATTGTTGCGGGTCAAGTGGCTCAAGAGTATGGCAAACCGACCATTTTGCTTACCATCGACGGTGATGTAGCACGCGGGTCAGCTCGCTCAGTGAACCAAATTGATCTCTATCAGCTGGTGACAGACCAGGCCCATTTACTCACCCGTTTTGGGGGGCATCCTTTTGCCGCAGGCATGATGTTACCTGTCGAGAATGTGAGTCTGTTTGCTGATGCTCTAAATCGACAGCTGCGGCAGGTGGGTATCCCTTCGGGGCCAACCATCACCATAGACCTGGAAATCAGCGTTTGTGAGCTAGGTAAGGACTTATTTCAGCAGCTCAATTTGCTAGAGCCCTATGGCATGGGTAATCCAGTCCCTCGCTTGTTGATTCGCAACGCTTGGTTTGATAATACATGGCATCAAAAAATTAAAGATCCGGTATCCAAGCGAAAGCTCAGGTTTATTAAAACCCACTTCTTGATTAAAGACGATACGTTACCAGCCGGCTTTCCAGGGCTATGGTGGGGTCATTATAAAGATGACCTGCCATTGGGGCGCTGTGATGTGGTGGTAGAGCTGGACATTAATGCCTATTCTCGACAGAAAAACCCGCAATACGGGGGATACGAGATACGACTCATCGACGTGCGGTCTGCCGCGGCGGAAGGGTTGGCCGCGTTGCCGCAGCAAATAATTGACCATCGGGCTCAGTCTGCTAGCGCTACATCAGACACGTTAGTGGTTCGCCAATGTCCGACGACGTGGCAAGAGTTGCGACCCTGGTGGAACCAGGCCACTCAGCAACAAACACCCTTGGTCTTAGCCTATGCCCCTCCTGAGCCTGTTCCTCCAGTAGATGTCTGGAAGCAGCTGGTGGGAATTGCCAAATATCTGGTGCGGACGGAAACACGGGTGACGGTGACAGAGCTGATGGAAAGGGTAGGTTTGGGGGCAGTTTCGCTGCAGTTTGGGTTATCAGCCCTGGATAGTTTAGGGTTTCGGCATAGTCTAGCCCCAGAAACTACCTTTAAGGAGCTATCACCATCTACCGCCATAACGCTTCTGTATGATGCAGCGCTGGCAGCAACACAAGCACAACAACAGGCTAAGCTACGTTTGTTCGTAGCAAGTCTGCAGGAAGAACAATTTCAGCAAAAGTATTTTTCTAACGTATCTGTGAGCGTTGCTCAAACCACCATGAAAAGTTAAGAGAGCGGGCGGATAACACTCTCATAGTTGAGGTCATGAGTTAATTCTTAATAAGCTATGCTTGGGCAACAACGTTTATCTGTAAGCTTGAGCGCAGCTAGCAGCATACGTTTGTATCTATGAGAATTGTTAAGCGAACTGATTCAGAGCTCGTTATTCAAAGCCCAAACAACCAGAAAAAGTTGATTTTTCCACTATCGGTCTTAGGCATCACAGCATTGATCGCTGTCTTGATGGTCGTTAGTGGACAGCTGATTGCCCCTGTTGCGTTGTTGTTAATCGCTGCAGGGGCTTATGGTCTATATATCCTCTATGGAGCACTCAGGTCGGAAACCCTAATTTTTGATAAAACAGCCAATGAAGTGAGGTGCGATCGCAAAACCCCACTTGGCACTAAAACCTGGCAGTTACAGCTGTCCACGCTACAGAATATGAGCGTAGGTAAATCAAAACAGCGTTACAAAAAACCAAATGGTCATATAGCGACACGCTGGTCCTATAACCTGACGTTTATGACTAATAACGAGCAAAAACAAGAAATGCTTTATTACACTGATGGTGAGAGTGTAGATACAGCTTTGCTAGCCATTGAAAATTTTTTAGGGCCACTGGCAGCATCAAGCGCCAATCAGCCGGTGCAACAATTCAGCACCTCTCACCATCGAATGAGAGTAACACCAGAGTATAAAACCTGGCGTGAGACTATTTTTAACATCCAACCGAGCCAAGTAGGAGTCTTTGAAAACGACAGTAATCGAGTCTATGGCGTGCTGATGGATGTCGGAATGCTCAATGAGAACACATCTGAAAGGTGGGCAATGTCGTTGACGGCCCTTCTATCCGGTGAGGCTTCTTTTCAGACTACACCAGGGGGCGACATGGTTGGATTGGGGGATGATCCAGAGATCGCTCACATCGCTCAAGAAATTGTTCAATTTTCCCAAACGCTATTGCCAAAGGCCTCTCTCATCAAAGACCATGCCCTACCGGAACCAGACCTGATTCAATTCTTCTTTTTGACATCCGGTGGAGTTTATGGTGTGGCAGACGACCTATATCAGCTACAGAAAAAAACAGACGATCCTCTCAACACAATGCTGAATAAGTTTGAATTTATTCGCCAGTTTGCCGAGCGTAGCCTTTAGAAAAAGGCTGCATACCCAGATCGCTGTGCTACGTAGGATTTGTTACCAATAGCTCTCTTTGATCATCGGAGACCAAAAACCAGCTGACAGTATCTTCAGTTTTTTCTCTAGCAAGGTAGAGGTCAAATGGACCAGATTCTGTATGCTCTCGACTGGTTAGCTGCATAATCGCTTGATAGGTACCTTGCACATGGAACACATCATCTTGAGCCTCTCTTAAGGTTACTTCTACCTGACGAAGTTTAACGTTGGGCAATTGAGGTACCTTGGGTGCCAGGTGGGTAATCAACATCTGCTGGGTTTGGACCATTTTTAGCGCCAGCCCCCGTTCTACCACCGACTGTGGCGGTACGACACCAAAGCTACTACAGGCTTGTAGTAGTAAAACCAAGCTAAATAGGCATATCCAACGCAAACGACCCATAATTATCCATCTACAGCAACGCCCTAATTTTAAGGTTGACCCACCAGGATGTGAAGTAAAACGTAGGTGACTTACACGGGGAGAATGCCCATGAATATGGTGGCGCGGTTACTCACTTTGATTTTGACTGCTGCGGTTTTGGTTGGCGTATCTACGATCTTGCCACGTTTAGGTGGGTGCTCAGACTGCTAGGCAAAGAAGATGCGCTATGACTGAGCTTTCTAGAAGGTTACAGGTCTAAAAGAGAGATTTTTGATTTAGATATAAGACTTATTGAGCCCTTTATCGCAATGCGAGACATTTGGTTCTTTGGCCTAAATACGCGGTGTTTGCTAGCGCAGGGCCAGCTCAACGATAGCTATATAAACATTCACCTAAATTTTCTCAAACAGCTAGCTAAAAAGATAAATAATTGAGCCTATGGTGGGCCTATTATTTAACAAACTGCTTACCACAGTCTTTGCAGAGATAGCACTGCTTTCCCCGACGATGGCCGTTTTTAGATAACTTCTCTGATTGACAGTGGGGGCATATCATTACTTTCATTACATTGTCAGTGCGATCATTCCCTACGTACGGTTCTAAATATGACACGAGTAGGTCCTCAATTTGCTGTGTCAGGCGCTGAC
Source organism: Leptolyngbyaceae cyanobacterium (assembly GCA_050043105.1). GTDB lineage: Bacteria > Cyanobacteriota > Cyanobacteriia > Phormidesmidales > Phormidesmidaceae > Leptothoe. Next base: position 11,206 of record JBHJIV010000099.1, on the reverse strand, counting down.
GATGCTCCTGGTTTGTACGCAGGGCCGGCAGAATTACGGCGTTGGAGCTATGCACACAGACCTCAGCCAACAGGCTGCATTGGGTCTGCGCTAATGATGAATTGCGCTGCTGAAGGATGCTGGCCAAAAAATCGATGGCTTCTTGAGTCATGCTCTCGTCAATTGACTGGAACATATCACGAGCCGTATAAAACTGGACAAACACCACCCTAGATACAGGTTGCTCAAACAGCTCAACCGCTGAGGAGATCAGGGTGTGAATCATTTGCCGCAGGGGCAACTGCACAATTTCTGGCGTATTGGTACGGGTCCAAAACTGCTTGACCCGTTCTACATGACGCAGCTCCATCGCGTTAAAAATAGCCGCCTTATCATCAAAAAATTGGTACACAGACCCAATGGCAGTACCGGCTTTAGCGGCAATTTGATGGGTGGTTGCAGCATCATAACCAACCTCATCAAAGACGGCCGCCGCCGCATCTAAAATTTTTTCCACCCGTTCTTTGCCGCGCTCTTGCTTTGGCTGGCGACGAAGATTTTTTGACAAATGCGACTGGTCTGTCATATTTTTAAAACACGACGGATTTCTCACAATTTTATAGCTAACGGAGACCCCCATGAAGTCTATGCTTTTTGGTGCACCTTGGTTGTTGGCGCACAGGTCCATGCTGACAGTTAATCAGCCTCGCAAAGTATCGCTATATGATAACGACTACGTAATGTGGAAGGATGCTACTGGCAGCGTCTATGCATTGCCCAATGTTTGCCCGCACATGGGAGCCATGCTGTCGGAAGGATGGTGTGAAACCGATAGCAATAGCCGCAGCACGATAACCTGCCCATTCCATGCCCTTACATTTGATGGGGCGGGCTGCACAGTATTGCCGGGCTCAGGCAAGAAAACACTGTCTCAGCTAACGCCACTAGAGCTGATCATTCAAGGGGATTTTATTTGGTCCTATGGAGGCTACGAGCCAAAGATTGGGATTCCCACAGTGTTAGATGACATTGCGAAGACCCATAGCTTTATTGGCCACACTGCTGATATCAGCATCGAGACGGATTTATAGACGATGCTGCTCAATATGCATGATTACAACCATCAAAATGGCACTCACCGAGATTTATTTCAAATTACTGAGGTTGAGTTTCATAAGTTTGTTGATCAAGGACATCTCTCCCATGCTTTCTATGAAATGCCCACTGAGCCCTACTCTCTGCTAGAGAAGATAAAGAAGCCAGATCTCTTTTTATTACCTAACAGACTCAAGGCACACCTGGAAAATCATTTTCCGTCGTTGGTTATTTTTCACGGTGAGACTCAGTTAGGTAAAATCGCCCAGTGTCATCTCTTTGTACCTGAAGCGGAAAACCGCACACGTACCTATATTCTTATGTTTGGTCAGGCCAACCATCCACTATTTAAGTTTTTGGGTAACAACTTTCTCAACTTTAGTCAGGTTGTTGTTGAGCAAGATGCTGATATTCTGGGCAAACTCTACCCTGATGCACCTCAGAAAATTAAGCTCAACAACGAAGTTGGCATGGACTGGGTTCGTCGAAACTTCGAAAGCTTTCCCAATGTCGCTGACCCTAATCTTTCGAAATAGTCATAAGTTCTTCTCACACGCTTACTGTGCAAAAATCTTTCCTGATCTGACTGCTGGGCCAATCAGGTCAATCCGATCGGTCCAGATGCCTCCAGCATACTCCGAGGGTAGGTCCTTGAGGCGTTCTGGGTCGTCAAATCCTTGAGAGAATCCTTCCCCACTGTAGTCACCAACTAGAAAAACCTGGGTGCCCACACGGTCCATACGCCGGAGAAATCGATTGGGCCAGCCCCACAGCCAGGGGGCAAGCCGGCACCAAAAGCATGTTGCGAGCGCACTTAGCCGGAACCCATCCAGTCCACCCCAAAGCCATATAGCGAGTCAAACATTGTTTTAACCGACGCGCCACAACGTCTGAATAGTGTCAAATTGTTTACGAATAATACTAACCGGCTCAGACCCGCCATAAACCATAAACTGCGCCTGACGATCCGGAGGTAAGGCAGCTAATCGCTCAGCTAAAAGAACACCTTCATTTGGATCTTGACTTTTAATATTGATCACAAAATGACGGTCAGGAAACGTACTCAGCACCTCTGCCAGAGAGGGCATCATCCCAATACCCCGTCCACGAAACGGATATGTTTTCCCACCGTCGGCAGTATATCCATACCCAATATCAAGAGCCTGCAGACTCTCCAGTGCTTGCTCACGAGTAACACCGGTACCGTTAATACGACAGTCAATGGTCCAATCATGAAAGACAGCAAAGCGCCCATCAACCATCGGGTGAATATCTAACTCAACCATATCCGCACCATAGGCAAATGTCGCTTTCATTGACAAGAGCGTATTCTCAAGATAATCGTGGGGCACCGGTAGCATCCGTTCAGCCGTGCACGTATCATTGGTTACCCCCTGACGGTCATAGTCTTGGCCCAATCCACGATGGGCCACTAATACCGGGGAGAGACCGATGGGTTTAACCCCAAAAGAAGCATTGATGACATAGAGTAAACCCAAGCCTGCAATCAGCAGCACAGGCAATAGTTTTTTGAACCTAAGATATCTCCTCACTATAGATATGCCATCTTGTTGCTACCTATCTTTCTCAAGTAGACCCTTAACAATAGGGTAAAAGTCTTGCCACCGCTCAAACACAGCTTCTGCCCACTGGTTTACCCGCTTACAGTGCTGAGTGGCATTCTCCGCTAATAGAATGTCACTAATCGTTAGATGGCCTAAATCACTGGGTGGGTCTAGCCACATAAACTCATCCTTGTGTCGCACCACCTGTGCCTTAATTTTAGAGAGTTCGCCAGCCGGGCAATCTAACTTAAAGTAGGCATACAAACTTGCCAAATGAATAGTTAGTGAGCTGATGGTTTGAGGACTAGATTTCCCTGGATGTTGCAGAGCGTAAGCATCTACCGTCAGATCGTGAACCGCCATATAAGCAAAATCGGAATATTCACGCGCCAGCACCTCACCATACATAGCCCAACAGCCTGGCGTAGATAACAAATATTTATGGGTCGCCCCATCGATATTTTTAGTATTAGCTCCGCAAGAAAAACATGTAGTTAATGCCATACTTTGCGGCCATGAACTACTAAAACACTACAAGTATAGTTTGCGCTGCTGCTGGTCCGTAATCTATAGATTTTCAGACCAAGTTTTATGTGTGAGCAAAAAATTATTTGAAGAGTTCACTATTGCTCAATTTATTTTTACTTTTGAATAATTGACAAGACATTGATTTAAGCCTATGGTTTTTATTGTGATAGGTCTCTCATTAAATTTTCACCTGTATCTTAAGAAATACTGAGAGTAAATCTTTAGCAAACCCTAGGACTTCTCACCATATATGTGTTGTATCTGTGGCAGCTAGTTTCATAGCTAGCCATAGATTTGTCTACCCATTCAAATATGACGTATGGCAACCATTCTCATTGTTGAAAATGAGCCAAAGATTGCAGAGTTTATTGTCAAAGGGCTGCGACGTGACGGTTATGAATGTCTGATCGAAGAAAACCAAACCAATGTTCTAGATCGGGTTATTTCAGACAATATTGACCTGATTTTGCTAGACCTGGGGAAGCTAGATACCAACGCAGTCGCTCTTTTGAATCAGCTGAGAGAAACTGTGGTACAGATCCCCGTCATAGTTATGACTGTCAGACAGGAAATAGAGCGAGCTCAGATTATAGAGCTGGGCGCAAAAGAACTCATTAAAAAACCATTTCGTTTTAAAGAGTTGCTGATGCAGATTCATCGTTACGTGTAATAACAAATCTGGCCGGGCAAAAGCAGCTATCCCAACATTTGCTCGCCTGGGCTTAGATGCTTACGGATCATGTCCAAGAGTTCCTTGGACTCTGGGGGCTTGACCAAAAACTCGGTCGCACCTGCCATGCTGGCACGGGCACGATCAACAGGTTTACTTCTCCCTGTCAAAATAATGATAGGAGTGTTTTTAAAGACAGGCGTATCTCGCAAAAATCTACAGATATTGTAGCCATCCGTATGAGGCAACATCACATCGAGCAATATTAAACTGGGCATATGCTCAATCAGTTGAGAGAACCCCTGCATCGGTTCTTGAATAATCAAGGTGCGGTATCCACCCGTTGCCAAAATTTTCTTTAGGCTGTGAGCTAACACAGGACTGTCATCGATACAGGCAATCAGGGGTTGATTATTATCTGGAGCTGATACCTTGGTTCTAGACGTTTTTCCACTAACCAGAGATGAGGTTGGTTTAGCCGGTTTAGCAGGAATTACTATCGATGGGACTGCCATAAGACTCGGTGGTGGTGCCACTACTTTCAAGTTCTCTGGCATCGCTGAGGGTGAATGCTGCGGTGCTAGCTGAATGTCTAATAACGGTAGGTCGGGAATATCCTTAAACTCTAGTATCCCCTCTTGAGTAAGGGGTAACAGCGACCTCACAATGTCCTCAAGAGGTTTCTCTAGCGTTGTAGCAATATCCCATAGTGTGTATTTACCAGTTATGTACTGATGGGGTATTGACAGACCTTGAGGGTCTACAGGTTTCATCAACGTAGGCGACAACGTAGGGACAATATTTTCTGGCAACATGTTTATCTGCCAACCCTTCTGCAGTCCCTTAACTTTGTTAAAAATCATTTGAACTTCCCATCGGGAAAGTGCAATGGTGCGACAAAACCGAGATATAGACAATTCAATAGGCTGCCATTCAGATTTTAGATATGCACATCGACTCAGCTCAAACAAACATTCTTGAATCACCTCACGTAACATCAGCTTGGCTCTAACCAGGTTAAATTTCTGGTGTTTAAAGCCTTGATCTAAGAGATAAAGTTGCCAATACTGATGGGTCGACAGCTGCGTCGCCTCAATATTTAATTGAAACTTAGGAAAGTAGTGATTGATAATCCGGTTCCAACGTCGAACGCCATGCAGTCCGTCTACAGCAAAAATCAGCCGTCCCTGGACAAAGTGAAGATGCCAAATGACATTATGGTCATTCAAAGTTAAATTTCCCTCAAACTGTTTCTCTGGCAGCTCTATTAGTTTGCTCAGCTCTTTGATTTTCATCTTCTGTATAGTTCAAATATTTTTTATCAGAGGGACTGTTTCGTTCCTGTCGAGCTAACCCTGTATGTTGCTCCTTTGGCAATCTTTTTTAGATATTACTCCGGCGATGAGATAGAACTATAAGACTTTAGTCTAAAGCCTCAATTTCATAAGGCTACCAAAAGATAATGCCTGTTTGATTGTCAAATTAATAGGTCACCTTAAACAGCATTCTAGAGAACACAACTCACTCACAAAAGTGAGATTAGCATGTACCAAAAAATGCTACAGATCTAGGGGAATACATGGTTGATTCCTTAAACAAGACACGATCACTAGACTGATACATTGAATGCGAAAACTTTGTATCAAAAAAGACTCGGTACAATCTTAATTAATAATCAATTCAAAGCTTAAAGGGCAGGATCAGCAAAAACAATTAAATCATTACGGGGGTGATTTAGTTTATCTACCAGATGAAGACATTGTGAAACTAACACCAGCTAATTTTGAGTTTTACAATCCTCTTAGACAATGTCTAAAACGCTTATTCTGCCTTAATTTCAATCTATAGAATGTCTAGACATCTCGCTTTATCATCAAGAATCTATTCTTGTTTCTCATATAGATATCAAATAATTTAATTCATTTTTTGAAATGAGTAGCACTATTTATATAATCGCTTATGTACGGTCTAAAACTCGATTAGATAGCACAATCTAACTATCTAAACAAATTCTCATCTTCTCCTAAATAGGGAAATTTCTTGACTTTTCACTTAATTTTGTCGACTGAGCTCTTATATGAGCAATTTTTGCCTTTATGCAAGAATTGGATGAGAAAAAAATCAGGAATTAGATGAGAAAAAATTTAGGAATTGGATGATAGAAAAAAATAAATTCTCACTTGAAAATATATTCAATGGCTCTTTATTTTTTTACAGGATTTGAATTTCATTATTAGGTTCTTTTACTTTTTTTAGTTTTTATCCTGATCTTTGTTATTCACGGAGTCAGTTTTCTATGTACCTATTAAATTTCCCTAGTTCATTTCAGGGAGTTGCTAAAAAAATTTCTTGTAGGTCTGAAATAAGAGTTAAAGATTCTCATTACCCTTCAATTGTGTAATTCTTTCTATTTCTTGGTCTCTAGAGCAAAAAGCCATATCAAAAAACAATCACCATGTTTGTGAATATCTTCGATAACGTTCAAAGGCTAAAAATCCAACAGCAGCTTTTACTTCTCATTTTATTGAGTGCGGCGATTCCTGCTTCAGCCGTTGGGCTGCTGGGTACGATTTCTGCGAGTAATTCTCTAGGAAATAATGCAACAGTATCGATTCAGGGGAAGGCAGAGGAAAGTATTGACGGAATCGACGCCTTTTTGACCGGCATCAATGAGGATGTCCTGTTTTTGAGTCAGGTGCCGCCAATCCAGGGGATAATTCGTGCTCGTGCCAACGGCGGTAACGACCCTCAAGATAATTCTTCTTATGATGAATGGGCGGGTCGTCTGCAGGAAATCTTTACAAGCATGATGGAAGAGAAATCTTACTACATGCAGCTGCGATATATCGACGAATCAGGTGAAGAGCTAGTGCGGGTTGATTCGGATGGCACCACGGTCACCCCCATTCCTAACAACGAGCTGCAAAATAAGGGGGATCGGGGTTATTTTACTGAGACAATCGTTCTCGATGCCGATAACGTTTATACATCGCCAGTGAATCTCAACCAGGAGAATGGAGAGATTGAAAGACCCTTTAAGCCTGTGATTCGCTATGCTACACCCATATTTGATGCGGCGGGTGAACAACGCGGCATCGTCATTGCCAATGTATTTGCTAATCAGTTCCTAGATGCGTTGGGTCAGTCAAGTGAATTTGAAACCGAGCAACTACAGCTGGTGAATGAAGATGGCTATTATCTTTCCCATCCCGACTCGGAAAAACTTTGGGGGTTTGACTTGGGTGTAGAAGAAACCTTGGCAAATGATTACTCCCCAGAAATTGCTGAACAGATTCTTACAAGTGAAGAAGGCACGATTAACATGGGTGAGTTTATTCTTGCCCATGAAAGATTTATTCCAAATGCAAGTCAGCCCTATGCGCTAGTTGCGATCTCAAAGGTGCCTAGAAGTGTAGTGTTTGCGTCTGTTAACTCATTTAAGCTCTTTGCTGGTTTAACGGTTTTGCTATCTTTAGGTCTGGTAATTCCGTTTGCGATTTGGCGAGGACGGCAGTTGGTAACGATACTTGAGAAGGTATCGTCTAATATTGCCACGTCTACCCAGGAAATGGCCTCCACAGTAGCTGAGCAGGAACGTATTGCTAGCCAGCAGGCTGTGTCAGTCAATGAAACAACCACCACTATGGATGAGCTAGAGGCTTCCTCTCGGCACGCTGCAGAGCAGGCGAATGCCGCCGTTGAAGCCGCAAAACAGGCGTTTGTTGCCTCAGAAGAGGGAGCTCAATCGCTGAGCGAAGGTCTAGAAGGAATGTTTACTTTAGAAAGTAAAGTAGATGCGATCGCAGAACAAATCGTTAACCTCAGCAGCCAGGCCAGCCAAATTAGCAATATTTCCCAGCTGGTGATCGACTTTGCCAACCAAACCAACATGCTTGCCCTCAACTCATCGGTTGAAGCTGTCCGAGCCGGGGAGCATGGTAAAGGCTTTGCCGTGGTTGCTAACGAAATTCGTAAACTAGCCGATCAAAGCCAACAGTCAGCTGACAAAATCAACAATCTCGTCTCTGACATTCAAAAAGCAATTAATGAAACCGTAATGGTGACAGAAGAAGGTACCAAAACCGTGAAAACAGGTGTGGAAATTACCAAGCGCACGGAATCAGCCTTTAACCAAATTCAGGACTCCGTCAATCAAGTGGTACTCAATAACCAGCAAGTATCACTTAACTTAAAACAACAGGTAGATGCCATCAATCAGGTTGTAAATGCCATGGAACTCATCAACCAAGGCGCTAAAGAAACGGCCGGTGGATTAAACCAAACCAAAATAGGTACAGAACAACTCAATGAAGCCGCTCTAGATCTTGAAAAAATAATCTAATTCACCTTGGGTGCATACGCGCTCCCTGGCCTGGGGCCATTGACTAGGCCAAGGGGGCACACCCATATAAAAGAGTAAACCCTAGGATTTCTCTCAAGTTTTACCCTTTAAATCAGCAGAATCACAGGATTTATGCACAAAGCCTGGCCTAACGTAATCCTTAGCCCGATGACTCAAGCGCATGATAATTCAAGATGAAGAGCTCCGCAGCCTCTATCAAGACACCAGTACCCAGCGACTAGATAACCTTCAGACAAACTTACTGCAGTTAGAGCAAGATCCCCATAACTCAACTATTCTTGAAGACTTACGACGAGAGTTTCATAGTCTCAAGGGTGACTCTAGGGTCGTTGGCTTAGAAACGGTTGCTATCTTAACCAAGGAACTAGAAGAGATTATCAAAGCCCTTCAAGAACAGCAGTTTGAGTATACTCTGGACATTAGTGACTGCTTTTATCAAGGGATATATGCCATTGGTCAACTGGTTCAAGAAGCCGTTTTGGGTGAACCCAGCGACATAGATTACAACCAAACCCTCGATTTTCTAAAAGCGGTTGCGGCTTCTGTCGGTATATCTCCGATTGCTGCACCAGAGACCACAGCAGCCCCAACCGGGACTTTTTACATAGAAGATGACGAACTGCGAGAAATTTATCAAACCACTAGCAACAGCCGTCTACAAACCCTAAACGCTAATCTGCAACAGTTTGAATACAGCCCAGAAAATGCAGATATCATAGAAGTGCTGCGACGAGAAACCCATAGTCTTAAGGGTGATTCTAGAGCTGTAGGACTAGACGAAATTGCAGATTTAGTCCAGGTCATCGAAACTATTGTCAAAGACATTCAAAATCAGACGATACCATTTACAGCTCAAGTAGACAGCTGTATAAAAGATGGCTTAGACGCTATTAGCAAGCTGATTCAAGAAGCAACATCTGGTGAACCGAGTAACTTAGCACTCAATCAAGTGTTTGAGCGCTTAAGTGAAGTAACAACGGTCGTCGAACCTGCGTCAGCGACCGCTGAGACAATAGCACTTCAGAGCGCCATCGCCGATGATGAACTAAGACAGATCTATCAAGCCACCACTGAAGAACGACTCCAGACGCTGGAGACTAACCTTCTATATTTGGAAAAAAATCCCGACGACCAAGCGTCATTATCTACACTGCTGAGAGAGGCCCATAGTCTCAAAGGGGATGCCAGGAGCGCTGGTCTTGAATCGATAGAGATCGTTACCCATACCATTGAAGATGTTCTCAGTAGTGTCCAGAGTCAGACGCTTACTCTAAACTCAACGGTAAGCGATCACCTTTATGAAGGACTTGATGTTATTGGTAAACTGGTTCATGCAGCTGTTACCGGTTTACCTGCAGATGTCAATATTGAAAAGCTGCTAGAAGATCTCATAGAGATCACACCAACGACCTCTGCCCTACCCGTTGCAGAAACACAACTCGATCTGCCATCGGTTGCTGTTCCCCCAGATATCGACACGGCCACTAGCAGCAAGAGCAGTACCCAAACTGATACTATTCGTGTACAGATCCGCGATCTCGATGCATTGACAACCCAGGCAGAAGAGTTGGCGGTTACTCGTATTCAAATTGCTCAAACCTCAACCCAGACTGAGCTGCTGCTAACACTGTGGGAAGAATGGCAAGCCAACAAAAATAAACAGCCGGCTGTTCAGCCCTACGAAGAACGTTTAGAGACTTTGATCTTAAGTTTAAAGTCCACCGTTCAAGCTAACAGCACTCGGCTGGAACTCGTGTCTGAAGAGTTAAGAAATCAGGTTCGTAGACTGCAGTTGCTGCCGTTATCCACACTGTTTCAACCCCTACAGCGTTTAGTTCGCGATCTGGCAAAACAGCAATCTAAAGCGATCAATCTAGTTATTGAAGGGGAAGATGCCACAAGCGATAAGCATCTACTAGAAGGCATCAAAGACTCTTTAATGCATCTCGTGCGCAATGCTATCGATCACGGTATTGAAACATCAGCCGAACGAGCAGCTGCAGGCAAGCCAGCGGTTGCGACCCTAAGGGTAAAGGCTTATCAAACGGCCATCAGCCTGATGATTGAAATCACAGACGATGGTAGAGGTCTAGATGTTGAAAAAATCAAACAAACAGCGATTAAACGTAGGCTCTATAGCCAAGAAGAACTAGATGTCATGTCTATCAGCCAAATTCATAGGCTGATTCTGGCACCTGGGTTCTCGACCCGTAACTTTATTACTGAAATCTCCGGCAGAGGCGTGGGGTTAGACGTAGTCCGCGACCAGGTAGAAAAACTCAAAGGGAGCATTCAAATCGAGTCTACTCCAGGGCAGGGATGCACTTTCCGTCTGCAGCTCAGCACGGCCCTGAGTACGGCAAATGTCGTACTGTTAGAATCTCAGGGTATGTCATTTGCTGGTCCCATTGAGTTTCTCAAAACGACGTTGCTGGTTTCTCCCAAGCAAATTGTGAAACATGAGGGGCAATTCACAATTACGCTAGGTGACCAAGCAATCCCTGTGGCAAACCTTGCCGATGTTCTAGAGCTGTCTGACTCTCCACTCTATAATTGGGTGGCTCAACCGGGGCTAGGTACATACGACAGTCGCCCCTGTGTCATTCTCAGCGTTGGCAATGACGAGATCGGTCTCTTTACTGATCGACTGCTTATTCAACAAGAGGTAATTAGCAAACCTCTAGGCGGTTTACTACAGCGAGTTCGCAATGTTTCAGGAACAACAGTCTTGGGTTCAGGAAACATCTGTATGATTCTCAACCCGCCAGATCTACTTAAGTCGTTACAGCAAAAGTCACTCTCTGAAACATTATCGACACAAGGGGCGAATACACGGAAGAAACCTGTCATTCTTTTAGTAGAAGACTCACCTCCGGTTCGGATTCAAGAAAATCGATTGTTTGAAGATGCGGGCTATGTGGTTGTCACTGCCAACAAAGGAATAGAAGGTTACAATACTCATCAAAATGGCCTAATCGATGCTGTCGAATCTGATGTCGAAATGCC
>JBHJIV010000098.1:0-11199 GCA_050043105.1 Leptolyngbyaceae cyanobacterium | reverse complement strand
TCACTCCCAGAGCGTTCGTCCATGGTTGACGGATGAGCTAAAGCTACTCAAAGCGGTTGTTGCCCAGTTGGAAATTGCCTTGAACCAGGCGGAGCTGCTGGCCCAAAGTCAGGCCAAAGCCAAGGAACTGGAGATATTGCTAAATCAGCTACGGCGGGCTCAGTCTCAGCTGGTACAAAGCGAAAAAATGTCTAGCCTTGGACAGATGGTTGCTGGAGTAGCCCATGAAATTAACAATCCAGTGCGCTTTATCTATGGCAACCTAACCCATGCTAAAGACTACACCGAAGATTTAGTTCGTCTGATTGAGCTTTATCAATATCACTGTACTCAGAGTAATCCAGATATTCAGTCCGTTATTGAAGAGATTGAGCTGGATTTTCTAAAACAGGATTTGCCCAAGCTATTTCAGTCAATGGAGGTGGGCACCGAGCGCATTCGTGAAATTATTAAATCACTACGTCTGTTTTCTCGTCTAGATGAGGCAGACATTAAACAGGTGAATCTGCACGACGGTATTGATAGCACACTGACTATTTTGAAAACGCGGCTGCGGGCGCAGCACTGGCGTCCAGAGATTAAAGTGGTTAAAACATACGACCATCTGCCCCAAGTTGAATGCTACGCAGGACAGCTCAACCAAGTATTTATGAACTTATTGAGCAACGCCGTTGATGCTACAGAAGAGAAAGACCAAAATCGCACCTGGCAACAGATGGAACAGGAGCCCAGCACAATTCACATTCGCACCCAGTTTTTAGGGCAGCTTAAACAGCCAGCGGTTGCGATCGCAATTAGTGACAATGGGCCAGGCGTTAGCCAGCAGGCCAGTGACCACCTGTTTAACCCGTTTTTTACCACTAAACCTGTGGGTAAAGGCACTGGGCTGGGTCTTTCCATCAGCTATCAAATTATTACTGAAACCCACGGCGGCACCATTACCTACGACACCACACCCGGTCAGGGAACCACCTTTATCATTACTCTGCCCATCCAGCAGTAGCTCCCAAATAGAGCTCAGATAAGACGCCGCACCGCCGCACAATGCCTAAAGCCAGGGCGTGCTCACCTGAGCAATCTGCTCTCGTTCTTCAAGAGTGAGCGACCAGCCCAACGCCCCGGCATTTTGCTCGGCCTGTACTGCATTTTTTGCCCCTGGAATTGGCACCACACTGCCCTGACCAATTAACCAGTTCAGCGCCACTTGGGCCGGGGTTTTGCCGTAGCGCTGCCCCACTTTCTGCAACGCTGCAATCACCGGCTCAATTTTACGTAGACCGTCTTTATTAAAGCGTGGGTCAATCCGACGAGCGCCTGTGGGGGGCTGATCGGTTGTCAGTGTGTATTTTCCAGTCACCAGCCCTTGAGCCAGGGGGCTATAGGCCAAAATTGTCATCCCTAAATCTTTTGCCGCACTGAGCACACCGTTGGCCTCAATTTTGCGGTGCAAAAGAGAATATTGCACCTGGTTAACCGCCAGAGGAATGCCTCGCTCAGCCAGATAGCCATGGGCCTGGTGCATCTGACTCGCCGAGTAGTTGCTGACACCAATAGACTGAATACGCCCCTGCTGTACCTCATCGGCTAAGGCATTCATAAGTGCCTTTTGCCCCATCAAAAAATCAAAAGGCCAGTGTACCTGATAGAGCGCCACCGTTGGCAGCTGTAGCCGCTTTAGACTGGCCGTTAGCGCATCGGCCACCGCCTGGGTATTAAATCGCCAGGGCAGGGGAAAGTATTTGGTTGCCACCGCCACCGAAGCGGCTGTTTTTTGAATAAACTGCCCCAGTAGTTCCTCCGACTTGCCCAAGCCATAAACTTCTGCCGCATCAAAAAAGTTAACCCCAGCCGCCAGGGAGTCCTCGAAGTCTTGCAGCACATCTTCAGCACCGTACTCTTTACCATACTGCCAAAACAAAGAATCGCCCCAAGACCAGGTGCCCACACCCAAAGATGGAATTTCGGGACCGTTGGGAACTAACTTTACTGACTGTAGCGACTCTGCCATGATCTCCTGTTTTTTTGTTCTATGGTCTCTCTCATAAAAACAGAGGACACGCATCTACGCATCCTCCAATCGATTCTAATTGTATGAACGTTGCAGGCACACCTAGCTGGCTAAATATTCACGCAGGTCCGACTGACGCTTCCGTAGGCGAGTCAGAGCTTCACGCTCAATCTGACGCACCCGCTCACGACTGATGCTCAATATTTCACCAATTTTAGCCAGGGTCATATTTTTGCCATCATCCAGACCAAACCGCAGATGTAACACTCGCTGCTGCTGTGGCGTTAGCTCTGCCATCAACCGATCGAGATCTTTGCGTAACAATGACTGAGTTGCATAAGCCTCAGGAGACTCACCCGGGTCTTCTAGCAAATCGCCCAAATTAGTGTCCTGATTGTCGCCAATGCGCAGGTCCAAAGAAAGTGGAGTACGAGACTTTTCTAAATAATCTCGAACCTGCTTGGGTGTTAGCGTCACTTCCTCTGCTAGTTCTGCAACGGTAGCGGCTCGACCCAGCTTTTGCGACAGCTGTCGCTGAGCTTTCTTAATTTTGTTGAGCTTCTCAGTAATGTGAATGGGTAGACGAATGGTGCGGCTTTTCTCCGCAATAGCACGGGTAATTGCCTGACGAATCCACCAGTAGGCATAGGTGGAAAATCGATACCCCTTAAGTGGATCAAACTTTTCCACACCGCGCTGCATACCGATGGTGCCTTCCTGAATTAAATCCAGTAAATCAACGTTGCGCTTGATGTATTTCTTGGCAACAGACACGACCAGGCGCAGGTTGGCCTCGACCATACGACGTTTTGCCAGTTCCCCTGCATCCATAGCCTGGACTAATTCATCAACAGAAACGTTCGCGGCTTCCGCCCATTCCTGCTTGGTTGGCTCACGTTCTAAGCTTTCTGCAAGCCCAGTTTTATAAACCTGTAGAGCAACGAGCTTTTGCACCTGCTTGCCATAAACAACCTCTTGCTCATGGGTTAAGAGGGGCACTCGCCCAATTTCCTTTAAATAGGTGCGAACTAAATCACTGGATGTTTGAGCAGCTTTCATAGATATGACGGTTCACAGACTACAGAGAGAGAAAATCAATGCGCCCTTTAAAGAGCGCGCCGGAAGACACAATTAAAAAAATGCAACGTCAGCTAAAACGTATGGATGAGGGACTATCTGAAAACTCTTGAAACATCAGTCGTATCGAAGCCGCAGGATGTTTGTAGTAACAAAGAGACAGTCTCAGATATCAACACAGGCAGATAAAGAACCGTAACCGGGGCCCATGCCACAGCTACACCGAGGACAAAACCACACGTGCCGCTTAACTAAGTAGTGATGCTGCTTTCAAGTTAGTCTAGAGTAACATAATTTAAGTAATGTAACATTTATGAAAAATATTTTTTATTAGCCAAGCTAATTTCTAATGTTCGCTGGAGCCTTCCTGTCATCGCTAAAACTTAGACTACTTGATCTATATGGGCTAGGCTGCATCAACCGTGACAAAATCCTTAAAAAAGTGTTAAGGCTTTTTTAAGGATTTTGCATCTGTCTAGGGATAGTTTGTTAAGTTTATTGACTCTTTTAGGTGTACTCTGAGCCCGTTTGAGGCAGATTTACCTTGACAGGGTAGGTCAGTAGCGCTACTGACACTGCCCTGCTGATTATTCCCCCTATGTCCATTAGCTGAGCAACAGACTATCGTTGTTTAACGCGTCGCTACCAAAACGATTGAGCAAATCATTAACAGAGAGATTGACTTTCTCAGATGCCCTAGCATCAAATACCACACGTCCCTCATGCAGCATTAGTAAGCGATTACCCACGCTCAGGGCCTGACGCATGCTGTGGGTCACCATTAATGTGGTTAGGCTATGTTCGGTGACTAGCTGGTCGGTCAGCTGCATGATGAAGTGGGCTGTTTTGGGGTCCAATGCGGCGGTATGTTCATCCAGCAATAGAATTTTGGCCGGGCTTAGGGTGGCCATCACCAGGCTCAGAGCCTGACGCTGTCCGCCAGAGAGAAGACCAATGCGATCGCAAAGCCGATTTTCTAACCCCAGCTCCAGACTGGCCAACCGGGCCTGAAACTGATCGCGCAGGCGGTTGTTTAGGGCCGGTCGCAGTCCCCGCGACTGGCCCCGCCGAAACGCCAGCACCAAATTCTCTTCAATGGTCAGATCGGCACAGGACCCAGCCAGCGGATTTTGAAAAACCCGCGATACTAACGGGGCTCGGCGAGCGGTGGGCCATGTGGTCACATCCTGGGTACCCACCATAATCCGCCCCCGCTCAGACAGAATGTCACCGCTGATAATATTAAGCAACGTTGACTTACCCGCACCGTTGCTGCCAATAACCGTAATAAATTCACCCGCAGCAATATCCAGATTAATCCCCAGCAGTGCCGGTTTTGCCAGCGGTGTACCAGGGTTAAAGGTGACGTGGATGTCGGCCAGAGAAATCATAGGCTGGGAGATTGAGAATTGAGAATTGAGGATTAATATTGGGCCAGCCTAACGCTTCAGTTTGGCCAGCAGATTGGCCTTTGGCAATACCAGCGCCAGCACCACAATGGTGGCTGTCACCAAGTTTAGGTCCTGGGCTCGGAGTCCCAAAAAGTCTGCGTTAAGCGCTGTGGCAATCACTAAACGATAAATTAGACAGCCCAGCACCACCGCCAGCGTTGCCCAGCGTACGGTTCGGCTAGGAAAAATGGCTTCTCCTAAAATGACTGTGGCCAGGCCCACCACCACGGTGCCCACCCCCAGCGCCACATCAGCAAATCCGTTAACCTGGGCAAACAGCGCCCCAGATAAGGCCGCCAGCGCATTACTCATGGCCATACCCAATAAAATCAGCCGATCGGTATAAATTCCTTGAGCGCTGGCCATCACCGGATTCATCCCTGTCGCCCGCATTGCCAACCCTAAATCTGACGTTAAAAAAAAGTCGATGAGCACTTTTGTCAGTCCTAGACCCACCAGCAAAATCACCCAAACGGGCAACACTGTTTCCAAGTCATCAAACAGCGTGGGCTGATTGAGCAGGGGTACATTGGGCCGTCCCATGATGCGCAAATTAATCGAGTAGAGCGCAATCATTGTGAGAATACTGGCCAGCAAATTAAGGATATTAAACCGCACGCTGAGAACGGCGGTACACAGACCCGCCAGGGCACCGGCTACCATAGCCCCAACCGTCGCTATCCAAGGATTTACCCCCTGGGTAATCAGGGTGGCCACCACCGCCGCACCCAGGGGAAAGCTGCCATCCACCGTCAGATCAGGAAATTTAAGCACCCGAAAGGAGAGATATACTCCCAGACTCAGAAAGCCATAGAGTAATCCGGTTTCAATGGCTCCAAGAAATGCGACAAAAGACATGAAAAACAATCGGTAGAACGAAGATGGGCTAGCCTTAGGGTATGGGCGGTTTATATTCCACTAGATTACCGAACGATCTCGTAAACCTATGGCTTACAGCGACTTTACTCTACGTAAAGTAAAAACTGATTTCGCTCTTAAGTTAGTTGAGACGGGCTCCTTTTTAAAGGGACTTCCTCCAATAAAACCTAGTGACTACCTTAATCAAACACTGGAGCGAAACTTATCGATTGCGATCGCTGTAGGAACTGAAAAGGCCAGATCTGAACTGTTAACTAGTCCTATTTTGGTAGAAGTGCGGGAGCAGTTACAGCGGCAGATTAGTTTATTTTCAGGGACAGACTTTACTGTAGACCCGTCTGTTGGCCTGAATGGTATCTGCGATTTTTTAATTAGTCAGTCTCAAGAACAGCTGCTAATCGAAGCCCCAGCGGTGGTGATTGTAGAAGCTAAAAAGGAAGATCTTAACCCTGGGTTTAGGCCAATGTATTGCTGAGCTGGTAGCCGCTCAACGCTTTAAATAAGCAACATAAGCGTCCGATTACATCGGTGTATGGTGCTGTGACAACAGGTAGCCTATGGCGTTTTCTTCGGTTGTCAGGGCACACGGTTGAAATTGATTTAGCCGATTATGCAGTTCCCCCAGTTGAAACGGTGTTAGGGATCTTGTTGGGAATTTTGAAGGATAAGCAAATGGAGCGTGTTTTATAGGGGTGCACGGGTTGTGCACCCCTATAAAACCATTATTCAAACACCTGGTCGGCGCTGTCTTTAATGGCATCGGGTACCGTAACCCCCATCGCTTCTGCAGCGGCTAGATTGATAGCCAGGTCCACGGTACTCGCCAGCTCAACCGGCATATCACCAGGGTTCGCCCCGCTCAGAATACGGACAGCCATATCACCGGTTTGACGACCGACTTCGTAATAATCAAAGCTAGCCGTTGCGATCGCACCCCGCTCCACTGAGTCCGTATCCCCCGCAAATATTGGCAGCTGGTTATCATTGCCCACTTGAATCACCGATTCCAACGCCGACACGACAGTATTGTCGGTGGGAATATAAATCGCATCTACTTTGCCCACCAAGCTTTCTGCCGCTGTTGCCACATCAGCGGAGCTAGACACCGTCGCCTCTTCCACCGTGAACCCCTGCGCCTCTGCTTCTGTGTTGAGCAAGCTCACCAAACTAACAGAATTAGATTCCCCAGCGTTGTAAATTACACCCACGCTCTGGGCACCGGGGACCATCTCGGCAATCAGTGCCAAATGCCTATCAATGGGAGACAAGTCGCTGACGCCAGTAACCATACCACCAGATGCATCTAGACTGGGCACTAGCTCAGCTGACACCGGATCGGTCACCGCTGAAAAGACCACCGGAATGGTCTCGGTATTACCCACAACAGCCTGGGCTGAGGGTGTAGCGATGGCCACAATCAAATCAGGATTGTCGCCTACAAATTTCTGAGCAATCTGTGCCGCATTAGATGCCTGCCCCTGGGCACTTTCCCATTCCCATTTCAACGAGTTACCCGCTTCGTAGCCTTCTTCTTTAAGTTTGTCCTGTAGGCCATCGCGCACCGCATCAAGGGCCGGGTGTTCAACAATCTGTGTCACAGCGACATAGGGAACATCGACAGTGGCGACCGGATCGCCATATTCGTCTTGGGCGGTGTTGCCGCAGCCGAGAAGTGTGGCTGAGAGCAGGGCAGGGGCAATTAGGGTTTTGGTTAAAAAGCGGGTACGTATCATGGTTAATTTTGTCTTTTAAGGAAAAGAATTTTTAAGGGTTTCCCCTCCTCGGAGGGGTGCCCAACGGGCAAGGTGGGTTTCGACCCGTTAGCGTAAGCGGTTGACCCACCCCGGATCTCCCCCCAGCGAAGGGGATGGATGCCATAGGGGCATTGCATGCAATGCCCCTACTCTCCACCAAACTGGGCCTTCAGCTCCGCCACGCGATCATCGTCGAGCTTCTGGAACAGAGGCGCAGGCACGTCAAACGGACGACCGGCAGTCAGGATGGTTAGGTCCGTGGCATCAGCCATGGTGCTATTGCGCTCAGTGTCAGTGAGCTGGAGGGCGTCGTAAAGGGCCTCGGATGTATGGGGAATAAAGGGGGCACTTGCGATCGCATATAGCCGGATCAGATTAATACAGGTGCGAATGACTAAAGCCGCGTCTTCTTTGTCTGTCTTAAACAGAGCCCAGGGAGCGCGCACATCAATGTACTGGTTACCCGCTGTCCAAAGGGCATTGAGGGTTTCGGTAGCGCGGCGAAATTCTTGTTTGCGCAGGTGGCCGCGCAGCTTTTCCACCAGCTCACTGCAGGTTTTTTGCAGTTCGGCTTCGGCTTCGCCAGGGGTGCCGCCTTCCGGTAGTTCTTTACTAAACCGAGAGGCGGTAAACTTGAGAATGCGGTTTACAAAGTTGCCCAGGTTATCCGCCAGTTCTTTGTTGACACGATTTTGAAACTGCTCCCAGGTAAAGGCAGAATCAGAAGATTCGGGGGCGCTGGCCATGAGCATATAGCGCCAGTAGTCAGCCGGGGCAATCTCCAGCGCCTGGTCAAGAAAGACGCCGCGCTTGGAGCTAGTGGAAAATTTGCCCCCGTAATAGTTAAGCCAGTTAAAGCCTTTAATATAGTTAGCCATCTTCCAGGGTTCACGGCTACCGAGGATGGTGGCAGGCCACATAATCGTGTGAAATGGCAGATTATCCTTAGCCATAAACTGGGTGTAGTCAATATCGTCCCCTTTCCACCAGCTCTCCCAGTCGTTGCCGGTGGAGTCCCCCCAGGCTTTGGTCGCAGAGACATAGCCAATGGGGGCATCAAACCAGACATAAAAGACTTTGCCGTCAAAGCCTTCGGCGGGTACGGGCACACCCCAGCTAAGATCGCGAGTGATACCTCGGCTCTGTAGCCCCTCATTAAGCCACTTGAGAGCAATAGACTTGGTTAGCGTGGGCCACTGTTCTTGTTTTTCAACCCAGGCGCGAACTTCGTCGCTGAGTTTGTCGAGCAGCAAAAACAGATGCTTGGAACTACGGCTCTCTAAGTTAGTGCTGCCGGAAATGGTGGAACGGGGGTCAATCAGTTCGGTGGGGGTGAGCACTTTGGTGCAGTTTTCGCACTGATCGCCTCGGGCCTTTTCATAGCCGCAGTGGGGGCAGGTGCCAGTAACGTAGCGGTCGGGCAAAAAGCGTTCATCGTCTAATGAATAGATCTGACTGATTTCGCGTTCTTCGATAAAGCCATGGTCGGCCAGCTGACGATAGAAGTGCTGGGTTAGCTCGTGGTTTTCTGGCGCAGACGTACGGCCAAAGTAGTCAAAGGATAGGCTAAAGCGTTCGTAGATATCTTTTTGCTTTTCGTACTGGCGGGTACAAAATTCGGCTACGTCTAGCTCGGCTTCTAGGGCGGCAATTTCTGCCGGAGTGCCGTGTTCGTCAGTGGCACATATATATAGGACGTCTTCGCCTTCCTGGCGTAGAAATCGAGCATATACATCGGCAGGCAGCATCGACCCTACCAGGTTGCCCAAGTGCTTAATTCCGTTGATGTAGGGAAGTGCGCTGGTGATCAGGTATCGCATTCTAGGTTTGCCGTGTCGTAAGCCGATGTGTCCTATACACCCTAGCGGTTTAATCGCTTTGGCTCAATAGTAGCGATCTTTTTATTGCTCGGCTAAAACTGGCCTGCATACAGCTGAATTCATTGATGACGTTTGTCATGGAGTCTGCAAAATACATGGCGTAGTATTCAGCAGCCCCTTAGCTAGACACCTCTGTGACATATGTTTCTCACTGGCTTAGCTGTTTGACCCTAGGTAGCTGCCTCATGGCACTTCCCTCATTCGCTGCCACATTTTCCTTATCAGCGCCTGCCATTGCCCAAGCCCAGCGCGAATTTGTAAACCCCAACTTTAGGCGACACTTCCAGGACCTCGGAGTAGAAGGGTCAATTATGATTTATGACCAAAATCAGGATGTGACCTATGGGCACAACCGCGATCGCAATACCACGCCATTCCTACCGGCCTCCACTTTTAAGATCCTCAATTCACTCATTGCTCTAGAAACTGGCGTTATCGCGAGCGATCTGGCAATGCTCACCTGGGATGGTGTAGAGAGAAGTTTTCCAGCCTGGAACCGAGATCTCAATTTAAGAACAGCGTTTCAGGTCTCGGCGGTGTGGTTTTATCAAGTGCTTGCCCGCCGAATGGGTCACCAGAGCATGCAGCAGTGGGTAACCAACACTGGCTATGGCAACCAAACAATTGGTAGCGCAGACGAGATCGATAGTTTTTGGCTAACAGGCGATATCCGCATTACGCCTCAAGAACAGATTCAGTTTTTGCGTCGTTTGCATGCTAATGAACTGCCATTCTCGGAGAGAACGCTGGCTACCGTTAAAGATATTATGATTGTTGAACAAACACCCGACTATACTATTCGCGCTAAAACAGGCTGGGCGCTAGCTGAAGGAATTGGCTGGTATGTTGGCTATGTGAAACAAAATGATAACGCTTACTTTTTTGCCACAAATATCGATATTCGTGATGAGACAGATTTAAACATGAGGGTAGAGGTCACCCGCCGTAGCCTGGAGGATCTTGGGTTGTTATAAAAAAACGTAGGGATGTTCCATGGAACGTCCCTACGTTTTTTTAACCATAATCACGCGGCTGTGGCCACCGGTGGCGTATGAATCGTATGGATCGCTGGAATATCCCAGGCTTCTGCAATGGACCCATTGACAATACGCCAGACAACAACCGCATCTAGCGTAATTGGCTGACCGTCTAGGGTCATCGTATCCTGCACATGGGTAACAACCAGCTCATTACCAATGGGAATAATCGCAACTGGCTCAACCTGAAACGTGCCTCCGGTGACGGTCGCTAGTTTTTCAAAAAAGGCTTGTAAGCCTTCTACACCGACGTAGTCACCCTGCACTTTAGGTAGTTGATCATTAAAAAAATGCCAGACAAATCCTTTTGAAAAGAGATCTGACGCACCAGCAATATTGTTGTTGTCCAAATATTGATCTAACTGTTTTAAGAGAGCAACATTTGCATGTTCTTGAGTCATTGTGACTGCTCCTGACGGGGGCTTAGAATGCTTACAGCGTAGCGAATCAATAGAGTTCTTCCCAATACCAGGAGTCATTCTATTCAATGACTTTTGTCATGGTAGTAGCTCAAAAGCTTTGATAGCCGGTAGCGACATTACTGACACGTTAGTCAATGATGTACTGCCATAGCAGAAACAGCAAAGAAAAATACCAAAAGCTATAAAAAACTAACAGCCATACGCCACACAGACCCAGCACTTTTAGCGCCGTAGCAGCAGGGTTTCGACTAAAGCGAACAATGCCATCTCGATTACCCCGTAGCTGGGACCAGGTAAGTAAAGAGATATTAGTGGCCAGGGCAATGGAAAAAATTCGGATGGCAGCCATCCAATATTTTTCCGGATTTAGCCAGCTGACCCTGGCACCAGCATTGGCAACCTGGGGGATAAAGCTCGGATCTCTTAGTGGAGATACCTGATAGGCTAATAACGCAACACCCACTACCGTTAGCAGCAGCACGTTTAGGCTAACCATCAGTGCGTGATCAATCCGATTACCAGGCATCTTTGGAACCCCGTTTTTTGGCAATACAGTGCTCAAATCATTATTGTCTAGCCGAGCTGTTGATGTTGCCTTGAAAGAGCCGCTGCACCTATGCAATGGGTGGAAACGATTCAATAAAATTCGATACAGCGGTTAAAAACCGCTTACCGACTAAAACTGACAGGA
>JBHJIV010000097.1:0-18665 GCA_050043105.1 Leptolyngbyaceae cyanobacterium | reverse complement strand
TCCTCTGCTGTCCAGACAAAAATGACATCTCCGTCTGCTTGATCGATCCGCTCTAGGCAAATGGGCGCTTGAATCAGATTGCGATAGCGCTGATATGCCGCCTCCGCATCGATGTCTTGACTCCTAGGTCGAGATAGCCCCGCATCCTGTAAGATAATACCTATAAAAGACTCACGAAAATAGAGATTAATGGCCTCTGGATAGATCCGGACAACAGATACTTCAAAAGGTTCAGAATCATCAACTTTAAATTGATCCCTAATGCGTTGTTTGAAAATTTGCAGTCGATCCTCATAGGCATCCATGGCCTGCCGCCCAATATCTATTCGATTCAATACTTGGCTGTATCTCAGAAATACGTCTTTCCATTGCCCACTGTAGTCAAACTCAATAAGTACAGTGGGCGCAATCTGAGAAGCCTGGCTATAAAGCACTTGTTCCTGCTCACCAAGACCCAGAATTAGATCGGGCTTCAAGGGTAGCAACCGTTCCAAATTTGGCAGGTCTGACTGACCTAGATCACCCACATCAGCGAATTCCTCTTGATGGTAATTGGGAGTCCAGTCTAGACTCGCAGTTGCGATAGGTTTGAGCCCTAAGGCCAGTGCATTTTCAAACGATACGGCATCTAGAGTGACAAGCCGCTCAATTTGGTTGGGAACACAGGTTTTTCCAGCAGCATGGCTTATCCAATAACAATTAGTCGCTGTTAATGACTGACTATCATTAAGACTGACATCCTGATAACAACTTGCTAGGCTCCAAGCTCCAAGGATACCAAAACTAAAAAGTAACATCGCCCGAAATGGCTTCAACCAGAGATAAATCATGACTAAAATTCAATGGAGAAAGATGCAGTTAAACCGAAAGGAGCCCCTGGATTTACATACAGCGAAGACCCATAACTGGCTGACGTAAAGTAGTCAATGTCAAACAGGTTTTCAAAGTTGAGCTGAGTCCGCCAGTTGTCACGCCTGTAGAAGAGAGCTGCATCGGAGCGGAAGTAGTCTGGCAGTGTGAACGTATTAGCTGAGTCTCCCGCTCGCTCATCGACAAAGAAGAAGCCCAAGCCAGCCCCCAATCCTTCTAAATCGCCTGCTTGAATCTCATAGGTTGTCCACAGACTAAACTGGTTTTCTGGCACATTAACAAGACGATTGCCTTCAATATCCGTGTTGTCTTCACTGACAAAGGCATCTAAGTAAGTATAGGCTGTCGTGATGTTCCAACCGGGTAAAATTTCACCGTTAAGATTCAGCTCAATCCCGCGACTCGCTACTTCCCCTGTTTGCACAGACAACAGAGGATCATCCGGATCTGGAGTAATCACGGTCTGTCTACGAATATCAAAGGCTGCCAGATTGACGCTGAGCTGCTCGGTCAAGTCGGCTTTGACGCCCACCTCAAATTGCCGTCCTTCTTCCGGCTCAAAATTGGAACCATCGCAATTACGTTGTGTTCCAAACGCTGGTCTAAATGAAGTGGTGTAAGAGGCATAGAAAGATAAGGGTTCAACGGGTTGATAAACAACACCAACTCTAGGGGTAAATGCCTCGTCTGCTAGTTCAAATTCTTGTCTGGGCTCACCTAAATCTTGCTCTGTGCGAAACTGATCAACATAGTCAAATCGTACGCCAGCCAGCAGCTTTAGCTCAGGGGTAAGATTAATCTGATCTTGCACATAGGCGCTGATGGTATCCACATTGTCATCGCGGAAAAATTCACTGTCAATATCATAGGGCTCATCAGAGTACACAGGTGCAAACGCATTAATTGACGCAAAAGGGTCGCTAAATTGGAAATTTTGTTCGGCATCATCGTACCGATACTCTAGGCCAAACAAAAGCTGGTGCTCAATTGGCCCAGTATCAAACCGACCAAGCACTTCAGCATTGGTAAAGAATCTTCGGAAGGTATCGTCTGCAGCGTACTCAATCCGCTCTACTTGACCCGTGACTTCATCAAAAGAATCGACAAACGGAGAATATCTCAGAGGCTGAAACTCTAAATACTGTGAGTTATGGCGTACAGACCAGTTGTCGCTAAAGTCGTGGTTTAGGCGATAGCCGATACTGTACTGCTCCTGGGTCAAATTACTAAAATCCTCATTCAAAAAGCGATCGCGAGGGACAGCCGGAGTCCCGTCACTTAAAAAAGGAATACCTTCGTCTATGGTCTCTTGGAAGTAGGTGTATTGTCCATGGACATCGAGTGATGTGTTTGGACCGATATCCCAAGCTACGATGGGGGAAACTTGGAATCGCCTGCCATCGACAAAATCTCGGAAACTGCCATAGTTTTCGTAGGACGCATTAAGGCGATAGCGGACATCTCCAGATTCACTAATGGGTCCTGAAAGATCCACAGCTCCACTGTAGGAGTCAAAACTGCCTGCACTGGCTGAAACTTCGTAAAAAGGCTCACTTAGGGGCTGTTTAGCCTCCAGATTGACAATACCTCCAGGGTTACCTTGGCCAAACAAAACCGATGCGGGTCCCTTTAACACTTCGACTCTTTCTATATCATTAGTGCTTAAAGGCGCGAAAGAGAACTCTAAGATACCATCTCGAAAAATAGTGTCAGCAGACTCAAAGCCGCGAATAAGCAGGTTTGGCCCGATTGCACTGGTGCCTCGGGCTCCGGCAGATACAATGCTTCCGGCAGTTTGTAAGGCATCTTCTAGCTCAGTGACGTTGCGATCTTCGAGCACCTCCTGGGGAATTACCTGAATTGAGAACGGTACATCTCGCAGAGGCGTATCGGTGCCTGTGGCGGTACTCGCACTAGTCGGGTTATAGCCTTCGTCTTCATCCCCAGTTACTGTAATTCTTAGTGGCTCGCTGGTCTCACTCGCCTGGGCAATACCCGGTGTTACCACTAGCGCCAAACCACCCTCAGCTATGCTCACGTCCGCCACTGGCGGTGCATCTGCTCCAGTAATGGAAATCTCTACTCGATCATCAGAGAGTTCTATCACCTGCACTACAGCAATGCCTTCAGCCGGTTCAAACTGTAGAAACTCATTGCTGTCCGCTAAAACTGCATCAGGTACCGTGATTACTAGCGCATTGCCAGATGTAGTCGTTATGGGTGTTGTGACCTCACCTCCAGCCGTTTCTAAAACAATCTGCAATCCGGCTTCAGTATTTTCAACTTGTACCCCAGTAATCTGCACCCGCTGAGCTTGAGAAATCTGGCTGGTAGCCATTCCAAAATCACCGGCATTTGCTTTAGCCTCAATAGCAGGTAAAGCAACCAGCAAAGCACCGGTCACCATCAACACTTGCTGCAGTCGATTTAGCATTCTTCCTCACACTCGGCGCACAGCACCTTATTGCAATAGATTCTTGATTAAGAGCCTATCAAAGGTAATTTCACTGAGATGGCCTCAAATGAACGCTAACCGGAAAACTTTGAATGCTATGCGGAATAGTTTGAATGCCAGCCAGGTTTTTAGGACCAGCGACGATACTTTTTGGGAGAAACGCCATATTTTTTCCGAAACGCAGCGGCAAAGTAGCTGCGATTGGTAAAGCCCACCTGACGGGCCGCTTCTGATACGTTTACCTCTCCTTCAATCAACAGCTGACGGGCTTTTTCCATGCGATGATTATGCAGATAACCAAAGGTAGTTTCGCCAAAAACCTGCCGAAAACCTCGCTTTAGGGTACAGTCGTTTAGCCCCACCTGCCGGGCCAAGTTAAGCAGAGATGGTGGGTTATCAAGCTGCTGCAGAAGAATCTCTTGAGCATGATAGACACGTTCAACATCATCGGGCTTCAGCTGATTTGCACAGTGTTTAACTTCTCGCCGATTCAGTTCTTGGTCGAGCAGTAGCGCCATTAGCTCCCACACTTTGCTTTCTAAGTAAACTTTTTTGGTAATGCCTGTAAACGGACAGTGCAATAGCTGATGAAGCGCGGTATGCATAGCAGCTGTTGTGACACCAACCCGTTCAGAATACAGCTGCTCAGGCGGCTGCACAAGATAGCCTAAACCCTCACTGGCCAAATCCAACGACTCCCCTAAATAAGTCTTGAATACAGATGGCTCAATATGAACGTTTATTTCTAAAACCATTTCATCAGGCGTATGTTCAGAGGTTTCAGCTGGAGCCGTGCCACTGCCATATAGGGCATATTGACCGGCTGAGAGCGCACCAAACTGATTCCCTTTACCTGCAATGCGAAATATGTACTCTATGGGATGAGGCCGTTCAGGAGCGTGTGTAGTCACGCTTTCATGCAGCTGATAATGGTCAATGCCAAGATCTAACCCGTCGCGCAATTCGATAGAACGGTTATACCCCTGTCCTAACTGTGTCGGATACTGGAAGGCAGTTTCAAACGCATTTGCTTGGTCAAAAGCGCCATGCTGGGGCTGCTTAACTAAATTCCAATATTCTTCCTGCGAGAGTGTAACGGCCATAACATCAACAATCTATCTAGGGCAGATTTATAGTTGAGATTCATTCTCAACTGAATTAAGAAAAGAGTCAAGTTTAGAATATGTGACAAACCCCTCTAGTGTGCTACGGACTTTGACGTAGGTTTCGTCTACCTGCCAACAAGAAGTAATTACCCATCCTCATCAACTAACGGCAGCAGCATTTGGGGCAGTTCTTCCAGAATAAACTGGTCTGTGATGGGGCCACGGGTATTGCTGCCCCAAAGAAAATAATCCACAAAAAATACTCGTCCATCTTTAAAAGCCGGCATCTGACTGAGAAGCGGATTGTTGCCCCATTGCTGTTTAATTTTTTCCTGTGGATATGGTTCGTTTTCTGACCAAGCCATCACGAATATCAGATCAGTTTCGAGCTGAGGAAAGGCCTCTACAGAAATTGGTAAATTACCTTCAGATAAAAGAGAAGATGCCTCAGACGTGACAATCTCAAACCCTATCGCCCGCAGTAAATTGGAGGCTGTGCTGTCTTCCATAAAGTAAATGGTACCGGCCAGATCGTCAGGGGCAATTGCTAGCACTCGCGGGTAGGCTGCCACTACTGGAGCCAACTTTTCGCGGGCAGCTGCAACTTGTTCACCATAGCGCGCTAATAGGTCTTCGGCTTGCTCTTCTCGGCCTAGTGCTTGAGCAATGCCTTTAATGTTATGGCGCCAGTGCTGGCGGTCATTTTCTCCAAAATCACTAAACAGCAGCGTTGGGGCAATTTGAGATAAAAAATCGTACTGATCTTCAAGATGCCAGTTTTCACCTAAAATCACATCGGGCTGCGACTGCGCTAGACGTTCTAGGGAAGGGCTTCGGCGACTGCCCAAATTAATTGGTTGAGTGGTTACATAAGGCCCTAAATAAGGAATTTGCTGCTCTGGCTGACCGAATGTTGGGGAATTAAGTATGCCAGCCTGTGCATAGGCAAACGGTTGAACGCCAAGAGACAGAATATTATCGAGAATGTGGGGACTGAGCGCCACGACTTTCTGGGGTTGACCACAGATCTCAGTTTCTCCCATTTCGTGTTCCACCATGCGACAATCTGTTGCCACAGGCATTGGCTCTGCCGCAGTTGGCGGTTCAACCGCAGCATTTTGACACGCAATGCTGAGCAGCGCCATAAACAGCAACAGCAGAAGAAAGCGAAGTGGCCGGCGCATTGGGAGAAAAACCATTGTCATTAAAACTGAGTTAATTAACATCAGGTGAACAGCTTCCCTAAAACCGGACTGAAATCCTGCCTACAACCGTAAATGGTGCGCCAGGAAAAATTAAGCCCGTGTTCTGGGTCGATTCAAAATAGTCTGTATTAAACAGGTTTTGAAAACTAAGCTGAGCTTGCCAATTGTCACGATTGTAAAAAATGCTGGCATCGCCACGTACATAGGAAGGCAAGACAACATCATTGGGGATTTCTGCTTCGCGATCGCCCACATAAAACAGCCCTGCCCCAAATCCTAAGCCTTGTAAATCACCTGTTTGAATTTCATAGGTTGTCCATAAACTAGCACCTGAGTCAGGCGCATTAATTAAGGTGTCATCTTCAGGATTAAAGTCATCGCCCTCGGAGATAAACGCATCGTTAAAGAATAGAGAGCCGATAATATTCCAACCGTCTACTATCTCTCCGGCTATATCTAATTCAATGCCACGGCTTCTGACTTCTCCAATAGGGATGGAAAAATCCGGATTTTCAAGATCGGTTCGGGCGATATTGGTCTTGGTGATATCGTAAGCCGCCAGATTGACGGAAACATCCCCAAACTCTCCTCTAACCCCAACTTCGTACTGCGTGCCTCGTTCGGGCTCGATCACTTCCCTATCTGCAGTGGTAGCGCTATTAGGAATAAAAGAACGGCTGTAGCTGGCATAGAGAGAAATGGGTTCGATGGGCTGATAGACGATACCCACACGCGGAGAAAAAGCTCCAGTGTCGGATTCAGTAGAGTTAACAGTTGACTGACCCGCGAAGCTAGCCTCAAAGTCTTCCTCAAACTCAGCAAAATCATATCGACCGCCTACTAGCAATTTGAGATTGGGTAGCAGCGTAACTTGGTCCTGTAAATAAAGTCCTAAAGTTCTCTCATCAGTTTCGAAAGTCGAAGCGGCATTAGGGTCAGGAAATGCTGTACCGTATTGCGGGTCAAATACATTAATTGCTATTGCCTCTTCGAAAACTACAAAACCATCACCTGAGTCTGATCTATTCGATCGCGCCAACTCGAAGCCTGCCAATAGCTGATGCTCTATCGAACCCGTGTTGAACTCACTCATTAAATCTGTTTGCCAAGAAAGATTATTAATGGTGAACTCTGCGTCACTGGTTCGTCTGCCATTCTCGCCAGTTTCTGGATTGAATGAATTGATTCCCAGGCGAAAAGCAGTTTCGTTAATATCGGAAAGTTCTGCCCCAAAGCCACTCCGTAGCCTAATAGTATCGTTGAAGCGGTGGTCTAAGGTTAAGTAGAAGCTATGGGTAGTGTTCTCATAAGAGTCGTCTGGTTCGCTTAAAGTCCGCTCTCTGGGTAGATCAAACGAAATTGGATCGATAGGCAACCCCTCATCGTAGGTTTGACTAGAGTCTAAATATACATATTCAAATGTCAGGCTGGTGGCATCGCTAAACTCATAGCGCAGTGTAGGGGCCACGACGATTCTGTCTGACTCCACAAAATCTCTAAAGCTATCGCTATTTGTGTAAGACGTGTTTAAACGATAGGTCAGTCTCTCGTCAGCCGTCAACGGCCCTGAAAAATCTAGAGAGGGCTCAATATAGCCAAAACTTCCCACCGTAAACGCCAAATCATAAAACGGTTCTCGCGAGGGCTGCTCGGTGACAAAGTTAACGACTCCTCCCGGCTCTACTTGACCATACAGCACCGAGGCAGGCCCTTTGAGCACTTCAATCCGTTCCACTGTATTTGGTGCAGTCGCTAATGTACCACCAACTGTAGATCCCGTGCGAAACCCATTTCGCAAGATTCTAGACTGATCGAATCCACGAATCGTAAAGCGATCGCTGGCGTTACCGCGATCGCGCTGACGGGTTACCCCCGATACGTTTCGCAGGGCATCACCAATCCGAGTAATGCCCTGGTCTTCAATCACTTGCCGGGGCACCACCTGAATCGATTGGGGAATATCTCGCAGGGGCGTATCGGTTCTAGTTGCAGTAGAGGCGCCAGCGGGGTTGTAGCCTTCATCCCGCGCTCCGGTTACCACTAACTGAAGCACTCCTTCATCAGACTCCTCGGCCAGACCAGTTGCTATGCTCAAGGTCAAACTCTCGGTGGTAGCGCTAACCTCAGCCGTAGGCGGAGCCTCTATTCCCGTTATCTCTACCCGGACGCCGTCACCGCTGGGGGCTACAGACACAAAGGTAATGCCCTCTGCTGGGCCAGCTTGCTGAAACTCACCTCCCTCCGGTAGCGCTAACACTGCATTTGGAATGTCAACAACCAAGACGTTACCTACGGTTTGACGACTGGGGGCCGCTAGTTCGCTACCGGCTTCTAGCACAATCTGTGCGCCCGCTGCTGTCTCTTCTATTCGTACTCCAGTAATAACAACTTGAGACTGAGCAATGGGTGCCCGCACCGGGTTGACAGGTTGTTCGAGATTAGAAAGCAGAGGAGTAGTCGCGGCATCGGATGGCGGACTGATTAGCACTGTGGGCACTTTGAGATTTGGTTCTGTGCTCGCCCAGCTAGCAGGGCTACTCATCAGCAAACAGCCAGATAGGCAAAGCGTTAGCCCACCCAAGCGTTGCTTCGTTGTCAAACGATGCTCTTTGATCAATGAAGCCATGAAATTCCCTTCCCCACACCTTTTGAGATAAGTCGCAACTTGTTATTGCTAAGAACTATTCTCAAAAAGATACTAGAGAATTTACGGATATAGGCACCCGCGATCGCACCAAGCCGGATCAATTTGCGCCCTAGCCGGATTTTTTGCTCAGTAGATAGGCTTTGGGGTTAATGCCAAACTCTTTACGGAAAGCAGTTGCAAAGCGACTTTGACTGGCATAGCCCACCGAGCGCGCCACTTCCTTCACATTTAAGCGCTGTTCTTGCAGCAACTGCCGCGCCGTTTCCATACGGTGCTGATGTAGGTAGCCAAACACAGTGGTGCCAAAGACTTGACGAAACCCAACTTTGAGCTTGTAATCATTCAGGCTAACTTTATGAGCCAACTCCATCAGCGAGGGTGGGTTATCAAGGTTAACCTTGAGGATTGTTCTAGCACGATGAATACGATTAATATCGTCTGGTTTAAGGGAACAGAATACCCCTGGGCGTTTATCGCTCTCTTTCAGCTGTTCTAATTTCAGCGCAACCAGTTCTAAACACTTACTTTCCAGATAGATCTGTCGTGTTTTTCCATGAAATTGGCAGTTAAAAAGTTGCTCCAAGGGCGCTCTCATCGCGGGCGTAATCGTATTGAGTTCACTCAGCCAGCTGTCGCCACAGGCTTCAAGACAATGGCGGATTTCGGCTGGCAGGTCTGGTAGGGTGTCCGCAATAATCTGACTGAGGCCAATTGAAGACCTCAAGTGAATATCTGCTTTGAGGATAGGCTCATTAGCATAGGTAACGTCAACCCATCTGTCTGGGGTGTCATAGCTGCCCCATTCAATAAAGTTTTCCCCCGTGCATTTCCCCCGTCGATTCCCCGATAGATGAAAGCCGATTTCACAGGCATAGGCATCCTTATTGTTGGCTCTATTGAGGATATGTACATCCTCGTAAAACCGATAGTGAAATAATGTGAGATCAATGCCGGCCCATTGAATCGACTGCATATATCCCTGACCTAAGGGTTCTGGAACAATGCGCCGAATATCAGAGAAGCTGGTACCTCCCCTGTCTTGGGGCTGCGGATTGGCCTGGTGCCAAAGCATATCGTAATCTGCACGGGAGATTGTGATGGTCATGGGATGAACCAAATCGATGGTGAACCAGGCACAAGCATACCTAGCTAAGTAAGAATTACTCTTAACTAGGTATAACACGTTGTCAAGCTGCGGCTGACTATCGTCATGATGAGGTCACTCTGTTGGAGCAGGTCTGGATACAGCTGAATTCATCTGTAGCAGTTGCGAAAATCGAGAGTGGGGATCATGGGCTAGGGAGTTGCGATCGCCATATTCCACCTGTTGTCCATTGTCCAAAATCAAGATCTGGTTGGCCCGTTCTACGGTTTTCAAGCGGTGGGCAATAATAATGCCCGTACGATTCTGCAGTAGCCGATCTACCGCCTGTTCAATCAGCTGTTCTGTCAGTGGGTCCAAACGTGACGAGGCTTCATCTAAAATCACTAGCCCTGGGTCTTTTAAAAACACTCGCGCAAATGCCAACAGCTGAGCCTGTCCTGCCGAGAGACCGTCGCCATCAGCACCGAGTTGGGTGTCTAGCCCCTGGGGTAGCCCGTCTAACCAGGGCGTTAGCCTCAGCTCATCTAAGGTGGCTAAAATCTGCCGATCTACAATGTCAGGGTTAAAAAATGTCAGATTGTTACGTACTGTTGTTTGAAACAGCTGTACATCCTGAGTCACCAGCCCCACATGGTGTGGTAGCTGATCAACGGGCACTTGTTTAACATCCACACCACCCAAAAAAAGTCTGCCTCGCTGAGGCTCATAGAGTCGCAATAACAGTCGTGCCAGCGTACTCTTACCGCTTCCTGTACGCCCAAGCAGTCCCAAAACCTGTCCAGCTGGTAGCTGAAACGAAATATCCTGCAGTGTATAGATAGAGGGGGAAATACGGTGACCCGGTGATAGGGGAATATCATTCAAACTTTCCGTCTTCCTGTCTCCCCTTTTCTCTCTCTCCTTTTCTCCTGCTTCATATCTAAACCAAACTCTTTCAAACTCTACCGACAGTGTCTGCTGAGGCAACACGGCTTGAGCGTCAGCACTTAACGGTGACCGATAACCAAGCAGGGTTTGAATCCGCTGAAAGCTAGCGGCGGCTTGCTGAAACTGTTCAAGTTCTTCACGGATACTCTCAATTGGTTCCTGCAGCAGATTGGCGTAGTAAAACAATAAATAAACAGTGCCAATCGTAATGCTATTACGACTCCAAAGATAGGCACCAAGGGCAAGGGCAAGGGCATTCCCCACGGTAAACAGACCAACGGTTGTGCCCCAGAGTAGTGTGCTGGTAAATCGAGCCCGGTGAAAGGCCGCTAGCCACTGTCGTAGAATGCGATAAAGACGATTCATCACATAGCCAACTGCACCATTGGCTCGAATGTCTTCTAATCCACTTAGGTGTTCGGTAACAAATCCGTAGAATTCAGCACTAAGCTGACGATAGATGCGCCAGGGACCGACAGCCAAAGTCTGTAGCCGGACCAAAACACCCAGAGATACAAAGGCAAATAGACTTAGCCCGAGTCCAGCTCGCCAATCTTCAAACCACAGCACGATAAGAACACCTGTTACCAACAACATGTTGCCAATAACCTGTAGTACAAACTGTGAGAAAAAGCGAGAGAGTGCATCGACATCACCATCAACGCGCTCTACGAGTTCGCCGGGTGTGTGGGTTTTATGAAAGGCTAAATCTAGCGTAAGACAGTGCTGAGCGAGATCTAGCCGGAGGTGATTGGTCGCAGTCCAGGCGATGGTTTCACCAAAATAGGTGGCGGCAATCGAAAGTCCCTGACGTAGGGTGGCGATCGCAATAAACCCAAATGCAGCCTGTATCAACAGCGACTGAGCCCCCCCGGCAACCGCCGTATCGATAAAGTATCGCAGCACCTGGGGATTGAGCACCTGCAAACCAATGCTGCTCAACAGGCTGACACCTAGCCAGGTGACCTGACCACGCTGACCGCTGAGGTAAGTTGCCAAAAATTTTCCATACGACTGCCCAGATATCCCCATGAGCACACCCCTAATATCAGGCGTAGCTTAACGAAGTTTTGTACTTTAAAGGAGCCTCAGCCGGAGTATTTTGAACCCCAAACGGAACAAGATTGTCTCGAAGCTGATTTGACTTTGGGGCTCAAGTGGCCTAGAGCTGCTGAGCGGCATTAGCGTTATATATCGTTTTCCAAGCTTCAACAGTACCCTCTCCAATTTCACTGTCAATCGATTCACCACTTTCGGCCACTAAGCGAATATCGATGGAGGTCTCTGAAGCATTTTGCAGAGCCTGGGCTAGCTCATCACTCACCAGAAACGTATTGTTCTGCCCATCAATCTTAAACACATCGTCATCAACCTTGATAAAAAGTTGAATGATATTTCTAGCATTGCTAAATTCTGAACAACTTAAATCAGGGGACACACGAAACGACCCGCTGAGACAGTCGCGATCGCGAATAATCGACAATACTCGAATAAAATCACGACTCCAAAGACTCTGTACCTCAATTCGGGCCGTCGTATTGAGAAATCGATCGCTAAAGGAATGACGGTCAAAGACGCCAACAAAGCTACCCTCAAACGGATCATCAATTTGAACCGGTTCCGACCAAGGTAAATTACGGTGAGTCCCTAATGTAGCCGAATCAACAATATTCAGCTCGGCAGCCCTCGCCAGTAACGTACCGGTTGACCAGATACTGCCCAGGAATCCTAAACTAACCACTAAACGCCCAATCATTACCAGACTGCCTCGACTTGATGAGACTCTATTTCGACGATAGCACAAGAGCTTAGAAATAAGCTGGGCGTTAGTTTTCCTCGCAATTGTACGTTGATTTCATATCGGCAACAGACTGCGCGATCAGCGTTTCTAAAACAGTAAGATTTAAGTTAGATAGATTTTTAAGATACAAACACGATTTTCCCAGCCGATGCTTACCAAGCTGGTCTAGTAAGGCCGAATAGTTCTCGAACCCTGGCATGATATACACAGACATCTCTCGCTTTCTAGGAGAAAAACCGGTCAAAAACCAATCCGCACCTCGACCACTTTTATTCTCATAGTGATAGCGGCCAAACCCGATCATACTATCTCCCCACATTTTTGGCTCTCTTTGGGTAATACGCTGCATCATTGGTAACAAGATGAGAGCGTCATTACGACGTTGCTCATTGTCTACCGACCGAATAAATTCATCAACGCTAGCATCATTGGGCTGCGTTTTTAGATCTGACATATTTTAGATATCCAGAAACTATAGCTTTATCGTAAATGGTTGCTCAGCTATAGATAGCAACTGCTATTAAAGATTTATCCACAGCTATGTACGATCTCCCTCAGAACTTGCTAAATTAAACAGCTGGCATCAACCAAAGAGGGCTGTGGAAACAACGAATACTAAAAACTTTGCTATTTTGGCCCCTGTGCCAGAGCATCATCTAATCTCGGGGTTAGACGCGATTAGTCACCAGCTGGATGATGATTCAATTGACACACAGCCTATGGTGGCCCTGGGTAGCAGTTCATTTGAAGTATTTGGCCAAGCAGATGCCCTACGCAAAGAGCGGCTGGCAGACGTTTATATTTATGCGTCCCATGCAGATAATCCCAGCTTAAATCCCCACGCAACGTGGAGGGCAACCTACGTTAAACAAGTCCATTCTCGGCGAGGGCGCTATCCTGGCAAAGCGATTCATCGGCCAGAGACCACGGCTACAGACAAACCCACCTGGGCAATTTTTTGGCTGCTCAAAGACTTAGAAAAACTTAAAGAACCTTTACCAATCGGGAATCTGAAAGGATTAGGCAAAAAATCTAACTATCCTCCCCGCTTTTTGCCAGAAGGTCCGGTTTTAATAGAGCATCCTATGGTCAGACGACGATGACTTAAGCGTCTAATGAACAACACTCAAGCATCGCTGAGATATTTACATCGATTAAAGATTCAAGTTCGCTCGTCCGTAACAATGCTCTCCGAGTCCTTGGCGATATCAGTCATTATTATCCAGACGTTGATTTGCCCATTGAGTCAATCATTGAGGCATTACAATACCCAGCTACAACCGATCGCAATAAAGCAAGCTGGCGACTATTGGAGTTAGCAAAACAAGACAGATATCATCAGCTAATAATTGAGCAAGCTGTTCCTGTTTTGCTTGAGATGCTAAAGCTGCAGCAGCCAAACAATCATGACCCTGCTTATGCAACTTTAAAGGTTATCAGCGGTGAACAATATGGAGCACGAGACTACGCGGCTTGGGAAGAATGGGCAATACAGCAGTAGTGTCCAGCCAAACATTCACTCATTTTGTAAAAAAACGTGAGGAAAGGGGAGAAGAGTCAGGAGTTAGGTGCTTCTAGGAGATTGCTTCTCCCCAAAAACTGATGTCGTTGACGTCTAAACTAGATTGGCGGAACAGGTGTTCCTAAGGGGGGTGAGATTAGAACTTGTGTGCGTGTAGTACCTCCATCACGTCACAGAGATAGGAGATGCCCGAATAATTGTCGAAAAACCTCGCTGCGATCTCATCCGAAATCTTTACAGCCATCTCTCGATTGGGCGTAAGCACCTCGAACTTGATATTTGAGAAGCTGTCGCTAACGGTGGGTTTTCCCGATGAGCGCATGTTGCGACTACCTTTACCGCCAGCGTCCAACACCGTATACCCAGTAGCCCCGGCTTGGTCGATGATTCTAGCGATCTTGTTCAGCAATAACTTTTCTGTGACGATGACGAGTTTGGTGGCTTGTTGAGACATGTGTGTTACCTTCTGATGCTTGTAGTCATTAAACTTAGCGGTTGGTTTTTTTTCTAACGGGCCAAGGAAGGACCGACCGACCGTGCCCCTGCTTGAATCAGCCACCCAGCGCCTGGGCGATCCCGATGAAAAGCGGTATGCCGATGGCGATCGCAACCGGCGTACCGACGGCTGTGGACGAGCCGATGTAGGCAGAGGGATTGGCCGATGGGATGCCGCCCCGCAGAGTGGGCGGTCCTGAGATGTCTGAACTAGAAGCAGCGATGACGGACAGAATTACGACACCGCCAAGGCTGAATCCCGTCATGTAGTGGGCAATCATACCAAGGCCGAAAGCAATGAACCCATGCAGCAGCGGCGCTACCAGGGCATATAGGGCGTACCACTGGGCCACCTTGCGCAGTTCATTGAGCCTTGCCCAGGCCTCCATCCCCATGACCAGCATCAGGATCGAAAGCAGGCCACGGAAGAGGGGATCAAAGAAACTCTCATAGACACTTTCTGGCCGAGCTAGAATACCTAGAGCAAGGCCAAGCAACAATGCCGATAGGGCAGAGCCCTGGAGGCTCTCCTTAATGATGGGCCAGATTTTGACCGGTTCGCCTCCGGGAACATGCTCCTCGCTGGGATAGCCGACGGCAGTACCGCTCTGCCCGCTGGAATAGTCGTCTGCAATACCGCCTTGCTCACTGGCATATCCCCCTGCGGTCACGGCCAGCTTGCTGCGGTAACCCTCCTTGATCAGATAGTTGTCGCGCTGCTTTTTGGTGTAAATGCTAGCCAAGACAATCGCCGTTACGAGTGCTGGGATGTCCATGAAGGGATAGAGCGCGGCGGCCCAAGCCTCATATTGTACGCCTTCTGACTCTAGTACCGTCAGGCCAGCAGCGAGTGTGGATCCACTCACAGCACCGAACAAACCTGCAGTAGCAATGGCATCCACGACTCTGACCTTCGGCAGCTTGGCCAATGTATAGCGCCCGATGAACACAATCAGAATCCCCGTAACCACGGCGAATGCTGCAGGCAGCAACATCTCCGCCAGATTGGCATTGCGGATTGCAATACCGCCGCTTAGCCCGACCTTGATGAGCAGCATAAAGACGATGAATTTATAGATCGCATCTGGAATTTGCAGTCGGCTATTGCCCGCGGCAACAACAAAACCACCAATCAAAAAGCCCAGTGTCGGGGACTGAAACTTCGACAGGAAGAGCGTCAAGAAATCAGACAAAAAATCCACGGTGTAATCCCTCCAAGAATTGTTGTATAAATTCCGAACGGCAAGTATGGGCAAACGTTTTCGGCCACCCACTCCGATGAGTAGCGATTATTCATCACTAGCAGCAACGGAAAATGATGCGCATTCGGGGAATGCATCAACTGAACCCTGTTCCATCTCAGTGTGTGCGAGCGGATCTGTTAATGGCACGGATGCGGGTGCATCCGCAGTATCAGTGATTGTCTAGGGTGGTTTGCCACCAAAGCCTTCCAGCAGTATCGACCCCACTGTCGAGCCTCTCGCTTGACACGAGAAACTACAGTGAGAAAACCGAGACCCATTCACAATAGAGACCTACTTCACTTACTTAAACAGAAACTATTGTTTTGAGACCTAAGAACAGGTGCATGTTTTCAAAGAAACGATGACATCGTGTCAAGATTGCTGAGGACCGTAACAATCCTCCTATTCTTAATGACCAAAACACACTTAAAGGGTTCGATTACAGCAGTGTCAAAAATAGATTGACTTAAATCTATGAGACTTCTGCTTTTGATATATTAAATTCTATGATAAAAATCTCGAAAATTGTTGCTAAATTGCACACGCTACAAGCAAATTGTTAAAACTAATCAATAAGCTAAAATTATATATAAGAGCTAGACTCATAAGTTTTTTACTTGACTTGACTGGTCAGTCACAAACGTCAAAAAGCCTACACTCCTCTTGTAAAGAAGGTTTTAGTCTATGCAACCCTAAAATTCTTAAGAGGGATTACCTATGGGCATCATTGATAAAAATCTGTTGTTTGGCCAGAAAGAACATCTCTCTGATGAGTGTTCTTTTGTAGGAAAGGGCAGGGTGCTTTCCATACCGCTGCCCCACGTGGAAGTCGTTACAACGTTGCAGGACTGTCTTTTCAATAGACAGTATGATACACGTCCATCCTGGCAGGAGTGCTAATCCAGCTGTAGTGAACATCCCCTGATTTCATAGTAGTTACATAGGTCTAACAATGACTGAGAGAAATGAGTCTAATCTAGCAGAGGAACAACATCGCGCCGTTGATTTCAACTGTGCATCTATTTTGTGTATGGTGCACTGATGTCAGTGTAGGCGTCAAATAGTGATCGAAAAACCGTTACATAAATTGTTCTTATGGCTGCTGCAGTGGGTGCATTGAGCTATCTATCACCTGACTAGATAATCGCATTATGCCTGAAATTTCTGCTGGTTTTTCAGAAAGTGCGCTATTTCTATTCAGTTTGAACGACCTTAAAAGCGTATTGTCTTGCTCTGTTCTGGCACACTTATTGTGTTTGCTACTTTCCTATCACTCTAATATTTATGCTTTTGGCTACTCACAAGCCATGATACAGGCAGACTAGCCTTTCTTCTGAATCATTGCTTGAGTCTTTATTTCAATCTGACAAAGTTAGTCATTTTTACCGAGATACTAGCTATTTCTACGTGGGAAATGTGGACTGGGCATCTAACAAGATCGGTTGTTGATAGCAAAAATGACTTGTATTAAAAAGGTCTCTGTTTGTCAAAAAACATTAAGTAAGTTTTCGATAAAACTATGCTTAAGTGCGGTGTTTGCTTGGGAAAACTATGACATTTCCAAGGAGAAAGAGGGGTTAGTTTCCTCTTTCGTAAGCATACTCCCAATATTGACCTTGCAGATAGATACTTAGGACTCGAAAACAAGTTGTATGTGTATCTCAATCTTTTTTCTCGCATGTTCACTGCTGTATGCATCGTTGTAAGGATAGTTTGAGAATGTCCCCATCTAATCGTAGTCTCTGCCATAAAAGAATTTTGAAGCCATTGCTGTTTATAGCTTCAGGTGTACTTCTGGTGATTGGTAATGGAGCGGCCATTGCCCACGAGAAAGCTGAAGGCAAGATTGCAATTTTAAACTCTCAGGTGAGCGCGACATCTCCTCTCCTCGCTCAGACAACACCGATTCCAACTGTGGCTCCAGCAGAACCTGTAGCTCAGTTTAGCTCGTCTCAAAATGTTAAGCCGCAACAGATTGTTCAAGTTGCTGACCAGGATAATGGGGTTGAACAAGCTTTGAGCCGTTCAGCAGTGTTAGAAGCCACTGAACCTGCTGATGCTGCTTCGATATCTTTGAGGGCGGCAGATCTAGTCCCTAATCCTAGTGATTTAGGTGTCTCGACGGCGGCTGAT
Organism: Leptolyngbyaceae cyanobacterium; assembly: GCA_050043105.1. Classification (GTDB taxonomy): domain Bacteria; phylum Cyanobacteriota; class Cyanobacteriia; order Phormidesmidales; family Phormidesmidaceae; genus Leptothoe. The sequence continues at coordinate 1,155 of JBHJIV010000097.1, read as the reverse complement.
AGCGAGGAACCAGGGTAGTGCTATTAAGGTAAGGATGGAGAAAAAGAAGCTTGATGCTCTTGTTTGCGACGTATTTGCTCGTTGTAGTGGTGATTAAAATACCAAATCGCAGCAATGTGATTTTCAAGCTTTTTCGAGAAGGATATTGTTTTGCGCACCAAGCGAGATACCCGCTGCCGCATTGTGTTGTTAAATCGCTCAATATAGCTGGTATAACCACTATCCTTGTCTACAGGACGATGACGGTTGCTGGGTAACGCCACTGGATAGGAACTCAACCGATCTGTGTAAATCACAGCACATTGTCGATAGATGGCGGGTAGGGACATCCATATGGCTTGCGCTGACTCTCCACTCCGGTCACCGATATAGTCCCCTACAATCTCACGAGTCTCAGCATCTAAGGTCAACCACACCCATTGGTCATTCCCTTTGTTATCGACAAAGGACCACAATTCATCCATTTGAACCGTTAGGCGCTTTTTTGGCTTGTTGATGACCTCTACTTTCGTGGCGACGGTGTTGTCCTTTTGATTGACATAGCGTTGGATACAATCGTCTGATCGCTGCATCACACGAGCAATGCCTGCTAGTGAAATCCGCTCCAGAAGCAAACGGTCAATCAGCTCTCGTTGCTCCTGGGTTAAGGGATGCCACTGAGGATTTAAGACAAACTGACGTCCACAATCCCGACATTTATGGTTCTGTTTACCATGACGGGTATGACCATTGAAACTAATAGACTCAGAGTGACAGCTGGGACACGCAGGGGTAGACCGGGACATCGTGTGACTGAGGGTAGAGGCGATTCTCTAAGGATGCTTTATCGGTCTCCAGAGGATATCTCTGGTCTATTTTTCTTATCCTTTCCTAAAGGGGACTATCTCCTAATGCGCCAACGGTAGATAGTCCTATCGAAGGTGATGGTGTTATCCGTGCTGATGAGCAAACTGATGTCTCGCTTACAGGAACGGCTGAGCCAGATAGCACGGTCAGTATCGACTTTATCGATGGTGCTGGTAATACTGTTAGCACTCAGATTGTTACTGATGCGAGTGGTAACTGGAGCTTAGTTGGCAATGAGTTGGATATTAGCAGTCTCCAGGATGGTCTGATTACGGTTGAGACAACTGTGGCCGACGCAGCTGGAAATCT
>JBHJIV010000096.1:0-22932 GCA_050043105.1 Leptolyngbyaceae cyanobacterium | reverse complement strand
AGACAATGACGTGGAAGGGACAACATCCCAGCATTAGCCTGAATCAAGCGAGGTATGACAAAGGTATTTCCTTAACAAAAAAAGAGATGCGCAAGATTGAGCAGCGGCTAGAACGCAATCCCCAGTTGCCCAAATGGGACAATTTGATTCGACCAGCTTAGCTGGTACTTTCTTTATGGGAAATCCCCTTATCGGAGCGGGATTGAGCAAAACTTTTTTTGGGTAGGGACGATCGCCATGGGTATGGGTACCTACCCAAATGTGTTCATCACTTAATTTTCCATTGTTGGGCAGCTCCGAAACAGCCCTATGGATGGAGAACATTGTTCCAGAGTATCAGGGGCGAGTGTTTGCTGCCAATACGCTTACACTACAGGGAGTAAGCGCCATCCCCGCTTTGTTAGCGGGTCCCCTAGCTGAGCGTTTTTTAATTCCTATTATGCAGTCTCCTACAGGAGTTGCTCACTGGTTTATTCTCTTATTAGGCACAGGTGATAGCGCTGGTCTGTCAATCTTGTATGTCTTGAGTGCACTCAGCATGATGTTAGTCGGTTTAATGGGTGTCTGCCTACCACAGCTGCATTCATTTCAGCGACCCTCAGAATAGTGCAGACGTTCCCACACCCGTTACACAACCCAAAGCCATGGCACGCGAACGGTTTACCACTGGCGTGGTTGCGATATTTACTACAGTGAAACGTTTGCGACTCCCACTGCCAGGGTGACGACCCCGTTGAGTCGGATTATCGAGATTCTCAAGACGTTATCGTGCGCGCAATCGGGCAAAAAATCTCATAGCCGATTCACATCAGAGCATCGTTGACTTTAGCAAACTCGATTGATCGCGTTGACTTTGCTCACTGAGCAAACGATTAACCCCATTGATAACAGCCAATATGGACGCTGTTGTAATATTGCTGTGGGTCCCCATACCGTAGTATCGCGACTGTTGTAAGCCAGTCACAGCAACCAGAGCAATAGCCTCAGCTCCACTGCCTGCATTCAAAGCACGCTCCTCATAGTCGGCAATCTCGACGTCAACCCCCCCGTGGCGTAGAGCTGCTATCAGGGAGTCGATTGGGCCGTTACCAGCTCCCTGTAGCCACAGAGACTCTTCTTGATAGCTAACCTGCATCGTTAACTGTTGCACCTGATTATTGTCACCGGCTGTTTCAAGCTGGTGTGTTTTATACACCAATGGACCAGACATTGTTTGATAGGTACGACAAAACAGCTGCCAAATTAGAGATGATGACATCTCTTCACCAGTGCTATCCATGACCTGTTGTACAATTTGGCTAAACTCACCCTGTAGAGGTTTTGGCAGCGTTACCCCATAATCTCGCTCAAGCAAAAAGGCAATGCCACCTTTGCCAGACTGACTGTTAACTCGCACAATCGCTTCATAGGAACGGCCGACATCCGCCGGGTCCATGGGCAGGTAGGGAACTTCCCAACAGTCGTCTGGCTGACGCTGGGTAAAGCCCTTTTTGATGGCATCTTGATGAGAGCCAGAAAAGGCGGTAAACACCAGCTCACCGATGTAGGGATGACGGGGATGGATAGGCAGCTGAGTGCAGTGTTTTACCACCTCGGCTACCTGGTCAATTTTAGAAAAATCTAAACCGGGATGAATACCCTGGGTATAAAGGTTCATGGCTAGAGTGACCAGGTCCACATTGCCTGTCCGTTCGCCATTGCCAAACAAACACCCTTCAACTCGGTCAGCTCCAGCCATCTGGGCAAGTTCGGCGGCAGCGACACTACAGCCCCGGTCGTTATGGGGATGCACGCTAAGTGCTACTGCAGCTCGATAATCTAAATTTCGATGCATCCATTCCACCTGATCTGCAAAGATATTTGGGGTGGCCACCTCAACGCTGGCGGGTAGGTTAATAACGGCCTTAGCCTCTGCTCTAGGCTGCCATACGGCTAAAACCGCATTACAAATGTCTCGAGCAAAGGGGAGTTCTGTCGAGGTAAATACCTCAGGAGAATATTGAAATCGCCAGTCTGTCTCTGGCTGCTGCTGAGCCAGCTGTTTGATCAAAGAGGCAGCTGATATCGCAAGGGCGATAGTTTCAGATTTGTTGTTACCAAATACCACTCGCCGAAATACTGGGGCGGTGGCATTGTAAACATGAACAATGGCCTGTTTTGCCCCTTTTAAAGATTCAAATGTTCGATAAATCAGCGATTCTCTAGCCTGGGTCAAGACCTGGACTGTCACATCGTCAGGGATACGATTTTCTTCGATTAAACGTCTGACAAACGTGAATTCTGTTGCCGACGCGGATGGAAAACCTACTTCAATTTCCTTAAGGCCGATTTTGACCAACAGGTCAAAAAAGCGCAGCTTTTGTTCAATGGACATGGGGTCTGCCAGGGCCTGGTTACCATCTCTTAGATCTGTGCTGAGCCACACAGGTGGCTGGGTAATAGTGCGGCTGGGCCAGGTCCGGTCTGGAAGCTGAATCGGTTGAAACGGACGATATTTTTGAGCGGGATTTTGCAACATGATAGTTTTCGTAGAATAGTTGTTATCTTCGTTGAGGAGGAGTGACTGAAAGACAAAGCAAACATCCCCTCCTCGGAACAATAGCGCTTCTCTATCGAGAAGGTTTATCGTAAACAGCAGAGTGGGATTTCCCAACGGGCGAGTAAAATCCTTAGAGAAAAATCTCTACAAATGAAAAGATAAAATTACTCTCACTACAACAGATTTCTTATGAGAAAATTTTCCAAGATTTAATTATCGAAAAATTGCTCCAAGAGTGGCCCGCCCCGCCCAGAAAGGAACAGGGTATTGATAGGCGATGAGAGTGTTGGAAATAGTCAGGAAATAGAACAGCCCGTAAAAATGATTTCACTTCCGTGATGAGGCTGACGGATCAATCTGAACCAAGCGATTGTCTCAGAGCTGCAGATAGGATACTCAAACGCTTAAAAGCCCTTTAAGCTAAAGACTTTAAGACATGGGTTATGTAAGAATCTGCTGAGTTTATGGAGTTGGGTGAAGTCTAATTAGTATGCGCCAAGCGCAGCAGCAACCCTAGCCCGCCGAGGCTAGTTAGACTGTGTAGCGATAGCTGCTTGGCTGCATTCATGACAATAAAAGCTTGAAAAACTCAATGGAGAGATTCTAGCTTACTCTCTTTTGAGACGTCAACCAGTTTAGTTTTCAATTTTTGTTCTAGCCCTTTGCTAGTTGATAAAAATTCACAGCGAAAAACAACTTGACACTCAAAACTAAGCACTCAAAACTATCCCCCCCCATTGGCCTTAAACCCAAACATCCTGATATTCTGACAGAGTTACAAAACTTTACGTCACGTTTTTTATGGCTGCCAAGTCACGTTTGCCGCTGCAGTTTTGGATTGTCACTTTGGTGGCGTTTATTAACTCTGTCAGTTTCACCATCATTATTCCAACGCTATATCCCTATGCTAAAGAGTTTGGCCTTAGCGACCTGGCGGCCAGTTTGCTGACCACGGCGTTTTCGCTGTCGCAGTTTTTGGGGACACCTATTTTAGGTCGACTGTCGGACCGTATCGGGCGTAAACCGCTGCTGGTGGTTAGTCTATTGGGAACGGTGGTGGCCAACCTGCTGGCGGCGGTTAGCCCTTTTGCTTGGTGGCTATATCTGGCGCGGATGCTAGATGGGTTAACTGGGGGCAATAATTCGGTAGCTCACGCGGTGGTCAGTGATATCACCACCCCAGCACAGCGCACCCAGGCGTTTGGCATTTTTGGCGGCATGTTTCGGCTTGGTTTTGTAGTCGGTCCGCCGTTGGCATACTTCGCCCAGACGCTGCAGCCGCTCCCAGGGATTACTCCTTTGGGTATGAGTTTTGTGGTCTCGGCATTGATGGCGTTGGTGGCGGCGATTCTCTGTTTTGCCATACTGCCGGAAACACGACCGCCGGTTGAGTGCGATCGCACCAGCGCTGACTTGTCAGTGCGCACCCTAAAACTATTTCTCACTGACTTTGGCTTTGGTCGGTTAGTCAACTCCTTTCGTAAACCTGTTGTGGGGCGCATTTTCTTAATGACCTTTCTCAACGGGGCCACATTTACCGTATTTACCTTTGCCTTTCAGCCGTTCTTTTTAACGGTGCTGGAGCAAGATACTAAAATGTTGGCCTTTGCTTTTGTGTTTTTTGGTGTCCTGGCGTTTCTCTCTCAGATATTTTTGCTTGAGCCCCTGCGTAAACGGATGAGTCTGGTGACGCTGTTGGTGGTCGCTTTAATTTTGCGGGGGATTTTGCTAATCCTTTATCCTTCATTCCCCACTATTGAGGCATTCTGGATACTGCTATTTTTCTTCGGTGTTGTAAACGCCTTTCCTATGCCGCTGATTGATTCGCTGCTGTCGCTGCGTACATCTAAGGATGAGCAAGGGGAGGCCCTCGGTACCATTTCGTCCTGTTTGAGTATTGCCAATGCCATCGGCCCAGCTATCTCGGGTCTGCTGGTGACCTTTGGCTATGGCATCCCCTTTTTTGTCGCAGGTGGCCTCACCATTGCGATCGCACTCTTTGCAGTTTCCCTTAATGCTCCAGGCAACAAGGCCCCAGCTGTTTAAGGAAATTTATCACTCAAAACTAATCTACCCCTGCACCAGCGCCTCTTTTTGCAACACCATCAGCCGCTTAATGCCAACTTCGGCATAGTCCAACATCTGATTTAGCTGCTGTCGGCTAAAGCTGTCGGCTTCAGCCGTACCCTGCACTTCGATGTAACCCAGCTCACCATTGAGTACCACATTAAAATCAATGTCGGCCGCCACATCTTCCGGGTAGTTCAAGTCTAGAAAAGCCTCACCTTTTAACAAACCAACCGAGATAGCGGCAATCTGATGTTTGAGTGGGGAACGTTGTAGAGCCCCGTTGGCCATAAGTGCTGCGATCGCATCCTCTAAGGCGACATAGGCTCCCGTAATGGCCGTAGTGCGAGTACCACCATCCGCCTGGATCACATCAGCATCCACGGTCAGTGTGATTTCACCTAGTGCGTCTAAATCGATAGCCGCCCGCAGGCTGCGACCAATTAATCGCTGAATTTCTTGGGTACGCCCCGATAGCTTCATCAGCTCCCGTGACTTACGGGTATGGGTGGCGCTGGGCAACATCCGATACTCCGCCGTCAGCCACCCTTGCCCTGAGCCTTTTAACCAGCGGGGTACATCTTCAGATGCAGAAACCGTACACAGCACTTGGGTGTTACCACAGTGGGCCAAAACCGACCCGGCTGCATATCGTGTAAACTGCCGTTCAAATTTTACCGGACGTAGTTCATCAGGTTGCCGACCGTCAGGACGCTGCCAAACCATAGGAAATGTGTTTTATGAATATTCATCCAAGATACACATCCTGAGAACGCCTAGGGGGTTACTACTTGTTTTTTTAGGGTTTTCCTAGCTGTCAATTGTTCACCCATCATCGAGAAACCACCGGGGTCTTAGGTCGGGTGATTGAAATATATGGAGCAATGGAACCCAACCCCCCTAAAGCATTGTCTGTATACCGTATAGTGAGCATGCTCCTTATGTACTGCTATGGACACCGACCGCAATTTACCAGGTCCTGTCCATATCTTCTAGCGGTGGCTCTGTATTACCCATACACAGTTTGATGATGGTCATATCGACAGTAGGGAATCCTAAAAAAAGATGAGTGCTTATAAACACTGTCAGTACTCAGGCTGCAATCAAGACAATAGGAATGCCTTTAGACCCGATGGGATAGGGGTGTCCAATGTTAAGTAGTGCCAAAATTCTGGCTGTTGACGATCAGCCTGCTAACTTGGAAATACTTACCAAGGTGTTATCCAAAGCTGGATATACAGTGACAGCAGCCCTCAGCGGTAAACGGGCGATTCAACAGTTAAAACTGTTGACTCCGGACCTGATTTTGCTGGATGTACAAATGCCGGAACTAGACGGGTTTGAAACCTGTCAGTATATTAAGGCCAATCCCGAGACCGCCCATATTCCAGTTATTTTTGTCACAGCGCTATCGGATACTCAGAGTATCGTTGAGGGATTCGCAGCCGGAGCCGCTGACGTTATCAGCAAACCCTTTCAACAGCCAGAACTACTCGCTCGGGTAAAAACTCATCTACAGCTTAGACACGTTAATGAACTGTATACCCTAGAGCAGAAGAAAACAGCGGAACTAACTGAGCTTAACAACAGACTGTTACTCACCCAGTTTTCCGTTGATAATGCGGCTGATGGCATTGTTTGGGTCGATCAAGATGCCAACTGTTTTTATGCCAATACTGCAGCCTGTAACCTATTAGAATATTCCTTTGAAGAACTTACAGCTTTATCAGCGTTGGATATTGATGTCAATTTTTCGCTAAAACATTGGCAAAAGCTGTGGCGCACAATTAAAAAAACTAAAAGCGTTTCCCTTGAATCTATCCATCGCACGAAAAGCGGTCGTATTTATTCAGCAGATATTAGGGTTAACTATCTTTCGTTTGCAGAACAAGAATGTAATGTTGTTGTCTTTCGTGATATAAGCGATCGCAAACGGGTTGAAGCCGAACTACAGCTGAGCCAGGCGCGTACAACCGCTGCATTTGAACAAGCCGCGGTTGGGTTTGCTGAAGCCGAGATGACCACTCAAAAGTTTGTGAGGGTCAATACGCTATTTTGCGAAATGATAGGATATACGCGGGCTGAGCTGTCTGAGCTAACATTTTCTAGTCTCACTCATCCAGACGATATTGAAGCTTCTCAGCAGGCTATGCAGCGACTCTATCGAGGTGATGTGGATAGCTTTACCCTAGAGAAGCGCTATGTGCGTAAAGATGGTACCTGTTTTTGGGCAGAGACAACGGTTTATCTAGTTAAACTAAAAGGGGAGCAGGCCGTTTATAGTCTGGGTCTGATTCAGGATATTAGTGAGCGTAAAGCAACCGAAAAGGCCCTCAGTCTGGCAAAGTTTGCCATTGATCACACGGCCACCGGCACCTTTTGGATGAATAAAGAGGGTTATTTTTTATCTGTTAACAAGGCGGCCTGTCAAAAACTAGGCTACTCTCTAGCTGAATTGACCAAAATGTCGGTTTGGGACATTACCCCCACATTTTCTCAGCATGAGTGGCCCGCTCACTGGCAAGCACTTAAAGAACAACATTTTCAACAGCTGGAAACATTTCATCAATCTAAAGACGGACATATCTTTCCCGTCGAAGTTGTTGCTAATTTTTTAGAGTTTGAAGGCGAACAGTATAACTTTGCACGGGTCGCTGATATTACTGAACGTAAAGCAGCTGAGGCCAAGATTAATCAGCAAAACAAAGAACTAGAAGAAACATTAGCGCAGCTTCAGAAAACTCAGCTGCAGCTGGTGCAGCAGGAGAAAATGTCGGCCCTAGGCAACTTAGAGGCCGGTATTGCCCATGAGATTAACAACCCCATTGGCTTTATTAACGGTAATGTAGCTGAATTAAAACGCTGTTTGACAGACCTGGTTGACCATCTAACCCTCTGTCGTCAACAGGCAACTCTAGCCGATATCGAGGCCCATGCCCAGAAAATTGAGCTGGATTATTTATTGGCTGACTTGCCAAAAATGTTGAAATCAATGGAGTCGGGATGCGATCGCATTCGCAATATCAGTGTTAGTCTCTGCTCATTTGCCCGCGCCGACAAAGAAACGAAGGTAGCATTTAATCTCCATGAAGGACTCGATAGCACCTTACTCATTCTGAAACACCGCCTAAAGGCAAATAAACAACGACCAGCCATTCGAGTTCATAAACACTATGGCAGCCTACCAGAGGTAGTTTGTTTCCCTGGCCAAATAAACCAGGTATTTATAAACCTTTTAGCCAACGCCATTGATGCACTTGACGAAAATAGTCAAGATGAAGCTTATGGCACCTTAGAAACTATCCCTAATCAAATTACAATTAAAACCTGTGTTAGCGACACCCAAGTGGCTGTTCATATTAGCGACAACGGCTTGGGCATTCCCGACAGCGTTAAGCCACGAATTTTTGATCACCTCTATACTACAAAAGAAATCGGCAAGGGTACAGGATTAGGTCTGGCCATTGTGCAACAGATTATTGTGGAAACCCATAATGGGCACATCACCGTTAACTCTGAGCTCAATCAAGGCACAGAATTTATCTTGACACTGCCCATTGCAGAGTGAGCCCAAGAAAGATTGCGTTTTCTCAATTTTTTGATTTCATGACTGCAGTAAGCAGTTAAAACAGTCATATGAGACAGCAAATTATATCTAGGCGTGTCGTTTTTCTTATTTATAGAATGAAACGTCCAGGTATGGCTTGAGATTAGATATGGGTTGCTCAACCCTTACCAAAACAGATATTCAAAACAGTGTGGAGGGTCATATGGACTTTACACGACGCAATGCCCTGCGACTTGGATTACTGAGTGCCGGCAGTTTATTCTCCTGGGCACAGGGGCGTAACGATGCCCTAGCTGGTTCTACAGACTGTGTTCCCCATGGCACAGGAGAACCCCCAGGCCCATATCGAAATCCTCAGTTTAGTCCCAATATCCCTCTTTTTGAGCGCCCCTTTAAACCCATGCAGGTACTGCCGTCTAAGTCAGTCAGCTCCAATTTAGACGGATACACAATCACGATGAAAAAAGCCCAAGTAGAGATTCTGCCGGGTAAACAAACAGAGGTTTGGACCTACAACGGGCAAGTTCCCGGTCCATTGATTCGTCAGCGCAAAGGAACCGGATCGGTTGTGCGATTTATTAATGAGCTGGGTAATGACGACCAGGGCAGGGGCATTAATACCGTCATTCACCTCCACGGTGTCGCCTCTTTACCCCAATACGATGGATATGCCGAAGACATTATTCCACCACAGCATTACAAGGACTACTATTACCCCAACGATAGACCGGCCACCTTCTGGTACCACGACCATGTGATTGAGCATACGGCCCGTAATGTTTACATGGGTCTAGCTGGTATATACATTGTAGAGTATGACGCTGACGAATTTTGTAACCCAGAAGCTCAGCCATTATTGCCCCAGGGGGAATACGATATCCCGCTGTTGATTCAAGATAAGCGACTCACCCCCGATGGTGAACTGGTGTTTAACGACCGAGCCAACCGTGGCATTTATGACGATGTGGTCTTGGTCAACGGGGTTCCCTGGCCAAGACTGACGGTCAAAAACCGTAAGTATCGCTTTCGCGTATTAAACGGAGGTCCATCCCGCACCTTAAGTCTAGAGGCACGAGTCAAACACAGCGACGGGTCTCTAGAGCCAGTTACTCTACACGTAATCGCTAGTGACTCTGGGTTGCTGAGTGCTCCTGTGGCTACCGACAACCTGCGCGTAGGTGTCGCTGAACGCTATGAGTTTGTTATTGACTTTGCTAAGTATGCGGGCAAAGAGGTGTTGCTGGTCAACCCGCTGTTCTTTGGCAACATAGATGGTAATCTGCGCAGCACCCAGATCATGTGCTTTCAGGTAAGTGGCGGTGCTCAAAACAATCCTCCTTTACCAGAACGATTAACCACGTTAACCCCTATTGAAACGCTTCTCTCTGAGGTCAAGGCTCCCATACGCACATTTCGCTTTGATCGAGCCGGGCGTTGGTTAATTAACGGCAAAGCATGGGACCCTCATCGGGTAGATGCATTTGTTGAACCCTGTGCAACAGAAATTTGGCGATTTGTTGCAACCGGCGGTTGGGTCCATCCCATCCATATCCACCTGGGTCACTTCCGATTGTTAAACCGCAGTCGAACACCCGTCGCTCCCTATGAGCGGGGTCAAAAAGATACCTTTTTTGTCAATGACTTTGAAACAGTAGATATGATTGGTCGATTTGGTCCCCACGAGGGCAAATATATGATTCACTGTCACAATTTGGTCCATGAAGACCACGATATGATGACCCAGTTTCAGGTAGGTACTCAAGGATGTTCTCCTTGTGCAGAACCTGCAAAACCAGTACCCATACCCGTAAACTTTGATGCACCCCGGTGTGTGCCACCCCCAGAGTGCTTAGTAGAAACAGAAAACAACGCTAAAGCCAGCTGTGGCTAATGAGTTTTATACATTGGACGTACAGACGTTGTATGCAACGTCTCTCCAGCATTAATGTTTGGATCTTATAAAATTCTTATTCCTTGGCTCGATGGTCGCCAGCATCAAATTGTTCTAGAGCCTTCATATCATAGGGATTAAACGGTTTAACGTCCTCTTGACTAGACGACAACTGTTGGTCGGTGGTCTGTTTTGGTTTTGTTTGTTCAGCCGCGGGTGCTGTATCAGTTTGTTGTTTAGACTGTTCTGTGGGTGTTTCCTCAGAAGTATTTTCCATTGTCGCTATCCAAACTGTAGTGCTAGATGGAGCGTAGGCCCAAACCGGGCTGAAAAAACCAATAACGAGCAACCCAATTAAACAGATAAGACTAGATTTCGTAATCATTGTAGACACCCACTAGACACCCATCACGGGCGAGTCACTAGCCGATAGTTTTTCTATTTCATCCATCATTAGCTCGATCTTATGCAACAGTTTGGCGAAGCACGACCTCATGTTACAAACCTTACAGATATACCCAATCGACAATACATCACTGCCAAAACTAATACTTACTTTCAAGACATCATGTCAACAGATTCTGCATCACTTGAACTCAGGCTCCATGATTTGCCACGCAATCCCTTCATTTCTTTTATACAGGGTTGGGGCTTATCATTTAGCGGGGTCTTTTAAAGTTGTCATAAAAACGATACTGCAAGGATTGTTCCTCGGAAATTTATGGCAAATAATATGAGTTGTGAATATCAATCACGCATCTATCCAAAGCTTTCAACCGCAGGGAAACTGATTCCGAATATGACTGACTTGAAAGTGTTAAGTTCCCCATTCGGATAGAGAGAGTAGATTTCTTCATACTACTTTATCTACCGCTGCGAAATCTTTAATTTCAAATGTCTGAATACTGTTATCGCTTGTATTTGCCAAGATTAGCTAAGCTTCAGCATTATCTGCAAGATAACTCCGGAATACGGGAAAAAATTGAGAAAATTGAAGACTAGATTAGAGGGTGCTAACACATTAAACAACTTACGCATAGATGCGGTCAGGGCGGCGTCATATCTTGGTTTAGCTAGGGTAAATTTTCTCTCAAAATCTCATAAGAGATTTTTAAGGGATTAATCACTTTAGCGTTTTCGCCTCACTGATTTGTTTGAAACATCAAAAGGAAATAATTCATGTCAAGCCTTAAAAAGTTTTGCGTAATGGCTAGTACAGTAGCCGTCGGAGCCGTTGCTATCGCAGAACCTGCTACAGCAGCCAGCATTACGGCATTTACCAGCCAGAGTGCTTGGGAAGCCGCACTATCGGGCAATGTATTCTCATCAGAAACCTTTGATGGCGATGCATCTAGCTTTGCTGCCAATTCAACCGGCAACCGTGTCGGCAATGGTCTTAGTGTAGATCTTGATGGTGGCAGACGCGATCCAGGTCCTACAGGACTAACAGGCAATGGCTTCTTCAGAGGAGAAGTGGACAGCTTTGGACGTGATTCCTTAGCTCTAGAGTTCAACACTGCTGTCCCCATCAATGGATTTGGTATCCTGGGTCTACGAGATTTTTCTAAAGTGGGTCTAGACCTCGCAGAGATTGGCATTGAAGTGGGAGGCGAGCGCTTTTTGGTCAGCGACCTTTTAGGTCTGTCCAATAGCGACAACGGACGCTTCGTATTTAATAAGCCCAGCCGTAAGCCTGTTCCGTTTTTAGGATTTGTCTCTACCCATGGTGCTCTAGATGGGTTTCGCCTAATCCATGGTGATGAGGTTGCCCCTGGTGGAGTTCTCGGTCAAAGCGAGGAATTTTTCATCGATGGCTTAGTGTTTGCTGGTTCTGAAGAAGTTCCTACCCCAGCACTGTTACCCGGTCTTATTGGCATGGGCGCTGCTGCATTTAGCAAGCGCAAGAAAGCTGCTGAGCAGGCGTAGCTGTTGAGGGCTCAGACTTAACCTGTCTACCCGAGCAACCAACCTAGCTATCTCTGTGATTGTTTTTGAGGGAGTAGGTTTTCCAACGAGAAAACCTACTCCCTCACGTATATCCATCATCCACTGGATCGCGCCAGCACGCCATGCTTGATTACCTGCTGCCGGTCGTCTCATAGCTGCTTTATCCGGATATCTATATTCTTATAGCCTGCATTCTCTCTGATCGCAGGCTGACGTGCTTTCCCTAAATAAAATACTTAAAAATACTGACTCACATGGGTGCAAATACTGTGTCGCATCCAATAACTTACCACTAACTTAGTAAGCAAGCGCGGTGCTATTAATCAGAATTTGTGGGTAACAGTTAATTTGAAAGGAAAATATTATGATCAGGCAACGGCAGCAGCAGCAGCAAACGACAGACGGTAAAAATCTGGAGCAGTTTACAAGACATTTTCCGGATGCCACTTTTGTTGAGACGACATCACTGTGTCCTGTCTGTCAGGGTGCACCTGGCCCATGCAAGACATGTAATGGCTATGGGGTAGTGCATCAGGTAGCTTCTAGTACTACAGGGTTTGGTCATGTCATTCGTGGCTGGGTTACAAGGATGAGCCGGTAATTAGGGCGAAACCTACACTCTAAAATGACCGACACATCAAAGTGTGTGGCGGCATCCCCGTCAGCATATTATGAACAGATTGCTTTGAAACTATGCTTATCAGGGAATAAGCTTTCTGCTTGCCTAGAAGAGTTATTCCCTCATCTGGCTTCTACTGAACCATGGGTGCCAGCATCATCAGTTCGGTATTTTCGTTATCCGCTATAGCAGGCTGCAAACGATCAAATAGCTCAGGGTATTGCTCGGCAATCTCCTGTTCAGTGATGGCCGCACTTAGCACTGTTCCAGATTCATCCGCTATTGAGTAGAGGTAGCCATCAGAGTGGGATTTAACAGTAACGGTGCGATCTCGAAGCTGCAGTTGGGCAATGACCGGCAGGCTCTGGGGCTCTGCTGTGGGAGGCTCAGCCAGTGCCAGACCGGCTAGACCAGTCACTGAAAAAGCCGTGAAAAGAGCGGCTATTGTAAATCGAGCCATCAGACTGACCTCCTGTAGACGAATAATGCTCGTCTACAAGCCTATCGTGATCTTTTAAAAGCTGCACTCAGCTACTGAGCCCGTAGTGCAATCTGACTGTGATCAAGCGCCTTGAAAAGGTTATTATTTGCACAGGTGCATCTTTGTTAACTAAAGCTTCAGCAAAAGCATGCCGCAACTTTCCAGTAACTTCAAATTAATTTGGTTAAATTGAATACTTGGGAAGGGGACGCTTAGAAAGATTAGTCTGCCTGTACATGGAGAAGCAAGCACCTTGAATAAATTACTAATTTCTGCTGGGGTCACCCTTTCGACCGTCAGTTTGATGGCTGTGGCACCCGCTAGGGCTACTACTTTATCCTTCGTGTTTCAGACCGACACATCTGCTGAAATCACGATCAATCCATTGCTGACGTCGTTTGACCTTAGTGACTTCGCCATTCCCGAGACCATTGATGTAAGTGCAACAGATGTCACAGGCAGCTTTACCGCTTTAGATGACATCACTCAGGTGACCGACGGTGATATTGAGCTGGGCTATGAACTCATCGGTGGCCTGCTGGGTGATTCCTACAATGCTACCCTCGACGCATTGCTGAGTAGCTTGAATCTAACCCCTGAACAGACATTTGAGACTGCTGATAGTCTCTTTACAGTCACTCAATTTAGCGGCAGCGGCATCTTGACCTCCGACTCGTTTGATGTAGCTGGTGATCCCAATAATCCTAGCCCTTTTAATGTTAGCTATAACGATCAGACCAATTCTGTTGTTATTGACGGTTATTCTAACAAGGTAGCAACAACTTGTTTTTGGTCTAACTGTGGCATCACAGCCAATGTCAGCTACGGTGTTGGAGTAGTCATCAGTGAGCTAGTTACTCTAACAGATGACCTCTTGACCAATGCTGATATCGAGCTGAGCGCTGAGGCTATTGACACTATCCAAAGTTTGCAACAGTCAGCATCCATTATCCAGTTGCTCAACCCGTCGTTAGAAACTCTTGAGCTAGCTACGGTTTTAGCAGATGTTTCAGCAACAACTGAATTTATCAGCACAAACCCGCCTGGTTCAGCAGCCGATCAACTCTCGGCAGACGTCACTAGCGGTGCGCTAACTGTTAGTACAACCACCAACGGTCAACAAGAGCAAATCTATAGCGGCCAGTATGGAGAGACGACTGAACCAACTGTGGTGGCAGAAAATTGGGGTGATCTTGAAGCCGATGCAATTGTTAAACCTGCATCTACAGATCCCTCTCTGCAGGCGTCGCTTAGCTTTATAGCAGATACCCAGCTTTCTACAGATACGGGTGATACTCAAGATGTGCCGGAGCCTTCCATTATTGTGGGACTGTTGGGAGCTGCTTGGGCAGAAAAGCAAGGCCGCAGAAAATCGGCTGGTTAAGGGATAAGGATTTTATAAGATCCAAAAATTAATGCTGGAGAGACGTTGCATGCAACGTCTCTATATCCAATAGTGGAGCCTAATTAATTTTGTTTCCTAAGTCAGTTTTTAAGAATAGATAGGACAGACTAAAGGGACGCAGGACTGCGTCCCTTTAGTCTGCTAGTTAGCGAAAGCCCCCTGAGGATCGTCTGTTGCGGTCAACCGTAGCTTCAGATGTGGATGGCGGCTCAAAAGATAGCACGGTTGAATAGTGGGAATATTCGTCAACTATCTTTTTATATTTCTGCACTTCTTCCATATTCTTCCCTGATGGAATTTCAGTTTCGCACAGTACCTGAGAGACTATCTTCATGGCGTTTAATACCATCAATTCTGTATTGTCAGATTCGATCAGTTGTTGGTTGAAGCGCTTTCTGGTTGTACAAAAGGCAATTTCACTTCTATACTGCAAAACACCTTCTTGGGTCAGCCTGGCACACATCATTAGATGTCTAATGGATTGAATCTTATTGTCACTGTGGATATCGTCCTTTTGCATAACCAGCAGTGCGATTTCTCTAGGAGTTTCCATCTTTTCTTGGGTCAGGATAGGTGAAAAATTTTAAACAAGACAATATCGGCATCACTGCCCACAGCAATGATGCCCTGTTGAGGAAATAGACCAAACATCTTTGTGATGGTTCTGGTGGGCGATGCCCACCGTGCAGTTTTGGGCTACGGTTGGGCAGTTTTGTAGGCCGCCCAGCCGCCGTGGTGAGAAATGTCGGGCCAGTTATTCTCTTTGATTAAATTCTGGGGATAGAGCATTGCGATCGCACTTCCACCGCCCTCTAAACTAACGTTGGCTGGGTACATATTTGGCGGCTCTGTAGACACCAGATAGTCATACTGCTCAGCCGTTAGCTTATATAGCTCCCCCGGAATTGAAATACCGCCAGAGTCCACCCCATAAATACCCGGATGCCACCCATTCTTGACCGCATGCAGCCGATAGCTCGCTGTTGTTTTGGCCGCTTTTAGAAAAGTAGCCGACTGCAGATTGCTGTGATCTGGCTGTCCCCGCAGGGCTGAACCACAAATAAACACAATCTTAGTACCGTCATCGGTCATGGATAGTCTCTCCAATAGCTGTCGTTTTTAATAAACCCTACGGGGTTTTATTTCAAGAAAATGTTGATATTCATGAAGCGCCCCAGCATAAAACTCATTTACCCAACGGTATACTCTGGAACATTTTTCTCTGGGTAACTCACCTTAAATGGCAGAACCAGACAGTGTGCTGGTAGAACCAGACAGTGTGCTCAACTAGCGTCAACCAAATTCGCTGAGCAGCAAGGAGAAACCAGGGTGAACAACTACGGCCAACAGAGTAATTACGTTGAAGACCCGGATGAAACTGTAGCAGAGCGATCGCCGGAGCCGATTTTTACGACTCCAGTCGATTTGGTCTATGGCTTAGACGACAAACCACCCCTACGAGAAACCTTGTTTGCCGCCGTACAGCATGTATTGGCCAGCTTTATCGGTATTATCACACCGTCATTAATTATCGGTAACACCCTAGAGCTAGCCCCCCAGGATAGAGCCTATTTGATCAGCATGTCGCTGTTTGTATCGGGCATTGCCACCCTGATTCAGGTACATAAAATTGGTCCGGTGGGTTCGGGTTTATTGAGTATTCAAGGTACCAGCTTTGCCTTTATTGGTCCCATCATTGGTGCTGGCACCGCCGCCATTGCTGGCGGGGCGACACCGACCCAGGCCCTGGGGCTAATTTTTGGCATGTGCTTTCTCGGGTCATTTATTGAAATGATTTTTAGTCAGTTTTTAGAGACTATTAGTCGGATAATCACCCCGCTAGTCACCGGTACAGTGGTGATGCTAATTGGACTGACATTAATTAATGCTGGGGTATTGGCCATAGGGGGCGGTGCCCTGGCCCAACAAAATGGAACCTATGGCAGCGCCCAAAATCTCTTTTTGTCTCTGTTGGTATTGGCAATCATTATCACTCTAAATACCAGACGCAACACGTTTCTGCGGATGGCATCCATTGCCATTGGTCTGATTGTGGGCTACATCTTGGGGTTATTTTTAGGAATTGTTGATCTCAGCCGTTTGGGGCAAATGTCGCTGTTTAGTTTACCCATTCCATTTCGCTATGGGTTTGGCTTTAACCCAACCGCGTTTATCCCGTTTGCATTTTTGTACATCATTACCACCATTGAGTCCATTGGTGATTTAACAGCTACCTCGGTGGTTACAGGCCAACCAATTCAGGGGAAAACCTATTTTCGTCGTATCCGTGGGGGGGTTTTAGGAGATGGCATAAATTCTCTTATCGCCGCCTGTTTTAATACGTTTCCAAATACTACGTTTAGTCAAAACAATGGGGTGATTCAGCTGACGGGGATTGGTAGTCGCTACGTGGGCTATTTTATTGCCGGTATTTTTACCCTGCTGGGGTTGTTCCCAATTGTTGGTGGTGTGCTGCAGGCCATCCCGCAGCCGGTGCTGGGTGGGGCCACCATCATTATGTTTGGCAGTGTTGCAGCCGCAGGTCTTAAAATTATTGCTTCGATTGAGATTGGTCGTCGAGAGACCATCATCTTAGCGACATCGTTAGGGTTAGGGTTGGGCGTTGCCTTTGCCCCTGATTTACTAACCGGATTGCCACCGCTGGCAAAAAACATTTTTGGGTCTGGCATTTCTACCGGTGGGCTATGTGCGGTGACGTTGAATATCCTGCTGCCGGGGGAGCGTCGCTAGACAATCTTGGCAATTTTAGGGTAGCTAACGTTACAGATAGATAATATAAGCATTAATAAAGTAAAAATCATCTATACATCGTAACAAGGGGTGAATACTCACCTGAGATGTTGCGCCTATCTTGCTGGACACACTGCTATGTCAAATATCGTTGCATCAGCCACATTAGCCATCAATGGAAATCGCCTCATGGGGATGATGACCGATATGGGCGCGATTGGGTCTCTACCCAAAGGAGGAGTACGGCGACTGGCGTTTAGTCCAGAAGATCGCCAGGGACGGCAGCAGGTACAAAGCTGGATGGAAGTGGCCGGAATGAGCGTTACCATCGATGCCGCTGGCAACATGATCGGTCGCTATGAAGGACGCTTTCCCCATGCCCCAGCCCTCGCCACCGGCTCCCACTTAGACACGGTGCCCAATGCTGGTATCTACGATGGCACCTATGGCGTGCTGGCGGGTATAGAAGTCGCGCGCACACTCCACGATCAAAACATTCGCCCCGATCACCCGATTGAGGTGATTGTCTTTGCCGACGAAGAGCGCACCATGATTGGCAGTAAGGCCATGTCAGGTAAGGCAAACTTAGATCCAAATTTCTATGACCACCCCCACTATGAACCAATTGAAATGGGGCTGAGCTTTATAGGTGGTAACTGGTCGCAGCTGCCCTCAGCCCGGCGCGATACCGATGGGTTAGCCGCGTTTGTAGAGCTACATGTAGAGCAGGGGCCGGTGCTAGAAGCCGCTGGGATCCCCGTGGGTTTGGTGACGGGTATTGTCGGGCAGCGGCGCTATTTAATCACCATCGACGGCAGGGCCAGTCATGCGGGTACCACCCCCATGCCCATGCGCCAAGATGCGTTAGTGGCAGCGTCTCAGATCGTTTTAGCGGTCAACCACATTGGCCAGAAAACTGGGGATGGCTACGGAGACCAGGTGGCTACTGTGGGTGCCATGAAGCTATCGCCCAACGTGGCCAATACGATTCCAGGGCGGGTAGAAATGACGCGGGATATTCGGGAGCTGGCCAATCAGCGGTTGGATGCCATGGTGGCAGATCTAGAGCAAGAAATGGGTGCGATCGCAACTCAAACCCAAACCCAAATCCAACTCAAACCCCAGCTGCGCAATGAACCTGTCCCTGTTAACTCCCACATCCACAACACCATTGCCCAGGTTTGTAACCAGCTAGAGCTACCGGTTCACGCTCTGCCGAGCCGCGCCAGTCACGACGCCCAAATCATTGCCAGCATCACCGATATGGTCATGATTTTTGTCCCCAGTCAGGGCGGCAGCAGCCATTCCGAAATCGAGTACACCACACCCGAACACAGTATCCAAGGAGCCAATGTCTTACTCCACACCCTGCTACAACTAGACCAGCACTACCGTTGTCCCGAAGAGACACCCGCTCTTAAAACAGAATCTAAAATTTAGTGGAACTTTCTACCTTACTAAGACAGCCATTGGTAGCGTTTATCCAGCTGTTTCCCAGGTTATAGTTTGCCTTGACCCATGTTCACTGGTAACAGATATTACCAACCGTCACCGCGCATAGTATATCCAGCTTCAATTTTTTTCGTTATTGCCCCTTAGGAGACACTCCCCATGGCGGTTAGCGCTGATCGGTCCTCCCCGATAGCCCATCAAGAACAGCCTCTCGACTCAACCTTGTCCCAGGCCATGCCGCCAAAGGCAGCAGCAGGAGTGTCTTTGCGTTCCGTCACTAAAAAGTACGGCACCGTGACCGCCATTGAGAACATGACCCTGGATATCCCAGCAGGTGTTTACTGTTGCTTGTTGGGACCCAGTGGCTGTGGTAAAACTACGGCCTTACGTATGATCTCAGGTCATGAGCCAGTCACCAGTGGCCAGGTTTTAATTGGCGATCGCTGCGTCAATGACTTACCTGCCGCAAAACGGAACACCGCCATGATGTTCCAAAACTACGCTCTGTTTCCCCACAAAACCATCTGGCAAAATGTTGAATTTGGTCTAAAAATGCAGCGGGTACCCCAAGCAGAGCGGCGTGAACGGGTCGAAGAGATTTTAGAACTTGTAGGACTAAGCCACACCGCCCAGCGCAGACCCAACCAGCTCAGTGGTGGGCAGCAGCAGCGGATTGCCCTGGCGCGAGCCTTGGTAACACGTCCCCAGGTGCTGATGTTAGATGAACCCCTCAGTGCTCTGGATGAAAATCTCCGAGTGCGTATGCGAGGAGAGTTGCGCAACATTCAAAAACAGTTTGGCCTGACCTTTATTCAGGTTACCCACCATGTTGAAGAAGCTTTTTCATTGTCTGATCAGATTGTGGTGATGAACCATGGCCATATAGACCAAGTAGCCACTCCAACGGAGCTATTTAACCAGCCCGCCTCTAAATTTGTTGCCAGGTTTATTGGCGACAACAATATTTTTTCTGGTAAAGTGCTGACTTCCACCCCCAACGATAACGGCAAAGACCTAATTCAACTGGATATAGACGGTATCGGCTCTCTTTATGCCACTGGCAATGGCACTCAACCCGGCACAAACGCTGCCTGCTGTATTCGCCCTGATCTCCCCACTCTAGAAAAATTAGACACTGCTGCCCCGGCCGACCCGATCCCCAACGCAGTTCCAATCAATACCCTCACGGCCCGCATCACCCAGGTAGAACTCACTGGCTTTGTTACCCGTGTTGCGTTAATCACCACCGCCACGGGCCAACCGCTACTGCATACGCTGCGGACAGTAGACTGGCAAAATCTTGCTCTGCAAGAGGGGCAGACTGTATCACTCAAATGGTCTGCCAACGACTGTGTTTTCTTAGCCCATTAGGTGCAACCGCCTGTTTAATGGACTTCGCACAGCCCACATGAGTTTGTTTCTAGGAGCAATATATGACTAAAATCACTCGCCGTAAGGTACTTTACACTGGTTTGGCCGCTGGGGCGGCTGTTGCAACAGCACGCTGCGCTTCATCTGCCCCCGAAGGCACCCCCAACAATCCGGCCCCTGGCCCTGAAGTGAACACAAATCAGATCAAAGACGTCACCCTACGCCTGATTGGTACGGGGGTATCGCAGATCAACGAAATCCGAGATAAAGCCCAAGAAGACCTGGGTTTTCAGTTGGATATGCGGGCGTTGAGTACTGAAGAAAACAACCAAATCGCCATTACCCAGCCGGATCAGTACGACATCTTTGACGGCGAATACTTTAGCTTGCCGCTGGTGGTGCCCTCAGGTAACCTCCAACCCATTGACGTCTCTAAAATCACAGATTGGGACAAAATTGTTCCTTTCTTTACCACAGGTCAGTTTGAAGGTTTACCCGTTGAAACATCTCAGGGAACTGCTCCCTACAGGGTGATGTATCTAACGGGTGCAGACTCTAAAGAATTTTCCGCGACCCCTACAGACTTTGCCACTCTGATTCCCTTCCAGTACAATGCCGACACGCTAGGCTATCGTCCTGATTTGGTCGGTCGCAATATTGAAAGTTGGGGAGAACTCTTTAACGAAGAATTTAGGGGCAAAACCTCTATTCTGGATATTCCTCAGATTGGCATCATGGATGCGGCTATGGTTGCTGAAGCTTTAGGTCTAATGCCCTTTGGTGACAAAGGCAACATGACTAGAGAAGAGATCGATCAAATTACCAACATTCTCAAAGAACAAAAAGCCAACGGTCAGTTCCGTGCGTTCTGGAAGACCTTTGATGAATCAGTAAACCTGATGTCCTCAGGCGAAGTTATCCTGCAGTCCATGTGGTCTCCAGCTGTTACTGCGGTGCAGGGTCAAGGCATTGACTGCATTTACGCCCCTCTGAAAGAAGGGTATCGCGGCTGGGGCGGCGGCGTTGGTCTATCTAAAAATCTCAGCGGTATTCAACTAGATGCGGCCTATGAGTACCTCAACTGGATGTTGGAAGGCTGGGTGGGTGCATTCTTAGGCCGCCAGGGTTACTACAGTGCTGCGCCAGAGAATTCTAAGAAATATATGTCTGCTGAGGAGTGGGATTTCTGGTATGAAGGTAAACCCGCCGCTGCCGACATGGTAGGTCCTTTTGGTAAGACGCTGGCTAAAGCGGGTGCTGTCCGCGACGGCGGTGCGTTTAACGATCGCTTTGGCAACATTGTTTGCTGGAACTCCACCATGGAAGAGAACACCTATCTCGTTCAAAAGTGGAACGAGTTTATCGCATCGTAAAAGAATATCCCCTCCTGGTCGGGATGCCCAACGGGCGGGGTGGGTTGACCACTGGCGCTAGTGACCGAAACCCACTCCGACCCCAACCAGGAGGGGGGGTTGATTGCAGACTTATTTTCCTTTTATGGCTAAAGCCTGGACTAATCTCAAGCCTTATCTCCTTGCAACGCCCCAAGCATTTGCTCTGGGGCTGTTCTTAGTATTTCCAATACTGCTAATCGGGGTAGTTAGCTTTTGGGAATTTAACGGCTATTCAATGTCCCCAGCGTTTACCCTAGACAATTATATTGGTGTTTTTACCTCCAACGTTACCCTCAGAACCTACCTCAATACCTTTAAGTTTGTCGGGCTAGCGTGGCTATTTACACTGCTAATCGGTTACCCAGTTGCCTACTTTTTGTCGTTTCACATCCCTAAACTGCGCTGGCAGGTACTCTTATTTTTGGTCTGTACTATTCCGTTTTGGACCTCTAATATCATTCGGATGATCTCCTGGCTACCGCTGCTGGGACGAGAAGGATTAATCAATCAGTTGCTCATCGGGTCAGGGCTTATTCAGCAGCCGCTAGAGTTCTTGCTTTATTCAGACTTTGCCGTAGTGTTGGGCATGGTGCATCTCTATGTCATTTTTATGATT
Organism: Leptolyngbyaceae cyanobacterium; assembly: GCA_050043105.1. GTDB lineage: Bacteria > Cyanobacteriota > Cyanobacteriia > Phormidesmidales > Phormidesmidaceae > Leptothoe. The sequence continues at coordinate 831 of JBHJIV010000096.1, read as the reverse complement.
GCACCCATCTTTAATAGCCTGATGCGGATTGATCGCACCCTAATTATTGCCGCCGAAGACATGGGTGCATCTGGATTTGAGGTATTTAGAGAAGTGGTTCTACCCCTGTCGGCTCCTGGTATTGCCATTGGCTCGATATTTATTGTCACGCTGGTCATGGGAGAATTTGTCACCGTGCGTCTGATGGGGGGTGGTCAGGCGGCCTCTATTGGCAAACTGATCCAGACCCAGATTGGCAGTTTGCAATATCCCCTAGCAGCGGCCAATGCCATTGTGTTGTTGGCGGTAACATTACTGGTAGTCATTTCGATTTTGCGGTTAGTGGATATTAGAAAAGAACTATGAAAAAGCGTTCCCTCTCTTTTTATCTGCTAGCTGCGTTTTTTGGGCTATTTATTCTCTTTCTCTATGGCCCAATGATCACCATCTTTATCCTGTCGCTGCAGGGACCTGATGGCACTTTAACCTTTCCTGTACGTAGCTTTGGCATTTACTGGTTGGGGCAGGTATTTCAAGAACAGCGGGTGGGTAATTTTGTAGAGCCCTTCAAGCGATCGCTAGTGCTAGGTGGTATTGTAACCGCCCTAGTCGCCAGTATGGCCGTCTCTGCAGCAATGGCGTTTCGTCAACGATTTAAGGGCTCAACGGTCCTGTTTTATTTGAGCATTGCCAGTTTAATCGTACCCAGCATTTTATTTTCTTTGGGGCTGGGGGTGATGTTCCAGGTGATGCAGTGGCCAACCAGATGGTACAGCTCTGGTTTAGGCGCTCACCTAACCTGGACGTTGCCCATTGCGTTTTTGATTATGCTGGGTATTTTTAATCGGTTTA
>JBHJIV010000095.1:0-13192 GCA_050043105.1 Leptolyngbyaceae cyanobacterium | reverse complement strand
GCCCCAAAACCTCGTAAACCCAACAAATCTCAGGTGAAACACCAATGCTTAGGGATGAGAGCAGAGGGAGTAAGGGAATCAAATTTAGTGGATTGAGCGAAGTCGCAGACCGGGAGTGCGTTATGAAAACCTGGTAGCGTACTCCTGAGACGTCTACCGGTTCAACCCACCTTGGACAATCGCCCCAATTACTGGCAGTTGCTGCCCTATATTCGTCGCCAGCAGGCAATTTTGATTCCTGCCTTTTTCTGTACGCTGGTGTTTACCATCTATTGGCCAATATTGGCCAAGCTTGGCGGTTTGGCTATTTCCACTCTGGTGCAGGGACAGGTGGCAGCCTTTGGTAGAGTGGCTGCGCTGACTCTGATTGGTCTGCTGATTCAAAAAGCGGCTCAGTATGGGCAAGACTCTCTAATGGCCAAGGCTGCATTTCGTGTGTCCCACCAGCTGCGCACACGGGTATATGGTCATTTGCAAACCCTCAGTCTGACCTATTTTGAGCAAACTAAAACAGGTGATTTGGCCTATCGTCTAACTGAAGATGTGGACCGTATCGGTGAGGTTGTTTACAAGCTATTTCACGACTTTGTTCCCTCAGCGTTGCAGCTGGTAGTCGTGTTTGGTTACATGATTTATCTCAACTGGCAGCTCACGGCAACGGCGCTGATTCTGATTCCGCTGCTAGCCGTCCTGTCCGGCTGGTTTGGCGAGAAAATGTTGACAGCCGCTCGGCGTAGCCAGGATAAGGTTGCTGATCTCTCCTCTCAGGTGGCGGAAGTCTTTAGCGGGATTCGGTTGGTGCAAGCCTTTGCAGCAGAAGACTATGAGATTAATCGTTTTTCTAACGCCTCTGCCAACAATCGCGATGCACGCTATTCAGTCGCCTGGCTGCAGGCGGTTCAGTTTCCGGTGGTGGGGTTTCTCTATGCCGGTATGATTGTGATTTTGTTGCTGGTGGGTACCTGGCAGATCAGTGCTGGCAACCTGGCCCGTGAGGGTTTTGGCACCTATGTGATCAATGCACTGCTGCTGATCGATCCAGGCAATCACGTTATTCAAAACTTTAATGAATTCAAGCAGGGTGAGGCGTCAGTAGATCGCGTGCTAGAACTCTGGCGGCTCAAACCTTCGGTGCAAGATATCCCCAATGCAAACCAGCTACCTGCTGTTAACGGGCATGTGGAATATCGCAATGTTAGCTTTGCTTACGATGCAGATCAGCCAGTTTTACGGAATGTGAGTTTCTCTGCAGAGCCTGGACAAACGCTTGCATTGGTCGGTCTCTCGGGAGCTGGAAAAACAACCTTGGTAAATCTGTTGCCACGCTTTTATGATGTGGCAACTGGAGAGATTTTGATTGATGATGTTAACGTTCATGACGTAACACTGCAGAGCCTGCGACGACAGATTGGGATTGTTCCACAAGAGAATGTGCTGTTCTCAGGAACGCTTGCTACGAATATTGCCTTTGGTCAAAAAGACTTTAGCCTGACAGATGTGGAAGCGGCGGCACGGGTGGCAAATGCCCACGAATTTATTAGCCAGATTTCGCAGGGGTATCACACCTGGGTGGGGGAGCGCGGTGTGAATTTATCGGGGGGGCAGCGTCAGCGGATTGCGATCGCACGTGCTGTTCTCTTTGATCCAAAGATTCTTATTTTAGATGAGGCAACTTCTGCGCTAGATGCAGAGTCAGAGTCTTTAGTGCAGGAAGCCTTAGAGCGGCTAATGCAGGGCCGGACGGTATTTGTCATTGCCCATCGATTGGCGACGGTGCGGCGATGCGATCGCATTCTGGTGATGGAAAAAGGTCATATCATCGAATCTGGCACCCATGCTGAGCTGCTACAACGCTCAGGCCGCTATGCCAGCTTCTATGCCAAACAGTTTCAAGCATGACCTCAACGTTTCATCAGGCCAAGGTATTTGTAAAACTTCACAAATACCTTGGCTTTTGAGTTTTTTGCATGTCTAGTTCAGTATTATCGCCAGACCTAACGAATTATCAGATGTTAGATTACTAAAAGGAGTGTCCTTAGTTAAGGAATTTATGTTAGGCAGTCGTTACCACGTTATAAAAAAGTTAGGCGAGGTTGCTGTTACGTCGCTGACCTGCAGCGATAGCCAGGCTGTCTGGAAACGTCAGAACTTTTATCATCAGTGCTCACGACGCAAAGTATTGAAATTTATCGGGGTTTCTACAGTAACCACAATGGTAGCGGCAGGGTGTAAAGGGGCCTCAGCGGTCATTGCACCAACCGGTAAACCCTTAGGGACGAAGACCCTAATAACAGTCGAAGTAGACGCTGAAGGGCAGATTATGACTGAGACTTCCGTAAATGTGTCCTATTTTGATGAGCCCTCTCTACACCCCAAAGCTCGTAAGCTATTACCCCTACGCATGGTACAGATACCAGCGGGGGAGTTTTTAATGGGCTCTCCGCCGACTGAGCCACAGCGTGAAGAGCAAGAAGACCCCCAGCGTCTGATTCAAGTGCCCAGTTTTTACATGGGGGCCTTTACAATTACCCAGAGCCAGTACGAGAGAATCGTGGGCAATAATCCGTCGTACTTCACAGATGAGCAAGGTGAAAATGGGGGTAATTTCCCGGTTGAGCAAATTACCTGGCAAGATGCTGATGCTTTTTGTCAGCAGCTCAGTGAGCTAACAGGTCGCAAGTATCGGCTACCAAGCGAAGCTGAATGGGAATACGCCTGCCGAGCCGGAACAACAACTCCATTTTGTTTTGGTGAGACACTCACAACAGAAATAGCCAACTTCTTTGCTGATTTCTCCTTTACTGAAAACTTTGAGGAGAACTATCGCAACGCTCCGGTCGCTGCCGACAGCTTTTGGCCCAATGCCTTTGGGCTGTATAACATGCATGGCAATGTTCATGAATGGTGCTCCGATGATTATCACGATAGTTATGCAGGTGCGCCTAGCGATGCTAAACAGTGGATATCCGGTAAATCTAATGACTCTAAGGTAATGCGCGGCGGCTCATGGTTTAATGATATCCCTCTCTGTCGTTCAGCGGCTCGGGATAAAAATTCTCAGATAGGACGCAGCAATTCCTTTGGATTTCGAGTCGTCTGTGAGCCAGGAGTTTAGATTGGGCTCAAAAAGGAGTTAAGATGCCTGCCTCTTTATTGTCAAAAAAATCAACAATGCTAATGCGATTTTGTCTTAGGATTTTCTCGATATCGTCTGTAGAGCAGTTTCCTCTTCGTATCCAAATTACTTTAGGCGGAAACCCTTGTCAGACCACCAATTCACCAAAATCTGCATCTTTTGTGACAATCGTATATCCATGTTGTTTGGCATAGTCCCAGACTATTTGATCGTCTGCTGTGGCTAACCCAAGTTGAGAAACATGGGCTCAGCCAGGGTACAAATTGGTTAACCGTTTTACTAAACGTGGAGAAAGATTCTGATCAAACAGCAAGAGTTTCATTGCGCAACACTAAGAGTCAAACGCTCACGTTCTGCTGCAAAGCTTAGACAAGCAAAAATATCGGTTTTTGTGAGATATGGAAAATCATCTAGGATTTCTTCATAGGACATACCTGATGCTAAGTAGCTCAGCACGTCATAAACAGTAATTCGCATTCCTCTGATACAAGGTTTTCCTGACCGTTTTCCTGGTTCAATAGTGATAATATTCTGGTAAGTGCTCATACTCTATATTGAGTGGTGATATTTCTATTGTCTGGCATTATTTCAATATTTAGAGCAGTTCCAGAATTATTGTGAATGTAGTAGGCTTTACCTGGCTCGGCACCCCGATCTAAGTCTTCTCGATCTAACGTGGTGGAGCCCATACTTTTCAGCTTTAGCCCTAGCTCTGATACCAGAAAGTAAATAAAGCGACCAATCAGCTCACTGTAAAACTCATGAGCTTCTAGAGGCATAGTAATTTCCAAGGTGCCGCAGTCATAGATTAGGCGAGCTGACCGATTTTCACCCAGAGCATGTAAGACCTGCTGGTAGGCATCCCAATCGAGGTTATGGAATATTACTCGTTGTTCGCCTGTAGGAAGAGGCGATGGAACTATTGATGGTAGGGCTACCATGGCCATTCGGATAGAAGAATATGCTTCAACATTAACCTATCACTATATTTTCCAACCAGTGTCTTTATATGGTCTGATTGTCTATAGCAGTTTTATTTCAGCCCATCGCTGTATCGCCAATGCCAGGGCTCCTTGTCGCCACCGGGATTCCCCTGGGGATATGACAGCTCAAAGCCATAGTTTTTGGCATATCGTCTTAACCAGCGATAGCCGTCTGTTTTTTCAAAACTGATATCCCAATCGGTGCTCTCTTCGGCGTTCTTATCGCCAATGGCCACCGCGTAGCCAGTGTGATAGTCACTTTGTTGCAGCCATTGTTTGACATCAATATCTGTTCTCTCTTTAAGTTGTCTGCGTTGCTCAGATAATGAAATATATCCTGCAAGGGGCAACAGTTCAACACCTTCTTCTTTGGCAGCGGCAACCATGCTCCAAAAGGCGTCTACCATCTCAGATCTGGCTTGAATGCTGCCATCGTCTAAGAGGGCTACTAACTCTGCTGGTGTGGCTTCTTCGTAACCTTGGGGTGCTGCAGTAACGGCGTCCCAGCGTCGACTAATGTTGTAAGCGGCCCACTGATAGCCTTTGACGCCAAATCCTAACATCAGTAACACCGCTGTAATTACCCCCATAATTTTCAAAATAAATTTGGGTGGGATTAATTCTACGGGTTTTGTTACGGTTTCAGAGTCTGCCGGTGTCTTGCCCCTAGCGGCAACATGAGTTGGCATCTGGCTGTTTTGACCGACTCGAATACCCGTAATTGTTTTTTCAAAGGCTCTGAGGGCGTCAGCGGCAGTTGAAAAACGCTGCTTAGGATTAGGCTCTATTAGTCTCTTGAGGAATGTTGCGAGGGCCGGGCTAATAGTGTCATTAGACCACTGAACCCGATTGGTGATGGGATGAATGCTCAACCGCTGTGGTGAAACATCTTCAAGAGCTGCAATAGCAATCATGCCAACAGAGTATAGATCGCTGGCGTAGCAGGGGTTACCCCGTTTTTGTTCAGGCGCTACGTAGCCCGGTGCACCTACTCTGACCCTGAAAAGTAGCCGTCCTTTATCGTCAAGGTAGCTGTTGCTGAGTTCCTTAATGCTCCCAAAGTCACTTAAAAAGATATCGCCATTAGTAGATTGACGAATGAGATTTGCAGGCTGAATATTGCGATGAACCGTGTGATGCTGATGTACAAAGACCAGCACACTTAAAATATCTTTTAGTAATTTGATGACATAGGTTTCGTCTAGCCGTTTGCCTTCTTTGATTTCGTGTCGCAGGGTATGCCCATGGATCATGTCCTGGACGATGTAAAACTTGTTTTCTTGATCAAAGTAGGCTAACAGTTTTGGAATACGGGAATGAACCCCAATTGTTTCGAGAATGCTGGCCTCTTGGCGAAACATCTCTAAAATTTTAGGGCTATTGCAAATAAGCTCTTGGATTACACAGTGCGATCGCGATGGCTGATGATGGTCAACACCTCGGTATGTAATGCCATAGCCACCTCGGTCTAAAATTTCCAGTACTTCAAAACGATTTGCAAGCTTCATGGTCGTTTAAGTGCGTTGTCTGGGGCTGCAGGATGGCGAGACTAGACAGAATAATAGCGACTGCTGATTGGATCGAGCTAGAGCAGTTCCTATTTTCTGACTTCTCATGGTCAAGCCATCTCGAGGATCAGCAATGCCGACTAATAATATTGTCCGTCGAACAGTATGCGATGGCCTCTAACCCATAGAATTCTTTTAGTCTCAATACCAGGCGGCAACTTGAGGTTAGTTTCTACAGGTGCCTTGGTTTGGCTAGAGATCTGATTAAAACAACTGTTCACAAAGAGGATTTTCCATGGTGGGTTTTCATAGGCAGGTCTTACCACTGACATTGATTGCAACGATTGCAACTGTTATGGGTAAAGACGCGGTTAACCAACCACTGCAGGCCCAACCCAGCCCGACTATTGTTTGTAACTATGACCCCAGTACGGGCGCACCTAACCCGTTGGGAATGCGGGCGTTTATTACGCTAAAAGAAGCTGATGGAACAACCGAGGTGCTTTATGAGCAGCTAGGTTCCCGTGTGCCTGGTCCGGCAGAAGCGGTGCTGACGGTGGAGCGATCTCTACTTTTCCCAAATTACTCCATTGACAGGGTTCGTCAGCTGATGCTGACCAATGCCACCTATTACAGAGAGCTGGTGGGGTTTGATGACCCAGAGGGGTTTGCTGCGGTTAATAGCACCTTGATTTGTCGGGCTGAAACGGTGACGGCACCACCAGAACCTCGTTCGCCCGTGTCGACAGAGCTACCCGATCTAGGCGGCAGTTCGCCTCGTGCCGATTTGCCTAATTTAGAGAATCCGGTCAGTCCGACCAATGGGTCTGCAGATGTATCAACACCGCCGACGTTTTATGAAACCATTGCTGGTCTGGCGGATGGTAACTATCGCTATGTGTCAGGTTCAGCTGAGGAGCGGGCTTATTCTGACCAAGAGCTGTTGAATCGCGGCGGTGTTTTATTTATTTTTAATAAAACCGGTGATGAAATCATTGGCGATTACAGCTACATCAATGGTGAGGCAATTTGCGTCAGCGGTCGCGTTAGCGGTAATACTGTGAGCGGTCAGGCCTACCCTTATGACGGTCCGGCTCGTGATCTCGATGAAGAGTTTACGGTTTGGGGGCCGGCCACATTTCTGCGGGTACGTCGCACCCGTGGCGATGAAAATAACCGCTTCTATGCCAGCGTCACTTTAGAACTGAATGACTTTTCTCGCATTAATGCCGGATCTTCATTGCCACCCAGCCGTTGTGGATAAACTTGGGTTTGGGGAAATGCTCTACTTTTTTGCCGACTGTAGCGCCATCTTTGCAACTAGCTGATCGAGGTTTTGTTGCATTTGAACAATCACTTGGTCATAGCATTCCTGCACATATGCCTGGTCCTGAGCAGCTATACGCCCTGTGTGTTCAAACGTAATTGGGGCACACACCCGTGTATAAATTTGGTTTGGCCATGGAATGTGAGGTAATGGACCCACCGCAAGACCCCAGGGGAGTCCTAGATAAATTGGGAAAACTTCTGGATCAATATCTTGAAACCAGGGGAGAAGTCCCTGTTGATTTAGCCATTGAGCTTGTTTGTAGCAGTCGCCTAACACGATGAGTGTGTCATGGGCACCGCAAGAGACAATGGGCACAATGGGCACTTTTTCCCTAAGTGCCAGCTTAATAAAGCCTTTGCGCTCCATCAGCTGAATCTGGTGACGCTGGCGATGAGGGCGAAAAACATCTTGAGCCCCCCCTGGAAAGACTAGGACATTGGCACCGCGTTGGAGCGCTGCGATCGCAAACTTAGGCTGAGCTGGGATGGCCCCACACTGACCTACCAGATTTGCAAAACTAGAATTCACCTGCCAAATTTTGGCATGCATTAAACCATACATTGGCCGCTCATAGCCAAACCGACGAAACCAGTCCACCATGAGCATCAGTAAGTCGGGTGCTGCTAGACCACCATTGTGAGAGCCAACAAAGAGCGCTTGTTTGGGCACATGGTGCCACCCATCGGTACGGCTGCGAAAATAACAGTCATAGAACCACTCCCACTTAGGCATGAGCGACGCAATCACCTGCGGGTCGCGTTTCGCAAGCGCTACTTCCACATCATGGGCGCTATCTAGCATAGACTCACTCTAACTAAAGCAGTCCTCAGCCTACCGAAGATTAATCACCGTACATATCAAGATTTGACAGATATACAAAAAAATCCTGAGCTAATGCCGTGGATTGGGATATAGAAACGTCTACCCGTACAGACAAACAAAAAGGGCTCCCACCGAAGTGAGAGCCACAGTAAGCGTTATTCCTTAATGACCTAATTGTGCCAGGGAAACTTGGTCTGGGTTGTGACGACGATCATGCCCTAGCCGTGTTTAAGTTCATATACCAAGACCGCTCTGTTCGGTACCACTTCGGCACCATATTTGTAGAGACTGGTGCTCATTAAAAGACTTACCATATATGTGCAAATGCTGTGAACCCGGCATTTACCCCCTATGTTGTAAGCAAGAAAACCATGCAATTCCTTAATCGTTTGCTAGGTCGTAATCCTAATGCGGTAGAGGCAGATGTCGAAATCTATACGTGGCAGACCTGCCCTTACTGTATTCGTGCAAAACTGCTGCTGTGGTGGAAAGGTGTAGCTTTCAAAGAATATAAAATCGACGGCGATGAAGCAGCCCGTACCAAGATGGCTGAGCGAGCAAATCAGCGTCGCAGCGTACCTCAGATCTTTATCAACGACCATCATATCGGTGGATGCGATGACCTCTATGCGCTCGACAGCCGTGGTCAGCTTGATCCGCTGTTAGCCCAAGCTGGGTAATGATGGCAAAATTGTTGGCATGAATAAGCTAGCAGATTTTCGCATTGGCTGTGCCGTGTGGGCTTACAAAGAATGGTTAGGAGAGTTCTATCCGACGGGAAGTCGCCCTACAAATTTTTTGCGTCTCTATGGCGAACGTATGACCTGTGTCGAAGGCAACACCACGTTCTATTCTATTCCCACACCAGAAACAGTAAAGCGCTGGGCTGATAATACTCCTAGCTCATTTCGCTTTTGTCCAAAACTACCGCGCACCGTTACCCATGGGTCTGAGCTGATGCCACAGCTGTCTGATGCCCTCGACTTTCTGACATTAATGCAAGGGCTGGGGGAAAAACTAGGCCCCATTTTTGCTCAACTACCGCCCAGATATAGTCCAAGATTGTTGCCTGACTTAGCCCAGTTTATTGAGAGCTGGCCCCACCATGTAAGCCCGCTAGCCGTGGAAGTACGTCATTTAGATTGGTTTAAGCCTCCTCACTCAGATCAGTTAAATAGGCTATTGCCGCGATGTGGTGTCGGTCGCGTATTGTTAGACACTCGACCCATTTATACCTGGAGTAACCCAGCCGACGATCCGCAACTGCGCTCTGAACGTAAGAAACCGCGAGTCCCCTTGTTGCCGATAGCAACGGCCCCCTTTGTCTTAGTGCGCTACATCAGCCATCCTGACCTGGACCGAAATCGTGATTTTTTAGCAGGCTGGGTACAAAAGGTTGGCGAATGGCTGACCCAAGGACTATCGGTTTTCTTCTTTGTGCACTGCCCTGATGAAGCCAAGTCACCTTTAATTGCCCGTTATTTTCAAGAACAGTTAGAAAAAGCGGGCGTCAATATACCGCCGCTGCCCTGGTCATTAGTTAAAGCTCCACCTCAGCAGCTAGGCTTGTTTTAGACAGTGAAGTATTGCTGATGTCTGAAAATCTTGTTTTCTAAAGCTCAGTAGGATCAATACCTTTTGTCTCTAGTAGACTTTTGAGTCTGGCTAATTCCGACTCAGCTGTGTCAGCTCGTTCGGTAGGTGTCGGTAGCCATCCTGTCTCGTCATACCAGCGTAGCCATTGCCGTTAACAAATGGATTAATGCCTTCTTGCCAGACAACGTAGCTGAGACGCATATCGTTGTTCTCGTAGAGACGAGGTACCCCAACCGATAAAAACCAATCTGGCCGCTTATACCAGTTGGGGTGGCGAACATCGTAGTAAAGATTAAGGTCTTTGCCCGTAAAAAAATTGTCAGCACTATAGTCAATGAGTGACAAGCTGACGCTCAGTAGCTCTGGCTGATGGTCGTGAAATTCGTCAGGCAAGCCAGGTTCCTCATGGTTTTCGCTGGGCAAATCATACATTGTGGGCAAGATTTCCCTTGGCGGTCGTGGCGGGTCAGATTGAGGAATATGCAATGGCGTAGTCGTCATGACCAAAAGCCCTAAATGATATGGCTTTTATTATGAACTAGATGTATGAGTCCTGACGATGACAAACAGCTACCAAGATGGATTAGATTAGTTAGACACGATTACGATGCTAGACAATCCTTTGCAAGTGAAATATTCGATGTTTGTTAGTCTGTGAGAACAATTCTTACCTGCCGAAGCCAGACACGACGTCAAATCTGATTTATATTCTTCTCAAAGTTTCCTAACTTAAGCAGATACTTGTTACGTTTTTAAGCAGGTTGATAGGTCATGCTATAGCTTAAAAAACTAGGTTCCATCAAAGGGTAGCTATGCATAGTTTACTTGATGATCTCTAGGTCTAAATCGACCCGTAAATTCCTCAGTGATTTCTCAAACAAACAAGAAAAAAGGGACTGAATAGCCCCCTTAGGTTCCTTGAAACAAAACTTGTATGTCATTGGTTATTGTACAGATCAGATTCCTATTTTAACCACCTAATTTGCTTGATTTAGAAGGTTTTTTGTTTATATGTGAGATCCACGGAAAAAATGAGTAACATTACAGAACTTTTGTAGAAAAGTTCCAGGAATATGACTGATTTTTCTGCGATCTTATGTGATTTTTTTAACATAGGAGTTACGCATTGACAAAAGTCCATCAATAGTATCAAGCGAAAGTAGCTTCTGTTGCATGGTCCAGAATAAACTGACGGATGACTGGTACAAATAACTGTCTCGACATCTCGTAACAGTTTCTAATCACTCCTTGAGTACACAAGGTTTGTAACTTACCAAATGCTCGCAGTGCACAATAGAAATGATTGCGAATAGCCTGTTCATCTCGAACATGGAATCTCTCAATATTGCATACCTGTTTGATAACACGATGAAAACACTCGATTTGCCAATGCTCGTCATGAACTTGCTTGAATTCAGCCCGAGTCACGTGATTCAACAGCTCTAAGGTCGGCTGGTACATGATGTAATAACGAGGTTCGTTTTTGAACGATTGACAAAACACCTTGACCCAACCAAACTCCTTGAGATATACCACTAATCCCAATTCTGGAATCTCTAAACTCTTTACCTGCATAAGCTTGCCACGTTCCAAAGAGACCTTTCGATTGTCAGCAATCCCGAATAGAAAACCCACTTTCTCGTTTCTGAGAAACTTCAGATTCTCAAGACTTGAATACCAACTATCACCCGTCACCCAGGTCGGGCAAATACCCCACTGCTTGACTTCGAGTACCATCTCTCTGAAATAGTCGTTTTTAGTTTTACCCTCACGTTTATCGTAAATGCGAAAGTTAACAGGATATGAATGCCCAGACAGATCAGTGTAGTACAACGTGATGAGATTAATCCCTTTGACCGTCCGTTTATGTTTGCCTGACCAAAAATAGCCCACGAAGGCACTCTTTTTCAGGGCTCGATAGGGTTTATCTTCAACACTATCATCCACACTTAACGTACCACCGATTAATGTGATCTCCCCTTTAACGTCGTTGAATAAATCTTCGGGTGTGTAACGTTCTCGTAATAAAAAACGATTCACACTATCGTGACTCACGTCTTCCAGGATTTCCGCTAACCGAACACAGCTGACATATTTGGGTTCTGCCATCAGGAATAAGGTGTAGAGGCTACAGTTGCAATGCGCTGTTGACGGTTTAGATAGCTCACGCATCGCTTGGTTAAACAGGAATAGGAAGGGACACCTATATCACTGCATGTCTTCGTCATTCTGGCAATGCGTAAGTTCTATAACACTCAAATTAATTTATGAGCTGTGGGTTGATGACTGTCGCTGCGTGGCTAACTCAATCGCTAAATTGATGGCTTCAACCATACTATCGGGTCGAGCTATGCCTTGACCCGCAATGTCAAACGCCGTGCCGTGATCGGGTGACGTGCGGATAAAGGGCAAGCCAATGGTGGTATTAACGGCCTGGTCAAACGCCAACATTTTAACTGGAATTAATCCTTGATCATGGTACAGGGCTAAGTAGCCATGGTGTCCCTGTCGTCCATCCTGTTGCCAAGCCTGGGCTGGGCTGACCCAAAGTGTGTCGGGAGGAACAGGCCCATCTAAAATCACATTGGGAAATCGCTGACGCTGATGCTTAATCCAGGGAATGCGCCACTCGACTTCTTCTTGTCCAAGCTGCCCCTGTTCGCCACTGTGAGGATTTAAGCCTGCGATCGCAACCCTAGGTTGTTCCACCTTAAAATCTCGCTGTAAACATTCCAGCAGCAGTTCTAGTTTGAGCGTCATCAACTCCGGTGTGAGTGTGTCAGCCACCTTTCTTAGAGGGATGTGGGTTGTTGCCAGCAGTGTTCGTAAGGTCCACCCAGTGATGGGCGAACGTGCTACAAACAGCATGCCAAAGCGATCGACCTTGGCCATCTCTGCCAATAGTTCAGTCTGACCAGGATAGTGATGACCTGCGGCTAGCCAATTAGATTTGGCAATGGGCGCTGTAACGATACCCTGATAGTCCCCTTCAAGACAGTTATAGACAGCGGTTTGCAAGCTACGAAAGCTCAGATCTCCGCTCATAGCATCACCTTGGCCCAGACGAATGGTCTGATCTACAGCCAAGGGCACATCGATGATTGGATAGTCATCAAGCGGCAGACCCAGTCGCTTACTAAATGTAGTTAGCTGCTGCCGATTGCCCACCAGTGTGATTTGTGCTGTCTGCACTAGTGGTAATGCCTTGAGGACGACTTCTGGCCCAATGCCTGCCATGTCCCCCAACGTCACCAATAGCTTGACGGGGCTAGCGTTACTCATACAAGTCGTCTCCTGTTGCGTTGTTTCCCAACGATAAAGCAAAGTGCTAGCGTTAATGAGTTGCTATCGTCAGTCCTTTTCATGGCATTCAAAAACGTAATGCGTACAATTGCCGCGGCTGCCCTGCTAATGCAAATTAGCTGCGCGTCTTCGACTGATTCAGAACAGACCGCACAAATCCCGGCTGAGACCCAACCAGCCGAAGAAGCGCTCCCTCCTGAAGCTGACATTGAAGCAGCAGAAGCCGAATGGAGAGCCCGACAAGATGAGATAAATCAGGTGCTAGCTTCAATGGATCGGGCTTCATTTATTGGTGAAGCACCTACTAAGGGTAATCCGAACGCTGAGGTAGTGGTTGTCAAGTTCTCCGATTTTGAATGTCCATTCTGTGCGGTAGCAGCAGGCCACATGAATGACTTTGTAGAGGAACGGAATGAGGAGGTGCTTTATGTGTACAAGCATTTGCCCCTCAAAAGTATTCATCCGGAAGCAGAACCGGCGTCTAAAGCCTCATGGGCGGCGGCTCAACAAGATC
>JBHJIV010000094.1:0-9394 GCA_050043105.1 Leptolyngbyaceae cyanobacterium | reverse complement strand
GAAGATTGTCGGTACATGTCCCCGGTTAGGTGCAAGGGTTTTGGGCATTGTAGCTATTTCCCCGTGCACTTAAGCACATCGCAATAGATTGAAACCCCTGCAGAAGCGGGGTGCCTGACTTTAACAGCAAACCCTAATTATATATTTCGCATTACCCTGCTGAATCAGCTCCGAAGATGTTTCTCCCCCCGATACTGGTGCATATCTGTGCAAAATTCATACAACCTTTATTAAGACCTGGACAGCTTTTAATCAACAGCTTGACGAAAACCTGGTGGCCGTTCTAAAGTTACCCAATGCTGTTAGTGCAGCTGTTCCACTAGAACCTAATAACTTGGCACCATCGGCAGGTGTGGCGACACCTAACCGATGGCTACCCACGGATTACAGCGCAATCCACGGGATTGGGATATTATGCCCTACCCTCTGCGATTTGCAATGCATCGTGGGGGGCTAGGGAGTTAGGTTCTGGCTTTCCTTGTCCTACATCGGAGACCCAGAACCATGTTTCAAGACCCAACTCAGGGCGCGTCTGCGCCTGTCACTCAGTCTGCGCCGCTGCCAGAACACAATTATGAATATGGGCGGCACATGCTGTTTGGCACCCTGAGCTTTGTACAGATCACCATCAAACAGCTGCACAAGCTCAACTATGCTGAACCTAACGACTGGAGCCGTCCGCTACCCACTGGGCAGCCCAATGAAGTGATGGCGATTTTGACTCGAAAAGTACGAATCGACTAAGGCTGTGCGATCGCACTCTCCATAGCAAGTGCGATCGCATCCAGTTAATTACCCTAATTCATCTACAACGGCGCCAGTCTCTCCATCGTCTACAACAGAACCTTAGGGCTGACGAATTGGTTTTTGCACGGTGAACGTAGCAAGAGCTGTTGTTGTTACCATTGCGGGTTTTAACGGTTAATACGCCTAAAGTCATCTAACATGCTCCGAGAATACCTAGAACTAAGGTCTGCATTGTTAGAACTAACCATAACGATTACTCGACCAGAACTAGCAACTTCGGTGCAATCGATGATAGCTGTAAGGCTACGATTTCCTCCTGTTGCAAAAATAGCTGTTCCATCGCTGTCAATATTCGCTGGAGCTGGAAGAGAATTTTCTGCTAACACTTGGTATGCTCTATTTACACAGGCAGTACTATTCATATTAAAGTAATCAGAGTCGTAGTAGAGGGCTGGCCCGGCTAGAGCATCAGGCGTGAACCCTACAAAAGCTGTTGCTGTAGCGAACAAAATATGAATATGCGACCTGCGAATCAGTTTTGAAAATCTCATTTATTGGGCTTACATAAACTACAGGTTTGAGAGACTTCGAACTCATCTGCATGTGACTTGTCTACTAATATAGCTATTTTTTGAGGATAATAGCCTGCTTAAGAAAATACGTGTAGATACTGCTGAATAATGGGTCTATCTGGTGGACTCAGCTCTTTTGGTAGTTCTGTCAGTTGGAAGAAACGTAGTTCATATGCCTCATCCTCATCTATTTTCAGTGTCCCCCAAAACTGTCGTGCTACGTAAGCTGCTTTTTCTGGATATCTCTAGCTTAGATCAATCACCTATTTGAGTTTCTCTGACTCCCGTCCTGAGTTCTTAAAGAGACTATGCGCACAGTGTCATTAGCACGCCAATTACCTTTGATCATGTCAGTACACTTGAACCAACTTTTATGGTTGAGTTTATCGCGGTAGGATGGCTGACAACTGTTGGATATAAACGAACATAAAATACGGACTTAGGCTACAGGCCCACTCACAAGTTAGAGTGGCGACCCAGTTTTAAGGTGTTTATACCCGCATGCTGCCACCGGAGAGACCATCATGGAATCAAGCTTTTTAACTGCAGTTTTTCTGCCGCTGGCCCTATGTATCATTATGTTGGGTATGGGGTTGGGGCTGACGCTCCAAGACTTTCAGCGGATCTGGCTTGAGCCAAAGGCTGTCATTTTAGGGCTGGTGGCCCAGCTGATTATGCTACCGGTGGTGGGCTTTTTGTTGGCCAGTATTTTTCCGCTCTCGCCAGAAATAGCGGTGGGTGTCATGATTTTAGCCGCCTGCCCCGGTGGTCCCACCTCTAATATGGTGACCTATTTGGTACGAGGGAATGTGGCTCTCTCGATTACCCTGACGGCTATTAGCAGCCTGATTACTATTGTTACGATTCCCCTGGTGGTTAACCTGGCAATGGGGCAGTTTATGGGAGAAGCTGTCACCCTGCAGCTTTCGTTTTTGACCACGGTTGTTCGAATTGCGGTTATTACCCTGATTCCCGTTACTCTGGGTATGGTGCTGCATCACTATGCGCCAACGTTTACAGCCAGGGTTGAACATTGGGTTAAATGGCTGTCGTTATTCCTTTTGGCGCTGATTATTGTGGGCCTGTTGGCTAAAGAACGGGCGAATGTGGCTAGCTTTTTTGTACAGGTGGGCTGGGTTACTCTCACCTTAAATGTGTTGACCATGGCGTTGGGGTTTGCGATCGCAACTCTAACAAAACTAGACAGACCCAGTGCCAAGTCTATTACGGTTGAGGTGGGTATTCAAAACGGTACGTTGGCAATTGCGATCGCCAGTGCGCCCGCGTTTCTAAATAATCCCACCATGGCAATTCCGGCGGCAATCTACGCGTTGATTATGTACCCTACCAGTGCAGCGTTTGCCTGGATAATCCGAAATCTAAAGTCACTACCAACAACGGCTAACAATTAAACCTCTCAGAAAACTCAGAAAGTCTCTTAGGTTTACGACTGATGTAAAAAAGGGAGTACAAACCAGAGGGGAGCCTTCTCATCAAGGGTTACTCTGGCGGTTGCGTGCATGCCCCCTAGGGGAACCATATTGAGGCTGCTGGCCGACCATTTATAGCCACTGCTGGTGTTGGGATCTGGCGTCAGCTCTATTAACACTTCAATAGTGGTGGGCGCAGCCGGATCTTCTAGCTGACGGATACCGTCCAGGGTCATCACCGAGGGGAGTGACACCTCACGTACTTTACCTTCTATTCCACCTGCTGCCTGCTTATTGCCTTCCACATCTGGGATCAGTAGCACATCCATGCCAGGTTCAATCTGGGCGAGTTCTCCAGACGGGAAATGGGCCACCCCCACTAGCTCACCCGAGTCATCGCCGCCCGTGTAGGCCAAAATCGCATGGCTGCTGGTTGTGACCGGAATGCGTCCTTCACAGGCCCAAACAATCGCGGCACCCAATAGCCCCCCAACCGTGACTAACGGCAACCAGCTACGGGGAGAGACAATTTGCATCAGCTGATCAAGCTGCTCTGGTGAAGATAGCCGCTCTAGGGCTTCTTGACGAAAGATATTGCTGTCACCCATCCGTAACTCCATCCTCATAAACAGATGGCGTGCGTAACAGCTCAGAGGCTTACGCGCCGCATTATGCTCCTTATAGCAGGAAATTCTGCAAATGTAACCGCACTCAGGAGATTCTAAGCATTGGCGTTGCATTTACTGAGGTTTCATGACAATCAAGTCTTAATCTCTTAATACAAGCCTTAATCTCTTAACAAAACCTCAGAAAACTCTTTAAAGTCCAGCGCATCATTAGAAGTTCATGAGAAACCAACAAAAAGTCTTCCATTTTTTTTCACACTCGATACTATGAGCAAAGTCCTGCACTTCACGTTTATGACCAGACAGGACTTTAAATTGTTTTTACATTGAGGTAACTTCCATGGAAGAGCAAAACAAGAACGTTGCTGATGAGCAGTTGTCTGATGACCAGCTAAAGGATGTTGCAGGTGGTAACAAGGTTCATGAGCAACGTCTTGAGCACTTAGATAATCAATCCAAGAGTGTTAAGGATATTCAAGCAGAGCGTCTAGATCAGTTAGATCAGCGCACCAAGTAAATGCCATTGCAAGCTGCAGTTTTCTGGGCAGCTAGTTAGCGTTCAACAATATTAATGGTCCTTGTCAGTCCTAAATGGATAAGCAAGGACCATTTTTTGTGGAATGAAGATTCATACGGTTTTTTTGCGAGACTTTTTTTCAAAATAGTGTTGATGGTCTTCGGTCGCCAGCCAATAGGCGGCTGCCGCAACAATATCGGTGACGATGGGTTGACTATACTGGCTAGCCATCGCCTGTTTCGATTGATGCGCTAGCTGACGCTGGTTATCACTGTGGTAAAAAATCACTGAGCGATATTGTTCACCCCGGTCTGCCCCCTGACGGTTGAGGCTAGTGGGGTCATGGATCTGCCAGAAGGTGTCTAGCAAGGTTTCATAGGTAATAACGGCTGGATCATATTCAACCTGGGCGACCTCGGCGTGGCCGGTGATGCGAGAGAGAACGTCTAAGTAACACGGATTTTCAAAATGGCCCCCCATATAGCCCACAGAGGTTTTTGTAATGCCGCGCAGCTGACGAAATGCTCGCTCTGTTCCCCAAAAACAGCCTGCACCAAATGTTGCCACTGCAGCCATAATCCTCTCTCACTTTTCACGAATGGCGTGGGTGAAATCACCCAGCTAGTAGTGTAACGCGGCACCTAGTTCACTCTGGGGGCAAATAATTCTTGACCGGCTTGATATAGAGTCAGCCCGCTGACGGTTTCTTCTGACGAAACATCAAACTGGATGACGATATCGGCAACCCGAGCATAGAAGCGAGTTTCTGACGTTGGGTAGAGGGGAAACGCCTCTTGCCCGGTGGCCTGGGCAATTAGCTGGGCATTTTCCCGACGAATGTCGATCTGCATAGTGGGCAACAGTTGATAGGTGCCTGCATAGCGGTCATACACTACTGGGTCAACCTCAACAGGCTCATCGGGGGCCTCGGCTACGACGGTATCAACATCAACGGTCAGGGTGTCTAGCTGAGCCTGTAGCTCTGGGGATATCTCAGATTGATAGCGTCCACCCAGGTGCTTGGCTAAAAAGCTTTCTAGGGCCGCTGCCATGGCCAGTGAATTAATCTCTTTACGAAATCCGTGGCCTTCATCCATGGCGACTAGATATTCCACAGGTCGGTCAAGATCTCTTAGGGCTGCCACAATTTGATCTGACTCGGCCTGTTTAACCCGAGGGTCGTTGGCCCCTTGAATTACCATCAGCGGTGCCTGGATCTGGTCGGCAGAAAATAGCGGAGATTGGGCCTCTAGACGGGTGCGATCGCTAGGATTATCGGGGTCGCCCAAACGCAGAGCAAACGTAGCTTTGAGGTTAGCCCAATAGGGTGGAATAGAGTTGAGCAACGTCACTAGATTAGACGGCCCAACGATAGAGGCCCCGGCGGCATAAGTATCTGGGGTAAAGGTTAATCCGGCCAGGGTAGCGTAGCCTCCATAGGAGCCCCCCACAATACCCACTCGATCTGGGTCGGCAATACCCGCCTCAATCAGATACTTCACCCCATCGGTTATATCGTGCTGCATCGCACCCGTGCCCCACTCGTTATTACCCGCATTCAAAAAGGCGTTGCCATAGCCAGTAGAGCCTCGAAAGTTGGGCTGCAGTACGCCATAGCCCCGATTTGCAAAAAACTGAGTAAAGCCGTGGTATCCCCACACATCCCTAGCCCAGGGGCCGCCATGGGGCATGACAATAATGGGCAAGTTGACCGGCTCCACCCCCTGGGGCAGGGTTAGATAAGCAGGGATTTCTAGACCATCTCGGGCAGTGTAGCGAATGGGCGCCATGGTGGCCAGATGTTCGCTCGGTAGCTCGGGTCGAGCATCATAGAGTTTTTCCAGGGTTTTGGCCTCGCGGTCAAAAAGATAGGCAGCCCCTGGGTTGACATCGCTTTGGGCCGTAATCAGAGCCAAGCTATCATCTTGGGTAAGCGAGTTTAGCGCTATATCTACTTCGGGGAGCTGCTGTTGTAAAAACGCCAGATCTGCTGTCAGCTCATCGTCCTGTGGATAGATACGGATGCGATCGCCAATATAGTAAGTGGCCATTAGCTCATCCGTTGCTTCTGAAAAGATAGCCCCGCCAAAATCCACCTGGTTTTCAGGGTCAGCCTCAACAACCTGACTTTGTTGAGTTTCCAGGTCGAGCAGCTCTAGCTGGGTCAAATCTCTATCGCGATTGCTCATTAGATAAACCCGTTGGCCATCTTCATGAAACCGCAAGGGTACACAGGTTTCTTCAATGCGACAGGTGTAAATGGGGGTGAATCCATCGTCCTCGACGGCCAAAATCTCACCGCCGTTTTCTAGGGTTTGACGATGGGCCAACCGCACATTTCCAGCTAAATCAGTGGTCCAGGCACCGACGTTTTCGTCGTTTTGCAACAGTAGTGTGCGCTCTCCTGTCTCTAAATTGAGTCGGTAAATGTCATGAAACTGTGGATCGCGATCATTTAAGCCCACAATGATCTCATTGTGGGTTTGTTTGGGCACCGCATAGAGTTGGGCCGTCACACCGTCAATGGGGGTGAGGTTACGGGCGGTTGCATCATCTAACGACTCAGGGTCAGTCGCGTAAATGTGAAAGTTCTCATTACCGTCCTTGTCTTGGGCATAGAGAATATAGCGACCGTCAGCACTCCAGAAATAAATAATAACGGGACTTTCGGTATCGGCTGTCACTGGCTGGGCAGCTTCCATGGGTTCATCAATACCCTTGACCCAAACATTGATGACGCCATTTAAAGGTTTTTGAAAGGCGATAAATTGCCCATCGGGAGAAAGTTGGGCCCCCGTAATCTCTGGATTAGCAAAGAACAGCTCTCGCTCAATTAAAGGTGGCAGACCGGTTTGATGGTCGACAGCTGGGTTGGCAGCAGCCGGGCCGATAAACCCGATAAAACCCATGGATACCATTATCAAACCTGCACCAAGCCGACGTTTTTGCATGACCAACAAATTCCTCTGGAGCTTCCTATAGCTCAACCGTATCTGGGGTCTAATGCCATCGCCATAGCGTTAGGTCATGGAGATAAATGACGTTTGTCATGCCTTATTACAGTGGATAACAAACGCCCAACCGGCTGAAATGAGAAAAAGCTGCCCAGCGAGAGGATAAAAAAGACAGCTTGAGACTTTTGAACGGATTCGGACTGGTCAAGGCTTTTCTGGAAACTGCAGTTAGAAAAAGTGGAGACTACAGCATCAAGGACCTGTAGCCTCCTTCACGAATCCCTACACAACTGAGACTCATTATCAATTATGTGTTTCTGTAGGTAAGTATATATCAGATCTTACTATTGACAAATATTCTTTTTAGAAGAATTCAGATCACCGAAGAAAAACTCTTTAGTTAAGTGAATTGCGTTTTTGTAACCATCATTACTTGACATTAATTGTCATCAGTAGAATTATCTAGTTACTGCTATAAAGCAGTTTTGGGTCTTTCCGTCTGGTGACGGGTTTAGTCGAGGGCAGTGTGTCGAGTATGCGGTCAGTTCTTTCAAAAGCAGCGCCACTGGATGATCGCGCTGTGTTAAATCGCCGCCGCTACCGTTTGCTGTTGGTGGGCTTAGCACTATTTTTAGGACTGTTTTTAGCGATCGCACTTTCTCTGTCCTTTGGCTCCGTGTCCCTTAGCGGTGCTGAGCTGTGGGCCGCACTCCTCAAAGACGGCAGTAGCCGCATCCACCAAACCATTGTGTGGGACTTGCGGTTGCCCAGGGTGATTGCGGCGATTGTGGTTGGCTCTGCCCTGGGGATGGCTGGGGCCATGCTTCAAGGGATGCTGCGCAACGGGTTGGCCAGTCCGTTTTTACTCGGAATTTCCTCCGGTGCCGGGTTAGCCGCTGTGCTGATTGTCGGTCGCAGAGTCTGGGATATCTGGCTACCGCTGGGGGCCTGGCTGGGGGCCGTAATCGCGATGGCCATCGTCTTTGTCCTGGCTAGAACGAAAGGGGAAATATCAGTTGTGCGGTTGATCTTAGGCGGGGTGGCGGGCAGTACCCTGTT
The DNA here is from genome assembly GCA_050043105.1 of Leptolyngbyaceae cyanobacterium. GTDB lineage: Bacteria > Cyanobacteriota > Cyanobacteriia > Phormidesmidales > Phormidesmidaceae > Leptothoe. Next base: position 1,489 of record JBHJIV010000094.1, on the reverse strand, counting down.
TGCGGCACTGCAAACCATGTTGCTGCTGCTGTCGCCAGATGGTCAGGTACAGGCGGCGCTGACGTGGCTTACGGGTAGTCTCAACGGTCGGGGCTGGGAGGAGGTCGCTATCGTTGGGCCTAGCGAGGTGATTGCGCTGCTGCTGGGCTGTTTGCTGTCGCGTCAGGTAAATCTATTAAACCTGGGGGACGATTTGGCGGTGGGGTTGGGGACGTCGCTGGTGCGATCTCGTCTGTTTATTGGTGCGGTGGCCACCCTCTTAACCGCTGGTGCCGTTAGCATTGCGGGTCTGGTTGGGTTTGTTGGTCTGCTGGTGCCCCATGCTGTCAGACTGCTGGTGGGAAATGACTATCGGCTAGTGTTGCCTTTTTCGGCGGTGGGCGGTGCGCTGGTGCTATGTGCTGCCGATCTGTTGGCCCGGTTAGGCCCGATTGAGCTGCCGGTTGGTATTGTGACCTCAATTATGGGAGCCCCGGTATTTATGTGGCTGCTGTATCGTCGTAGTGGAAGAGGTATCAAGGTTTAGTGATGGTTTTAGAGGCATGTGACCTGCAGGGCGGCTACGGCGATAAAACCATTGTGGAGCAAGTTACCCTGGCGCTACATCAGGGTGAATGGCTGAGTATTCTCGGGGCCAACGGGTCAGGTAAATCTACACTGCTGCGTTTGTTTGGTCGCATTTTGTCACCCCAGCAGGGGAGCATTCACCTCAGCGGTCGCGATATCCACAGTCTGTCGCCAACGGCCATTGCCCGAAAGCTGGCGCTGCTACCTCAGCAGCAGGTCTTGCCAGCGGGGCTAAGTGTCTATCAGCTGGTGAGTTTAGGCCGCTCCCCACACCAGCCTTGGTGGCAGTGGGACTTAACCGCCAACGACCACCAGCAGATTGACCAGGCCCTGGTGTGGACCGATATGGAACAGTATCGTCATGAACCGGTGTCGGCGCTGTCGGGCGGTCAGCGACAGCGAGCCTTTTTAGCCCTGGCCCTGGCGCAACAGCCCCAGGTGCTGCTGCTGGATGAACCCACCACCTATCTCGATATCCACTATCAGCTACAGCTTTTAGAGTTGCTCAAACGGCTGAATCAAACCGAGCAGCTGGCCATCATCACCGACCTGCACGATATTAATTTAGCCGTTCGCTACAGTCAGCGACTGGCGCTGATGCGTCAGGGCAAACTGCTGGCCATCGGGCCTATTGCTGAAACCCTCACGCCTGAGATTTTACATCAGGTGTTTGATGTGGATGTGGCCATTTTGGACACCCCCGTCGGTCCACAAATTTGTCCGTTGACCGCTAGTCAGTCTTCACATCCACCTGCCGAGTTAGCCTCTGGTCTTATCTAGCCAAGCTGATATCACGTCTTTCAAACTCAGTTAATCGCAAAGAAATGAACTATACCCGCTTATTGAGAATATTTCTTTTCAATAGCTCTCTTTTACCCCTGTTGATGACGGCCCCTGTCTTTGCTGATACCGTCTGCACAAC
>JBHJIV010000093.1:0-5064 GCA_050043105.1 Leptolyngbyaceae cyanobacterium | reverse complement strand
ACGACTATTGACGACTAGTAAATCGCCACGGTTAATTTTTTTGAGCAGACTGTCAACAGCTAAGGTTTCATTCACAGGCACACTAGAATTTGAACCGAGAGGCTGCTTTGCTCGCTCAGTCCACCACTTTACCTTACTATCATCTAACTGCATCGCATTCCCCGGGGAAGGTTTTGCCTGCACAGTGAAAATATGAGCACGCTTTCGGCCAAATTGTTTGACCGTTGATGAGTAGAGTGAGGGTGGCTTGGATTGAGCATCCATCATTTTAGAGCGTCTACCTGGGGGTAAGGTAATCCAGACTAATTACTCTTATTTGATACGAACACAATGACTTCGTGCACGAAATTACTAGAGTTTTATCCAGTCTTTTACAGTTACCAGTCCCTCCTCATACTCACTACATAAAAAATAATATTTATCAGGAGGATATGGATATTTTTACGGGGTGTGGGGTTCGAAACACTGTATCTAAAGTAAGTTGAAATACCTCTACATACGTAAACGAAAGTATTTCAATATTTTCTAAGAGATTGTCTCTTAGCGTCGTTAAATAGTTAGAAAAATAGCTCTTTTACCATCATTTGCCGTCGCTGCCAAGGATAAGGTTGATAACAAACGTCATAGCCAATCTTGCGATACAGGGAAAATGCGGGCGGATTATCGGTAGCAACGTGTAGGTATAGTCGTTTGCACCCCCAGGTTTTGCTGATGTATTCGCAGGCTAAAAGCATTTGCTGGGCCAGCCCCCGTCGCCGATGACGCGGCTGCACAGCAACATTGGCTATGTAGGGACGACGGGGCTGAAGCGGTTGCCAGAACTGCGATCGCAACGAAATTTCCACCGTTCCCACAATGGAAAAATTGGCTGACTTATCAACCACAACCAAGCACCCGTACTGCTGGGGTGAAGACTTGAGACGACGCTTGATATCTTCTTGAATACCCAAACGCAGCAGTGGATAAAGCCAGCGATTAACGTGATCTTGAGGATAAAAACTCGTTAGCAGCAGCTCGACTAATTGCGATAAATCTTCAGGGTAGGCAGGCCGCAGCCTATAGTCTTGAGGCAAAGCATGGGCTTTTTCCCAGTGGAGTATGGACATGGTGAACAGCTAGCTAGCTGGGGAACTCTGGATCAGTGATAGGACCATTCAACCAGGTAATGCCCACATCATAATCAATGGTTGAAATCACGGTCTGAGGGCGCACTACTATTTTCGGCAATCTATTCATTTTCACAGTCGGTTTAAGTAACCAACAGGGTGAATGTCCAGAAAAAATAATCGACAAGCCAAGGCTGCAAAGCTCAAAATTTTAGTCGTCGATGATGAAACTGACAATTTAGACCTTCTATATCGAACCTTTTATCGAGAATTTCAGGTTCTCAGGGCAGAAAACGGTCAAGCTGCTTTAGCCAGCTTGGCACAGAATCCAGATGTTGCGGCGATCATCTCAGACCAACGGATGCCTCGTATGAGCGGCACTGAGCTATTGCTGCAAGTAGCAAAGCACTATCCCAATACCATCCGTATCATGCTGACTGGGTATAGCGATGTGGAGGATTTGGTAGACGCCATCAACACAGGCAAAGTCTTTAAGTACATCACTAAGCCCTGGAAGGCAGATGAGCTGAAGTTAGTCGTTCAGCAAGCCATAGAAACGCACTTAGTGCTCAAAGCAAGAACCCGAGAGCTGGACTGCATTCTAGAGCAAGAAACATTACTCAACGAAATCACCCATACCATTCGCAGTGCTGCAACCTCAGAGCAGATGCTGCAAATTATTCCCCAAGCCATGGGAACAGCGTTTGAAGCCGATTACTGTGTCTTACGGCCCTTACATGGCCCCCCACGTCAACGACAAAAGTATTGGATCTATCAGGCAAAATCAGCCGCGACCATCAATGAGCGGACTCTTTTGGAGACTGCTTTTGATACCGATAGCCTGCAGGTATTTACTGACTCAGACATGCCTGATCGCCGGGCCTATCGCTCATTGAGCCTATATTCTAGCGTTCTCATACCGCTGACCAGCAAACATGAACCGCTGGCAATCTTGGCTCTGCACCATCGCCAACACCCTAAGGATTGGCCGCCGGAAAACGTCAAGCTGCTCAAAACATTGGTAAACCAAGCTGCGCTAGCGTTAGACCAAACCTGGACCTATGAGCGAGTACAGGCACTGGCTCAGCGAGAAGTATTAATTAATACCATCACTCAGGCGATTCACAGCAGCCTAGAGCCTAAACAAATTTTTTCGGCAATTACCCACAAACTGGGTGAAGCCCTGCAAGCCGACGGCTGTGCCATTTCTCTGTGGTCCCAGGAGGATGACTATGTGGACTGTGTGGGGCTGTACGATGCCACACAAGTCACCGTCCCGACAGTGTCAAAATCGCAGGTCAAAATTAACGAGAATCCAATATTACAAAAACTATTGGCCAGTCGCTCACCAGTCGTTTTTAATAATCTATTGGATTCATCCGCCTATACCCCTGCCCATCTCTCGTTCCAGACCAAGGCAGCGGCGCTGTTGGTTGTCCCTTTGATTAACGATGGTCAAATTATTGGCAGCATTAGTTTGCGTCAGACCCAGCCCCGTCACTGGCATATGGAAGAAATCAATTTGGCTCAGGCGGTGGCTAATCAAGCCGCCATTGCCGTCCAGCAGGCCAGGCTATATCAGACAACGCGGCAACAAGCTGAGCAGTTATTGGCGTTAGATAAACAAAAGACCACGTTTTTTCAGAACATCTCCCACGAGTTTCGTACCCCTCTCACCCTCACCATCGGACCTTTAGAAACCGCAGTAGAACAGGGTACTGGGCTCTCGTTAGCACAGTCAGCTATGGCCCTGCGTAATTCACAGCGTCTGCTGCGGCTAGTCAATCAGCTCCTTGACCTGCAGCGGCTGGATGCTGGCAAAATGCAGGTCACCTTTTATCCCTGTGACTTTGCTCAAGTGGTGCGGACCGTCGCGGAATCATTTCAGGCCTACTGCGATCGCAAACACATTACCCTGAGCACCCAAATCCAGCCCTGTCCACCGGTCTATCTCGACCTCGAAAAGTTTGACAAGGTTTTATACAACATCCTTTCCAACGCTGTGAAATTCACACCGGCAGAGGGGGCTATCCAAATCACCCTCAACACGTTTGAGCAACGCTGCTATCTAGAGATTGAAGATACCGGCATTGGTATTCGCAAAGAACAACTGCCCTATATCTTTGAGCGGTTCCAACAGGCGGATGGCTCCGCCAGTCGCACCCATGAGGGTACAGGCTTAGGATTGGCTCTAGTCAAAGAGCTTGTAGAACTTCACGGCGGTGAGGTGCGTGTGTCCTCCACCTACGGCGCTGGCACCATGTTTACAGTGGAGCTGCCCACAGGCACCGACCATTTGCCTGCCAAGCAGATTGGCAAAACCCCCCGTACCCTAGAACAGCATCGTGCAGCAGTCGAACTCGCTGACCTACACAATCAGGTCGCGACAGCAACAGCCATTAAACCCAAGCTACAGCCCGCTAAGCCGCAGCCTGCTAAGCCTAGTCGGCCGGGCACGACCATCCTTGTCGTTGATGACAACCCAGATTTACGGAACTATGTGGCCAGCATCCTAGAAAGTCAGGGATATCAGGTGAAAACAGCTGACAATGGCGCCACCGGACTAAACGTAGCCCGTGCGGTCCAGCCTCAGCTGATTATTACCGATTTGATGATGCCTCAGGTTTCAGGGCTCGAACTGATTCAGCAAGTGCGGGTCGAACCGACGCTGCAGGGCACGCCGATTATTTTACTCACGGCCAAAGTCGATAACGATACACGCTTAGAAGGTGTGGAACAGGGAGCAGATGCCTACATCTCAAAACCTTTTAGGGATCGTGAACTGCTGGCTGGGGTGCGCAACCTATTGGCCCTTAAGGCCAATGAACATAAAGTTGCAGAACTCAATCAGTACTTAACCAAGTCTGTACTCAAGCGTTTTTTACCGGCTTCCCTGGTCCAAAAAGCCGCCCTTGGAGAGCTACAGCTTAATCTAAAACCAGAGCCCCGTTTAGTGACGGTGCTGTTTAGTGACATCGTTGGGTTTACCCAGCTCTCAAATACACTGCGATCGCGCCGGGTAGCTGAGCTGCTCAACGAATACTTTGAAGTGATGACCCACACCATTTTTGCCAATGGCGGTACAGTCGATAAATTTATGGGAGACGCCGTATTGGCTTTATTTGGTGCTCCTGAATATCTGAGCCCCAATGAGCAAGTCAAACGTGCGATCGCAGCAGCCCGACAAATGTATCAAGCTCTGGAGAACCTCAACCAGCGCTGGAGTAAGCAGGGAGTGCCAGCTGTAAAGTTCCGCTGTGGCATTCATCAAGGTACCGCTGTAGTCGGTATGTTTGGCAGCGCAGAAAGAACTGACTACACAGCCATTGGTCCCAGCGTTAACATTGCCGCCCGCCTGCAAGAAGCCGCCGATGGCGAAAGTATTTTAGTGTCCGCCGCTGTCGCCGACTACCTTGACGCACAAGAAATCGTTAAATTTCGCCCATTGCAGCTAAACGGCATCGACGAAACCGTTCTGACATTTAACGTCAAAACAACGCTTCCGGAGGTAGAGGCGTTCCATGGAACGCCTCTACCAAAATCCGCGCCTCGGGTTTAACATCAGCCGATTACCCTGTTGGCAGCCCATAGCTGTGCATAATATGTCGCATCCGTTTTTTGGCCCGTGAGACCCGCTTGCGTAAGGTCGCCTGATTTGGAATATCCGTTTCCCCTAGCGCTGCCAGACGGCTAGTGATTTGTTCCCACGACAGCTGCTCAATGGTTCGCCACACCAGTAACTGAGCCGTATTATCATCTTCGCGAGAGAGCGCTCTCAGGTCTTTGTAGAGCAAATCAATCTCGTGTCGCAGGTCGATAGCCTCCAGCACATACTCAGGCTTAGCACTCACACGGTATTCAATATCTTCGTAGCTCTGGGAGGCCTGACGCTGGGCCTGGCGGCTTTTTTCACGCACTACGTTAAAGGCTGTACGTTTTAGCCAAGCATGGGGGTTGT
>JBHJIV010000092.1:0-7953 GCA_050043105.1 Leptolyngbyaceae cyanobacterium | reverse complement strand
CTTTTAACAAAAATAGCGCTGTACCAAAATAAATCACTTATCTAAATAAGCTGACAATTAATGGAGTAATGGTGCTCCGACGCTGATAGACAGCCGCAGATGTATCCTTTACCGATAGCAGGGTCTCTGTCACCAACAGCTGCATAATATTGGTCGCCAGACGACCTAAAAAGATAAGAGCAATAACCTTTACAGCTGTGGTACCGTAGTCTGCTAAATCGGCAATTAAAGCAATTTGTCTAACCACCAGCGTTGCCACATATACCCACACCACGTACTCTAAACAACGCTTTAAAAACGGGATAAGATGCTGCAAGCGCTCATAAAATCGCAATAGGTTATTAGGGCTGGTATATTTTTTGCTAAGGGCATCTAGACTATCAACGACAACGCTGACGCATCGATAGATGATGACACCGATAGAAATAATTAGATAGATGCGCCAGATGGCATATAGATAAGGAGAGACCTGCTCAGGCAAGTTTAAAAAACGAGCGCACCAAATCAACGCTAAGAGCCACATGCCCGCACTCAAAACGGTATTTAATACCGCAAATAAGTATTCAATACTCTCGTCGTTGGCGGTTATTTGCTCTATCTGTTTAGTGTAGCGACAGATTTTGTTTACCACTTGTTTGAGAGGCCGCTGTACAACCCCTACCAACACCAGCAAACAAATACTCTTGGCAATACCTGCCACAATACCTAGCCAGACCTCTTGGGGAGTATTTTGAATGAGCGATAGAGTATAGGTATCCGGTTTTTCTCCCTGTAGCAGTATCCAACCGTTAAAGCCTGCTGTCAGTAAAAACAGTAAAAAGCCAGTGACAAATACTAAACCGACGATATTTTGTCGCAACGTTTGCAGACCCGCAGCATCTATCTGTAGCGGAGATGCTTGTAAAAACCAGCGGGAGCCCCAATTAAAAGTGATGTATAGAGAAAAGCATAGGATAGCAATAAAGGCTATCTCAATGGCAAATAGGACGAACGTAGCCATAACCCAACGGCTCCTTAACCAGGCAAGCGGACAGATACAGCATTTGCCCCATGGCTTGGGGCTATACGCACCATACAAAACTTGCTCGTCAAGTGGCAATTAATGGGGAGGGATACACGTAGGGACGCACCGCAGTGCGCCCTGACAGCAGTGTGCGCCCCTACATGCGCAGTTACTGGGGTGGCAAAATTACCGTGTCAACAACGTGAATAATACCGTTGCTGGCTTCAATGTCGGCTGTGACTACGTTAGAGGTGTTTACAGTTACTCCAGTGTCAACTGCAATATCTAGAGGGATGCCAGCAACAGAATCAACGCTACCAGAGGATAAGTCGGTTGAGCGAACGCTACCAGGTACCACATGGTAGGTCAGGATAGTTGTCAGCAATTCTCTGTTTTCAGGCTGATAGAGACTTTCAATGGTGCCCTGGGGCAGACGACCAAATGCGTCATCTGTTGGCGCAAAGACAGTAAATTCTGTATCACCGTTCAGCACGCCCACAAGCTTGGCATGCTTGAGCAGTGCCGTTAATACATCGAATGAGTCATTGGTAGACGCAATACTAACAATAGTATTTGCTGTATGCCCATCTTTTGCCTGTAGAGACGCTGTTTCTTTAGCCTGAACTGGTGACGCAGCAAACGTAGCCGCCAATAGGCCAGCCAACAACATGAACTGTTTCATAATCGATACCTTCCTAACAGGTGTTCATATAGAGGTACGAAGTCTAAAGAAATTTGGATCGCAAAAATTTAGAAATTGCAAAAATCTGACGCTAGATTTGCTAAATTCTCCGCAAAAATAGTCCGCTAAAGAGGGGTGCTCCCGCCTATGCATAACGCTTCTAGATATCTCGTTTGTCCATCAGGCTCTAGCTGTACTACGAAGCGACACCAGGGTAGAGAAGTGAAGGGTAGAAATTGGCTCGTCTATGATTGAGACGATTTATAAGACTTTTCTATGATGACATTCCGGACTAACAATGCTAGCTGGTTGCAATTTAGACAAAAAAGAACGATAATTTGTCTAGACGTCTACACAAGTTTAACAGGCAGTTAAATTTTGGTTAAGTGATGGTAAAAAGCTTTCAGCCACTGTCGAGACCTGTCTGGATATCAACCTTGTCTAAAGCCCCTCTAGCGCTTTTAGAGGAGTGTGTGGCTACCCTCGACAATTTGCCGGAGTATGGATTTTTGCGATCGCCCGAGGTTGGTTTAACCATGGTTAGGGGGCGAGCTGAGGGAACTGGTCAACCCTTTAATCTGGGCGAGATGACTCTGACCCGCTGTGTTGTGAAGCTAGGGAATCTCACTGGCTTTGGGTATGTGGCTGGTCGTTCAAAGCGTCATGCTGAGCTAGCCGCCCTGTGCGATGGGCTACTGCAGCAGCCTGATTGGCGTAGCCGAGTGGAGAGGCAGGTAATTGCCCCTCTGCAGGCGGCTGCTCAAGAGAAACGAGAGGCCGCATCTGCTGAGGTGGAGTCCACCCGTGTCAATTTCTTTACCATGCTACGGGGGGAAGGTTGACCATGGTTACTCAGCTAACCGGCTTTACCGATACAGTCCACGATGCCCAGAGAACATTTCGTGCGCTGTTAGATGCTTTAGCAAGACCTGGTATTCTCCAAACAACGGTCTCTTTGGCACCGCCAACCGGCTTAGAACCTAGCTGTGCAGCGGCTTGTCTAACGCTGTTAGATTTAGAAACTGTGGTTTGGCTACAGCCAGGTTTGTCTGAAGATGTGCGCTTGTGGCTGGTGTTTCATGCTGGGTGTCGCTTTACCCATAGCCCCCAAGCGGCTGATTTTGCCCTAATTTGGGATGTGACAACGGCGCCCGCCCTGACTGATTTTTCCTGGGGGACGGCTGAATGCCCAGAGGCGTCGACATCATTATTAATTCAGCTAGTTGGGCTGAGTGGGGGGGAGTCTGTTGTATTACAGGGGCCAGGGATCTTGCATCAGATTGAGGTGAGTTTGCCACTGCGTTCAGAGTTTTGGCAGCAGTGGCAGGCGATGTCGGCTGAATACCCCCTTGGTTTAGACTGCTGGTGTTTTGTGCAAAATCGGGTTGTGGGGCTGCCCCGCACAGCAAAACTTGTCGCGCCACCCAAAGAGGTGCCATGACACTGACTGTTCGTCTCTAGGATTTGAAAAATCTACAGCTATCGAATCGAGCTTAATTAAACCTTCTCAGGAGATAACTATGCCCTATGTTGCTGTAAAAGGTGGAGAACATGCCATTCGCAATGCTGAAGCCCTGCTCAAGGCAAGGCGGCGGGGTGATATTAACGTGCCAGAGCTTTCCCTAGAACAGATTAAGCAGCAGATGCAGCTGGCGGTTAATCGGGTTATGGCCGAAGGTAGCCTATATGACCCAGACCTGGCAGCGCTAGCCATTAAACAATCTTGGGGAGATTTAGTAGAAGCGGCCTTTCTGCTCAGGGCGTACCGTACTACATTGCCTCGTCTTTACTACAGCCAGCCACTAAATACAAGTACTATGGTCATCCAGCGGCGAATTTCTGCCATTTTTAAGGATGCCCCTGGCGGGCAAAAGCTAGGTCCTACATTTGACTACATTCACCGGCTGCTAGACTTTAAGCTAGCGGCAGAAGACAATACGTTCTCTGCACCTGCTAGTAATAAGAGCGACCCGCAGGAGACAACGCTACGGGTGGCCAACACATTGGCCCAAGAGGGGCTGGTGATGTCGCCTGGGACGGTGGGTAATGGAGTGCGGACAAATGATGAGCAATCTGGCATAGAGAGCATTACCCACTCGACAGAACCGTCTGATATTACTCGACAGTCGTTGACCACACCAACAAATCGCGATGCTCGTTTGCAGAATCTGACCCGTGGTGACGAAGGCTTTTTGTTGTCTATGGCCTACTCCACCCAGCGAGGCTACGGCAAAAATCATCCCTTTGCGGGAGAGGTGCGGATGGGAGGTGTGGAGGTGGTGATTTGTCCCGAAGAACTGGGATTTGAAATATCCATTGCTGACATTGTTGTCACTGAAGTACAGATGGTTAACCAGTTTAAGGGGAGCAAAGAGATTCCGCCCCAGTTTACCCAAGGCTATGGTCTTACCTTTGGCTATAACGAGCGCAAAGCTATGGCCATGGCACTGGTGGATCGAGCGCTGCAGTCAAAGGACTTAGGAGAACCCCTGGATGGACCCGCCCAAGATGAAGAGTTTGTGCTTTACCATTCTGACAATATCGAGGCTCAGGGGTTTGTGCAACATCTGAAACTGCCCCACTACATTGACTTCCAGGCTGAACTTAACCTAGTGCGTAAGCTGCGTAGCGATTATGAACAGACCCAGAAGAGAGCCAATTTGCCTGTTCCAAACAAGAATGACACGGCCTCTTCTTTAGAAGAGGCCGCAACAGCATGACTGACAGGCTGCCCTGTTAGTTGATTCCAAGGATAAGCATAAGACCAGCCCCCACGACCATTGCTTTTTCCCTTATCAACCCTATGAATTCTTCTGTCTCCCCTACCTGCTCTCCCCCCTCTAATCCTGAACCAGGCTTTAACTTTGCCTATCTAGATGAACAGACAACACGCTCGATTCGCCGCGCCATACTTAAGGCGGCTGCAATGCCTGGCCACCAAATTCCCTTTAGTTCGCGAGAGATGCCCATGTCCTACGGTTGGGGGACTGGGGGAATTCAGGTGACTGCTTCAGTTATCGGCAAAGAAGACGCCTTAAAGGTGATTGCCCAGGGGGCTGATGACGCCACCAATGCGGTCAATATTCGGCGGTTTTTTAGGAAGGTGTGTGGTGTGGCCACGACTGAACGCACTGAGGATGCCACTCTCATCCAGACACGTCACCGCATTCCTGAAACTCCCCTTAAAGAGGGGCAGGTGTTTGTTTATCAGGTGCCAATGCCGGAGCCGCTTTACTTTATTGAGCCATCGCCAACCGAAGCGAACAAAATGCATGCGCTTGAAGAGTATGGCCCTATGTATGTCAAGCTCTATGAGGACATCACTAAGTTTGGCCATATTGCCCTCGCCTATGACTATCCAGTGATGGTAAACGCTCGCCACTTGATGAATCCCAGTCCCATTCCCCGGTTCGATAATCCCAAAATGGATATGAACCCGGCGCTACAGCTGTTTGGAGCAGGACGAGCAAAGCGCATCTATGCCCTACCTCCCTATACCAAGGTCAAAAGTCTAGATTTTGAGGATCATCCGTTTTCGGTGGAGAAGTGGGAACAGCCCTGCGAGTTTTGTGGGGCCACTGATACCTATTTAGATGAAGTGGTGATTGATGACCAGGGCAACCGCATGTGGATTTGTTCGGATACGGACTACTGCGAACGGCGTCAGCAAGCGCAGTCGGGTAGTACAAAGAAGCTAGGCTAAGCTTGTAGAAGAAATAGTTGGTAATATGACCAAAATACTTTTTTGGAATGTAAATAAGAAACAGCTATCCCAAGTAGCTTCTCAAATTTGTCAAGAATACGACATTGATATATTGGTACTGGCTGAGTCTCTTAACTCTGACGTATCAATCCAAAAACACCTAGCAGACAAGACTCAAACGACTTACATTGCACCTTTCAATGAGCTTTCTAATCGAAATATAAAGTTCTTTTTTCGATACCCTACAGAAAGTATACAACCAGCAACTGATAATTATGGAATATCAATTAGAGAGATTAAATCTCCTCTCGCTGAATCAATATTAGTTGCAGCTGTTCACTTATCAAGTAAGTTGTATGCCGATGACAACGAACAAACAGCACAAACCAGGCAAATTGTACAAAGCATTGAAGAAGCTGAAGAAAATGCAGGACATAGTCGTACTGTTGTTATTGGGGATTTCAATATGAACCCTTTTGAGAAAGGATTGGTTGATGCTGACGCGTTTCATGGTGTTATGTCTCAATTAACAGCTCGAAAGGGAACCAGAAATGTAAGAAGTACTCAGCGAAAGTTTTTCTATAACCCTATGTGGGGAAGAATGGGGGACTTATCAGAGGGACCCCCTGGAACTTACTATTATCAAGCATCGAAGAATTTTGAGCTTTTCTGGAATACATTTGACCAAGTCTTGCTGCGACCTGGTTTGTTAAACGCTTTTAGAAAGGAAAACCTAAAAGTGATTACTGAAATCGGCACTAACCGATTTCTTACCTCTGACAGACTCAATAAAGATGAATTTTCTGACCATTTACCTATAATGATTGAGTTAGAGATTGAGCTAGTTGCTTAAACGGAGCCTATAAATGACAAGCACTAAAAATTTATGGGGAGAGCTTCCCGCACCTAGAGAATTACCTAGTCTGCCTAACAGGATTCTGAAAGAGCAGGGTTCAAAGTTGACAGAACTTACCAGTGGAGCCTTGATAGGAGAAGTTATTTCACAGGACCAAAGCAATCAATTGCTTGCCTCTACTTTACGAATCAAAGTACCATCCTTAAACAACTATATCTTCAACGTTGTAAATATAAAGTACGGCATCAACCTCTATCCAGTAACAGTTTCAGATTTGACAGGTCAAAGCCAAAATGGAGTTTGTAAAACTGTTGAAGATTATGAAAAAAAATTAGAAAACATTTTTACTTCACCTAAGGTTAAATCGGTTATACAAGCTCTGCTGGCACAAGTTTCTGAGGAAACTCATGAGGCCGAATAGTTCAGATTCTGAACCTTTGATATTAGTTGTATAACTCTGACTCAGAGTCTTTTATCTAAAAAGATAGTTGATTCTAACCTCTTCAAAACTTATGCTCCCGTCTTGTTGATATGAGATGCAAAAACTGGCTGTGTCATATGCTGAGCCGACACAAGTATCTATAAAGCAAGGTTTTATTACTTCACTAGTTTTTCATGAATTCTTCTTTACATCCGCTGCTAACGGTTAACAATTTAAGCAAATACTACGGCGATCTGCGGGCGTGCGATCGCATCTCTTTTACCCTTTACCCAGGTCAGGTGCTAGGCATTATTGGCGAGTCTGGCTCAGGCAAAAGCACGCTGCTCGATAGCATTGCCGGTCATGTCTGTGTTGAAACAGGAGACATCTCCTACTGTGATCGAGACAACAACCTGATTAATCTGCGCACGCTGTCTGAACCCCGGCGACGGCGGCTAATGAAAACCGAATGGGGCTTTGTTCGCCAAAATCCTCGTGACGGGTTGCGTATGACTGTTACCGCTGGTGCCAATATTGGCGAACGGCTGCTGGATGTGGGCCAGCGGCACTATGGCAACATTCGTATTGAGACATTGCACTGGCTGAGCGAAGTTGAAATTCCCCATAACCGCATCGACAATTTTCCTAGTACGTTTTCTGGCGGTATGCAACAGCGGCTGCAGCTGGCTCGCATTTTGGTCACGCGCCCCCGCATTGTGCTGATGGATGAACCCACTGGCGGTCTCGATGTCTCTGTACAGGCCCGCCTGTTAGACCTGATGCGATCGTTAGTGCGCACCCTCAATCTCAGCGTTATTCTTGTTACCCACGATATTGGCGTTGTCAGGTTGCTGGCCCATCGACTCATGGTGATGCAAAACGGCCAGGTGGTCGAGGCCGGACTGACCGATCAAGTTTTGGATGATCCCCACCATTCATATACGCAACAGCTGGTAAATGCCACATTATTTCCCTAGATTATGAACATACTACAACTCTCATCTTTGCCTGCAGTGCCTGCCAGTACTACGGCCTTGCTACAGGCAGAAAACCTCCATAAAAGCTTTAAGCTTCATCATCAAAGGGGGGTGCAATTGCCCGTTCTTTCAGGGGTTTCCCTGAGTGTTTATCCAGGTGACTGTGTTGCGTTGCAGGGGCCATCAGGGTCGGGTAAGTCTACGTTTATGCGCGCTCTTTATGCTAACTATCGTGTCGACAGCGGCTCTATTTGGGTAAAGCATCGAGGAGACTGGGTTGACCTGCCTCAGCTTGAAGCCCACCAGCTACT
>JBHJIV010000091.1:0-13208 GCA_050043105.1 Leptolyngbyaceae cyanobacterium | reverse complement strand
CAGACCGTAACTGGAATGGGGCATTGTTGATACCTAGTCAGGGCCGGGTTATCTCTGTGTATGGTGTGCGCCGCTACTATAACGGCGAATTTGCTGAAAACTACTACCACCGAGGTGTGGACTATGCCGCTCCTACAGGGTCCCCAGTGGATGCTCCGGCAGCGGGCCATATTCGTTTGGTGGGTCGGGTTCGTGACGGGTTTGAACTCCATGGCAACACCATTGGCATTGACCACGGTCAGGGATTATTGAGCATTATGATTCACCTGAGCCGCATTGATGTCAATGAAGGTGACTTTGTACGGGCGGGCCAGAGAATTGGGGCCATTGGTTCAACCGGGGCTTCCACCGGTCCCCATCTCCACTGGGGACTGTATATCAATCAGGTAGCCGTTGACCCAGTTCCCTGGCGCAATAACGGATTTGAGTAGCTAGAGCTGAGTTTCGTTACAGTGACCCTCACCCACGTGACCCAGACTTGGCAGTACGGCCATCAGGGTTTGAAAATCTGTGTCAGATAGCTGGGCTTCAAGGGCGGCACTGTCGACATCTAGCTGACCGTCGCTAGCTAGTGCAGCTAGCGGTTCAAACCCCAGGGCTCCAGAGATTAGAGGATCGTCAGCGGGGGTCTCAGCATCGCCAAACAAATGATCAAAATGGAACGTGGCTTCCACATCAGCGCTGTCAGCGCTGTCTAAAAATCCTTTTCGTTCATCGCCAACAATATCACCACAGACAAAGCCCAGTTCTTCCGAGAGTGTTACGGAGAAATCAACCGTTTCTCCATCTTTAGTGGCCGTTCCTATCATGGTTAGCGGCTGGGCTTCAGCATCACTGACCATTTGCCAGGAGATGGCATTGTAGCGACCGGCTGGCGCTTCGAGCGTGGCCACCTGTACGGGGGCGTCGCCCTCCGCTAGATCCACCGTGACCACCTGACCAACGCTCACCTCTGTTGTCGCCTCGAGATTGTCGTCTTTTTGTGGATCAAACGGTGGGTCTGTTTGATAAGCCTTAACATCAGCCAGAGTTACATAGACATGGTCAAAGCTAATTTGCCAGCCATCTTTTGTTGTAAATCCCTGTTGCACAAACTCTTCACCATTGGCATAGATGGCCAATGTACCTTTACCAGAGTCAGCCAGCTGAGATGGGTTTTCAGTACAGGCCGCAAGCCCTGTGGACGCAACCAAACCCAGTGCTGCAAAAAATGAAACCTTTGAATAAGCCATAGGATAGCCCCTTAGCTGCTTGAGGAGAGAAGATAAAGCAGCATCAAAATTATGGGTATGGTCCAGGCAGGCAACAATGCCCTGGGGGGGCACTATGGATAGAGCTTTAGATTTATTTAAGATGGCTGAAGAGAACAAATAGAGATATGTCAATGATTATGGAGAGAATATAGCAATCTGCTCAATGAATTTGGCTGTACCTAATAGATGGTGTGCTATGGATTAACTGGCTTGTTGTTCTAAAGCGTTGACTTTCTGCAATATGAGCGGATTACGGGCCAGCTGCTGGGCGACAGTTGCAGCACCTTGCTGGTTTAAGTGGCTAGGATCGGCAAAAAAGGCATCTTGCTCGGTCCACTGAGACAACAGATCAATGACTGCAAATCCCTGACGCTGCCCCTGGGTTTGCAGAAACTGTTGAAACTGTTGGTCAATGGCCAGTCGAAAGTCATCTAGATAGTCGCCGCTGAGGGGCAGATGCACATATATCAGCTCAATGTTGCGGCCTTTGAGATACCCGACTAGCGATCGCAACGACCCGAGCTGTAGTCCGGTTAACCCAAATGGGTTATAAAACCCGTCGTAGCGACCGTTGATGCGTGGAAAGGTTTGGTAAAACACCTGCCGATCAAATACTTTAGTAATTGGCAAAAAACCATAGGCATTAATGGCACTAGGCTGTTTGGGGATGGACGCCCGTTCGCTAAAGCTGGGTTTTTCTCCCTTTAACAGGGCCTGATACCCCGGTGAACTGAGGATGCGGGCAAAGGTGGCATCTACCCGGCGGCTGTTAAACGCCCGTGAGCCATCGGCCCAGACAATGAGTCGAGGCAGCTGGTCGGGGGTAAGCAGCCGCTGCAGCACAAAGTTCATCACCTGGGCCGTGGCCCCATTGACGCTAAAGTTGTACACCCTAAGCGGGTATCCCTGGCTGTTTAAGTTTGTCTGCAAGAGCTGTGGGTCTACACCCTGGAGGGCCCGTGAGCTGCCGATAATCAAAATATCGGGGGGGCCCATCGTAATTAAGTAGCTCAGATAAAGCCGCAGCTGCTCATCTAAAACCGGACTGCCCAAACTGGGAAATACATTGGGCCAGCTCAGCTGATTTGTCTGCTGTTGGGCAAAGGCTAAATTTTCTAAAAATTCTCGCTGTTTACGCTGGGCAAAAAAGCGCTCTGGGCTATCGGCTGGAATCGTTTGTAGAGTTGCGATCGCATCGGTCCAGGCGGCTACCACCCCATCCCACTCGTCGACGGATCTTGCACTGTTTGCCAGTTCGACAGCTTGGTCAGCCTGCTCAAACCCAGACTCTAGAGCAGCTGCAACCCGTCGATCGGCCCAAAAATTATTGCGGGCTGCCAATGCCACATTGGAGCCATTTGGATTGCCATCACGGTTTAACCAAAAGCCCAGCGACATGAGCACTGCTAACCCAAACAGCAGCACCATCATCCAGCGTCGTTTATCTAGAACTTTCATGCGGTATACAACCATAGGGGGGTGGCGGCACACATTAATTGTTGGCTATTCTTTCTCAAAGGATAGCAATATTTAACCTATTACCATCTGTAATGGTTGGTCAGAGCAGATTGGGCGGTTTGATTCAGCTGTTTCCCATTAGCCATCAATCCTTAAAAAGCTCAACAACGGCTATGCTGCCTCTGGTTTTCTGGCGTAACTGTCCTTAAACAACCAGTATCGACCTGTAGAAAGAGAGTAGGTCGATACTGATCATTGGGGTGACCTGGAGTCTATGAATGGCTGTCACAGAGTTGGAAATTTATGACGGGTTTTCGAACGTTAAGCTGGGCGTTGTGGTTTGGTTTTCTTGTGGGGACCCTACCGGCGGTAGGGGCTAGCCCTGTCGCTCATGCCGCACAATCTGCTGATGCGGCCGAGATGCAGTATCAGCAGGGCAAAACATTTGTGATGATGGGCAACAGTCGAGTCGCCCTGGGCCCTCTGGAAAGGGCTGTTGAACTGTATCGCAGCGCCGGTGACCCCGTGGGTGAACATAACAGCCTGATGGAGCTGAGCTTTGCCTACTATCGGCTGAGGGACTATCGGCTGGCGCAAAACGCCCTAGATAGAGCAGACCGGTTAACCGCTGCTGATGCCGCCGCCCATCGCGGGTTGCTGATGCAGGCATTAATCTGGCTGGAGCAGGGCAACATTACTCAAAGTTGGCAGCGGCTGCGTCAGGTACAGCGTGGATTTTTGAGGGATTTTGCCGAGCAAAACCGCTTCGAATTAGCATTGGGCACGGTTTACCACCGCACAGGGCAGTATGGTCGAGCCCTGACGACGCTACAGTCTACCCTTTCTCGCAGTTCTGACCGGGTTGATCGCACCCGAATCTTAGGAGAAATCGGCGGTGTCTACTACACCCTGGGAGACTACGACCAGGCCGAGTCCACCTACCAAACGGCGCTTTCCCAGGCCAAAGCATCAGGATACTGGGAGGGCCTGCCCGACTACCTCAACGGGTTGGGACATGTTTATCGACAGCAGCAGGACTATGACAAAGCCCAGGACGCTTATTTAGAAGCCAAAGGGATTGCCATCTCCCAGGGGCAGTGGCCCAAGCTAGCCAGCATTTTGAACAGTTTAGGTGAGCTGTACACCGAGCAGGAAGAGTTTAATCAAGCCTTGGACACCTTTACTGAGGCACTGGGATACCGAGACCGATATGTAGGGCCGGAGTATAGCCGGACCTTAAACCGACTGGGGCAGCTTTATGCGGTCAAACAAGAGCATGAGAAAGCTACCGAAGCCTACAACGATGCCTATGCCTGGGCCAGCCAGAGCTACAACACCATCGGTCAGCTCAATGCCCTGAGCGGTCTAGCTGAGATTGAACAAGCCGATGGCAGTCTCTCTAAAGCGGCACAGCATCTGTATAAAGCCATAGACAAATTTGAAAGCCTAGAGCCGGGGCTTCAAGATCTCAATAAAGTCTCACTGTTTGACACACAGTCTTATCTATACGATCAGCTGCAGCAAGTGCTGATTGAGCAGGGAGACACTGAAACAGCGCTGGTAGTATCAGAACGTGGTCGAGCGCGGGCCTTTGCTGAACTGTTGGCGGCTCAAACACTAGACTCAGGTATGGCTGAACCATCGACGGAGTTGAGTGTCGCCCAGATCAAGACGCTTGCTAAACAACAAAGCGCCACATTTGTACAGTACTCTGTTATTCGGCAGCCTCTACCGGGGCGCACTCGATTTGCTAATCAGGCTCTGTTTATCTGGGTTGTTAACCCCACCGGAGAGATTCACTTTGAACAAGTTGATCTTACCCAGCAGCCTGATTTGCTTAAAGAGACATTAGCGGCTAGCCAGGAGAGCCTGGGGGTACGCGGATTTAACCCATGGGGCAACAATATCGCTCTGGCATCTAGCACGGCTGCAACCGACCTGCAGCAGCTTTATGATCTAATTGTTGCCCCCATTGCTCAATATTTACCCCAGTCTCCGACGGAGCGGGTTGTTATTGTTCCCCATCGAGAACTGTTTTTGGTGCCGTTTCCAGCCTTGCAAAACGCCCAGAATAAGTACCTGATTGAGAACCATACCCTGGCAACAGCCCCCTCACTACAGACGCTCAGTGTCTTGCAGCAGCGTTCGACCAATCAGCCCGGTGAGCCCCTGGTAGTCGGGGTTGATCGTGAGGCCGTTATTGTGGGCAATCCTGACATGCCGTCAGTGCCCATTAGGGTCGGAGGCCCCCCCATGCCGCTGGTTGATTTGCCCGGTGCTGAAGCGGAAGCCATTGCGATCGCACCGATCTTAAATACCGACCCCCTACTGGGTGCTGCTGCCACCGAAACCCTGGTTCGTGAACGCTTAGCCGATGCCGATATCATTCACCTGGCCACCCATGGTTTACTCGATGAACAAAATGGATTGAGCAGTGCGATCGCGCTAACCCCCACTAGCGAAAAACGCGACATTGACCAGCCCAACGACGGGTTGTTGACTGCCCAGGAAGTGATGCAGCTTAATCTTAAAGCCGATCTGGTGGTGTTGAGTGCCTGTCATACAGGTCGAGGCAAGATTACGGGAGACGGTGTGGTGGGGCTGTCTCGTTCGTTTTTAGCCGCCGGGGCTAATAATCTTGTGGCTTCGCTTTGGGCCGTCCCCGATGACGCCACTGCAATGCTAATGACTGAGTTTTATCAGCAGCTACAAACTGAGCCAGACAAAGCTGCGGCTTTACGCCAGGCAATGTTGAGCACGTTAGCAGAGCATCCCGACCCTCGCGACTGGGCGGCGTTCTTTTTAATTGGTCTATAAACGCCATAGGCAAGAAAAAATTGGGAAATCGTTGAAGTATCTTATCCATCAACTTCTGGATTAGCTTCACCACTGCTTGGCCCGTCCGATGGCGATTTAGGTCGATTAACTCCAGCAGATCGGCCAGGCTTAGAATCACCTCCAAGTTCGGATAATATCCATTCAGCCTCAGACATTTTGGTCTCTAGCTTAAGTAAGGAAGACCTCAGTGCAGCAATGTGGTGAATGTATTCTTTTAAATTATTTTCTGCCTCTACAGGTTGTTGGTTGGCAATCCGAGTATCAATAATCTGCCGAAATTGTCTGAGATCTGCAGACATCTCAGCAATCATCTGAGCCAACACTTTTTTGGGATTATCGACCGTACGGACGAGCCGTCTAACATCACACTGGAGGGCTCTGTTGATGCGCTCATATAGTTGTTCCATGGGCATTGACCCTGTTAGTTAGGAAAATATCAAACACAACAAGCACTGCCATTAGAATCTCGCTTAACGTTGATAAATCAAGATCGTCCTGAGAGATACACAAGTTAGTTTTCTAGTGTATTGCGATCTCACCCTATGGCAGTTTTGTCTCCAAATGCACTACTCTAAAAAGCGTGTCAGTGTAGCACTGTATGCCTGGTAAGGTTTTACACCTGTGAGTGTTTCCATCAGTTCGCCGTCCTTAAAAAACATAACGGCTGGCATACCCTTTAGATCAAATCGTTTGTGTACCTGTTTGTGTGCATCAAAATCTATCTTCCTGACATTAACGCGGTCTTTGTAGGCATCTGCCAGCTGGTCGATCAGTGGCGTTACCAACTTACAAGAACCACACCAGGATGCCATACAATCCACTACCAAGAGCGACTCTTGTGCCAGGAGAGAATTCAGTTCAGATTCATCTTGGATAAAGCGAGCCGAGCCTGTTTCTTCTTGAAATAGCTCAGATAATGTCTGGGTTATTTCAGTAAACGAGAGACTGGCATTGACGGTGGTGAGCTGCCCCTTTTGCTGATAGTACTTAAGCAAGGGGGCCGTTTCTTCTTGACGGTGGGCCGACCGACGACGAATGGCGGAAATAGGTACATCTGGACCGACCTCAGCCGATATGCGATTGATCAATAATCCGGTCATGGCCTTTAGAGAAGCAACCTTGGCCACAGGTTGACCCACTTTAACCAACAGCTGATTGAGATTTTGAGCCTGAGCCAACGTGCGGGGGAATCCTTCTAAAACCCAGCCCTGCAGCATCACATCTGGTTGCTCAAAGCGCCTGCGAATTAGCTTCATCACCAAGGCATCTGGGACTAATTCCCCAGCTTGTACATAGGGATACGCTTCTAGGCCAATGGTCGATTCTTTAGCAACGGCCTCATCAATCAGCTGCCCCATAGATATATGGGGCACACGCCAGCGTTGAGATACTGCCTTTGCCTGCTCTTTGACACCTACACCTGGCGGCCCTAAAAGGATAAGCTGCTTAAATTCCATGGAATAGATCTGTGACAATCGTAACGTTAGTCAGAAGACACAGAAGAGTATCTTCAGCTCATCAGTATCTTCTAGACCACTCTTGAGATTCCATTTTTATGCAGATCCTTTTAGATTTCGGCTACACACTTTTACATACTCAAGATTTGCGTAAAATTGCCCCACTATATACGCGAGCATCCAAAACTATCGCCAATAATTGAAGGATTTTTAGAGGTGGTGAAACAGGTCACCCAGTATTAGTCTACTTCGCTTTACTTCGGTTAACTTCGCACCCCATCCGTCGTAGCGTGATGAGTACAGTTGATTACAAGATGCTCATGGAGGATTCATTAGTGCCAGTGGCACAATGAGGCATCACAGACACACCTCTGAGTGGGCTAACTCCATGTTGTACAGACTATTTCGTTCTTTGCGGCGGTTCTTTCACCGTTCTCGAACGCTCAATAATGAACCCCTAAACAAGGTCAGCCTAATTGTTATTATCCTGGTCGATATTTTTATCTTAACCAATGTCTTTATTGGGTTAAACGATATTGGTCAATGGTATATCTCACCGGAAAATGCTTACCCTTGCTACGTTCAGTGGGATAATTATCGCGATCAGACATCTGAAAACAAGGACTTTGAGCTAATTCGGCGAGTGGCAGAACCCACTAGCGGCAGACTCACAGAACGTTATTCACGAGCGGCTGTTGACCATCTAGGGGAGATCAATGGTCTGTGTCTGCAATATGCTGAAAAACGAGATGCAATCCAGCGACCAGAGAATGCCGCCATACTCGAAACATTGGATGACCAAGGACGTGCGATCGCAACCCTAGAAAATACCAATCGCACCATCCGCCAACAATATGACTCTACGCTGCTAGAAGAAATTGCCGAACAGCCCCGCGACCAATCGATCAATCTAACCAGTGCGGCGCAGGCAAAAGCCACACTAGCTGACAATGATGCCCAGATTGCCACACTAAAGGCAGAAGTCTCGGTACTACAAGAAGCACTCGTTTCAAAACCAGAAAGTGCAGCATTTTTAACGTTTCTGCAGCAAGATGCTACATTTCAAACCATAGAGCGAGGGTATGAAAGAGCTGCATTTTGGTATCCCAGCATTCAGCTAGTCTTTCAGGCCATCTTTTTAGTTCCCCTCATTCTAGTAGCCTTTGGCGGATATACAGTTGCCCAACGTAAACACTATGGGTTAGTTGCCCTAATTAGCTGGCATCTGTTGGTTATATTCTCTATCCCATTAATTCTCAAAGTTTTTGAGTTTATGCAGGTGGGGGTACTGTTCAATTTTATTTTTGACATCATTGCTGCCCTGTTTGGCAGACTTTTGTTTTTAGTCAGCTATATCTATATTCTGCTGATTCCACCCTTGGGCTTTGGCATTATCAAGCTTGCCCAGCGGTTTATCTTTAACCCTAAACTTCAGGCGGCTGGTCGAGTACAAAAGTCTCGCTGTATTAAGTGTGCGAAAAAAATTAAAGCCCACGATAGCCACTGTCCTCACTGCGGCTATCATCAGCACCGAGAATGCTCCCACTGTCATCAGGTTACCTACCAATATCTTCCCTATTGCAAGCACTGTGGTACTGCTCAAACGGTAGCGCAATAATCAGGCTATCTCTGGCTTGATCGATAAAGTGCTTTTACAGACTCTCTAGATCAATCGAGAATGCCACATATCAATAGAAATAATAGGTTGGCCTATTATGCCGCATGGCGCACGTGCTTGATTGCCAAAGTCTTCTAATTTTGGCTCGATGGACAACTGGGTGAGGTGTCTTACAATAGGGTGCATAATTTCCTCTGGGATAGCGTTCTGTGCCCCATCACATAGGTAAAGCCAAGGTTAAGAGCGGTGAGGAGCCAAGTTTTTCTTACCTAAGGTCTGTTTTTAGACGATGGGGTCGGTGTCTGGGATTACTCATTGCTAGCCTTTGTCTAGTTTGGTTTTTTGCCATACCAGCCCAGTCCCAGACACGCTTAATGTGGGAGGATCTACAGCCCTCTGCAACGACACTGCAAGATCCCTACGCCCATCTATCTATTGAGCAAACCGCTGAGCTGTCGACGCTTGCAGCATTAACGATTTGGGTAGAAGAAAACCAGGTTGGCCCAGATAGCTTAGAATCACAAGAGATCGCACGGTTAACTCAAAAATTCCAAGATCAAAATTTGGATGTCATCGCGTTGTTATCCCAGGTTGATCAGGCCCAGGCTTACTGGCAACAACAGTCTCAAACCACTAACCCAGAATGGACAGGGCAAACGGTACAGCTTTCGGGCTATGTCTTACCACTGGCCTGGAATCAAGCTGAAGAAATCACAGAATTTCTGCTTGTGCCCTATGTTGGCGCCTGTATCCATGTGCCACCGCCACCGCCCAACCAGATGATCTACGTTCAGCCGCCACAGGCACTGACAGAGGCAGGACTGTTTATCCCGGTGGATGTAGAAGGGCAACTGCGATCGCAACCCGCCACCTATGACCTATTTTTAGTCGATGGCTCTCGCTCAGTTCAAGCAAGCTATGCCCTGAGCCTTACCCATCTAACCCGTTCTGAAACACCCGCCGACCTGACGATAGCACCGACAGTTGGGCCATCCGTCGGTCCCTGGTGGCAGCGTTTACAAACCCAGGCGTCAGCCGTGCTGACTCAAACCGTGGGGACTGTACATCGCCAGCGCTCCCCAAGCACTCTGTTATGGGGTCTACTGATTGCTTTTAGCTATGGTGTGCTCCATACGCTAGGACCCGGCCACGGCAAAGCAGTGAATGTTGCCTATTTAGTCGGGGAAGGCGGCAGCCTGCAGAGCGGGCTCACTAAGGGAAATCGGATCGACATTTTTCACGTACTGTCGGCGATTGGCATAGTCGTGCTAACTACTCTTGTGTTACGTCAGAGCGCACCGGACAGTTATCGAGTGCTGCAGCTAGTCAGCTATGGCGCTGTTTCAATCATCGGTGGCTGGATGCTGTGGCGGGCTCTCCCCTGGCATCATGCAAAACACTCTAACCAGGTGCAGAGCTATCTAAGTGCAAAGGAAGCTGAGCTAGTGCTGTATCCCGATTTGACACGACAGGTGGTAACACCGTCTGAGACCGCCCCGGCGAAAGTTTCTGAGTGCGGCTGTTTTAGCTGTGTCGAACCCAGGCGGGTCAGCGACTGGCTATCTCTGGCCATCGGCTCTGTACCCTGCAGCGGCGCACTGCTGATTTTGCTTTACGGAGCTGCCAACAGACTGCTTTGGCTCAGCATTGCCATGGTGATGGCAATTTCGGTGGGAATGGCGCTTACACTATCCTGTATTGGCATCCTGGCCCTGATGGGTAGAAACTACGCTGATCAACAAACTGACCATCGCGCCAGGACATGGCGGCGGTGGCTAAAAATTGCCGGATCGAGCAGCGTACTGTTGTTGGGTGTTTGCCTGTTGGGTGTGACTCTGGTTTCAGGTAGTTAATTGGCAGCGGTTTGGACACCTCTCCACAAACTTACATATCAACAGTTTGACCCATAACGCAGCTGGCACAGCTACAGCTCAAGGCATCCATGATGGGGTTATCATCCGCCTGAGTCAGGCTGGGTAAAGTGCGATCGCTAGATTCCACTGGGTTGGCTAAAGCTGACGGGGCCATCGATAACATCAAAGCTAAGGAACCAGAACACCCCAGAACAGTCAGTACGTGGCGCTGTGAAACCATTGGAATTTGCCAAATTCTACAGAGCCATCATAACTAGGCCCGTTGAGCCTTAGCAATATCAGAGTATCTAAACAGCGAAATCTCTTGAATCCTTACAGTGCATCTCCACATTGTTGGTGCCAAGCTGCCCATTTACGCAATGGAATAACAGGATGTTGCGCCTTGTGATTGGCTGGATCTTCAAAGTCATAGGCATCTATGAACGCAGTTAGAATTTTTACCAGTTCAGTATCCAGCCTCTCTGCTTTACTTAAAGAAATCCTGGCGGCCTTCATGCTGGCACGAGCATAGGCTAATTCAGTGATCAATCGTCTGGCAGTAGGGGGCGACTTTTCATGCTCTGCAATTTTGAATAAAATTCGTACTGGATTATCTGCAACTTTTCGATCTGAATTGATTAACCCAGCTGTAATTCCAGGCTCTTCTTTATCCAGAAAAGTAATATAAGGCGATACTTCCTTAGAAGGAACTTCACCCCAGGAACCCCACACTAGAGCCGCCCTCTTGAGAGCATTGTATTCTGGGCTAAAGTTGGGTAAAAGAAGCTGCCGTCCAGTCCGAGAATCTCTCGCTGGTTTATGGTTACATAGAAAATCAACCAGCCCTTCCTCAACATAATTTGTCGTTTCCTCAACATTCATGCCCTGCCATAAAGCGTGATAGTAAAACCAGGGAGCAAGTCGCTGAAAGATACCATAGTCAGAATCGATGGGAAATTTAGTCATGTCATCCGGTGCTAAAAAGACCAGATGGTTGGGGTCTGCTGAATTAAGTTGGGTGTATTTATTGGGAATTTGCTGAATAGTGGCTAAATCATTACCAAAGCGATCATCAATTGCAGCTGCAACCATATGATCAAAATCATGCCATTCAGGAATTGGGTGAGGTACAAAATAATTTACAAGAGGCTGATTATAATCGCCTTCACGAATCGCTTTTTTCCCACCAGGTTGAGTAATGACTGCATGGCGCGGTATTCGTTTTCGAGGTAAGACATCTGGTTGGCATGATCGGATAAACATCACAGTGCCTACATTCAGTAAAGCAACCCCCAACCCCTTTTGTTGTAGTAAAGACCAAAAAAACTCTAGCTCCTTTGGATATTGACTGACCAAAGGAGCGAACCTTTGAGCATCAGTTTTTGAGCATAAGCGTCTGCCATTGAAGTCTATTAAAGAAATGGCTATTTTGAGTAATGCCTCTGCGGTTTCTGTCGAAATTCTAGGACGGGCATGCAGACCTTTGGCTCCAGCTCCCAACAGCTCAAAAGCGGAAACACAAAAATAATTTCTTAAAAAAATAACTGCGTTATTACGCACGGTCTCTTTGAGCTGATGAGCTATTGAATCAATCCTAGCTGGATTGCCCATCATAGGAGATGTTGTAATATCACCGGGAATATAAGGATTATTCATACGCTTCATAGAACCACTAGATAGACAACCCTTAAGTATTTCTACTTAATTTCGAATACAGGATTGGTGAGAAATTTCCGTACGTGTGCAGTTTAGGGAAATCAAACCCACAACACTATTAACCGTTGGTCTGGAAACTGACATTACAAGACCTTGAGATCGACTAACGTATAGGTTGTATTCCTGAGGGCATCCATAAAGACCCGTTGTAGAGAACACGGTGGGCCCTCACGCAGTCGGTTTTGCATTGAGATAGTTTTTCAAAAAACGCCAAAGGGGATGCAAATGCACGCTTAAACTATGAACTTGTTCCCTTCTAGCAAGCGATTAATTACTAAAAATCGACAACTTGAGCGGTACTGCATCCCCAAGCCAGGAGGCATGATCAGTATGATCTGCTAGATCATTTCCTGTCAGCCCGTGGACAAGTACTGTTAAATCTTCTCGATTGTCCTCTAACCATGGGATCAGTGCATCAAACTGAGACTGATCAAAGCCAAGCTGACAACTCCAGCGAGGATGGGGCCCAATTGGCTTCTGATGGACTCGACCCACCGTTACCCCAAACAGTTCACCAGCCTGTTGACAAATAGAAGAAGCTTTTGCCAAAGAGTGTTCATCAAAATACACATGGGCGTGGTAACGGTCGTAGATGTTGGTGGGTCGTTTTGTCATTGATCAATAGCAACAGGTTTCTGATGCATGGCTACCAATGTAAGATTAGCGGCATTGCGGGTCGAAAGTCTTCAGTCCGTCCCAAAGCATGACCATCCAAGGTAATTTCCATCAGGTGTTTGCTGTCTGGTCGTATAGAGAGCCGCTCAGATTGGGAGGCTAGCCCTAATATCCCTTCAGTATCGGTCGATGGGGTGGAAATTATAATCTTGCTGATGGTCTGAGGATTGCGCTAAGGTTTAGCCCTGGGAACTCCCGGATTCTTTGATGAAAAATAATAACAACGCGGGTCGGTAATGTTTTTAGAATTTGCGCCTACATGTAACCCTTTGGGGGGTGGTAAGTTATATTGCTGGTAGTGCCAGCCAGGATTAGGCTCCGCTGAGCTGCCGTTGTCTGT
>JBHJIV010000090.1:0-6663 GCA_050043105.1 Leptolyngbyaceae cyanobacterium | reverse complement strand
TGATCACCTCTTGTAACTGATGGCGCTCATCGGGGGTTAGGCGGACAATGTACTTTTTCTGCATAGGGCTCCAACACACTGTGTCGAGCTTACCGCAACACTCTCAGTAACCCTAATTTTTAGTCTTGACGCTGCACTAGCTAAGGATCTAGCTTAGGAATGAGATTATGGCTGGCTCTGTGGTAACTGCCTACTTTTACACAGTGGACTGCAATTGGGCAGCGTGAGGTCGCTACTAAATCGTCGCCACCGATCCCCCATCCACACGATAATTAGCACCCACTACAAAGCTAGACAGCTCAGAACACAAAAACGCAACTACTGCAGCAACCTCCTGCGCCTTACCCCGTCGGTGCAGTTCCAAATGCGGACGTTTCTCATCCAAGAATGTCTCAATCGCCTGGGCAAAGCTCATATTCTTTTCATTGGCCCGCTTTTTCATCATCGCGTCGGTCATTGGTGTCGCAATGTAGGCAGGCGAAACAGAATTCACTAAAATGCCATCCTTGGCAAACTCTTTAGAAAGATTTTTTGTCAGGTTTAGCACACCCGCTTTAGCCGCACAGTAAGGCATCTCGTCGGTATAGGGCTGTAGCGCATCTTCTGATGTGAATAATACAACTCTACCCCAACCCGCCTGCTGCATTGCAGGAAGAAAAGCACGACAGACGCGCACAGCAATCATTAAATCAACGTCTATGGTTTCCCACCAGTCGTCATCGGTGAGTTCTAAAAAGGGCTTAGTAGCACCCGTAATGCCAGCAGCATTGACTAACATATGAACTTCGCCATAGAGGTTAAGAATCTTTTGCTTAGCAGTCTCAACTTGATCTAGCTTGGTGAGATCAGCTGTTACACCAATCGCTTCACCGATCTTACTCACCTCCTCAACAGCCCTGTCTAGAGGCTCTTGAGTTTTGTCGATGATTGCAATTTTTACACCTTCGGCAGCTAGGATTTTTGCTGTAGCATGTCCTATGCCACCTATATCGCCTCCTGTAATGACGGCGACTTTTCCTTTTATTCCTAAATCCATAAAATCTCCTAACTGCAATGGCTCATAAGCTATCTATAGAAGATTCTAAAGAAAAATTAACAATTGATACTCTATCGGAAAGTAGACTTTCTAACCCAGCAATAAAGGCTGCACGAGTCCAATAACCATAGGCGTATGTCAATCGTATCCATGTGATGATATTTGGGACAAAGCATCACCCAGACGGTACCTGCGATCGCAGCTAACTGATGTGTACCTTCCTCGTCAAAATCGCCATAACTTCACTGACCTGCCCGATCAGTAGCGGATGGCCCAGTCACTGGGTTCGGCATAGTTGAGCGTGTGCAGCTCTTTGAAGGCGAGCTAAACAAAAGAGAATAAAGAGATTCTCTCAGTACGGTTAGAGCAGGATACTTAGCGCAATATTGTAAATATTCTCAGATATCAAAGAACATATGCTCAAAAGACTCTTGGCAAAAGACTATAGCTTCACCGCCGTTCCGCTGGCGGTAATCAACATTAGTACGCCTGTTTCATCTAAATTGATCGTATCGGTCTTAAGCTGCACACCGATAACGGCATCGGCTCCGAGCTGTTGAGCCCGCTGCTGTAATTCTTTGAGGGCATCCTGTTGACCCCTTTCAAAGACTCGCTCATAAGACCCTGTGCGTCCACCCCAAAAGTCCCGGATACTGGCAAAGAAGTCGCGAAGCATATTGCTACCATAAACAACTTCAGCGGTGACAATACCCAAATATTGTTTAATATTTTTTCCTTGAAGTGTATCGGTAGTTGCTAAAATCATTGACTATCACGTTAGCACCACCGCTATATTACGACACAAATTCTGAGTCGCGTTCTGCCGTAGCCAGGCAAACGGCGCTCTTTAGAGTCAGTGAGGAGTTTATATAAAATGCCCATTGTTACTACGCCTACGGGAAAGTCGCCAACAGCAAGGCTGGTAGCAACCCTTGCTGGGATGCTCTGGAGTTTACCGGTGGCTGCCGCCTACGGAGTTGAGCCGCCCGAAACGGTACTGGCTCAAGCGGCCCCCATCGCTGAAACCCAGCTGAGTGAGCTGTCGGATGCCGATAAAGAACGGGTAAATGAGCTGCTGAGTGATGCTCAGCAAAATGTAGATAACGAGAACTATGTAGCTGCGATCGCAGCTTACCAAGAAGCTCTGACCATTGATCGCGGCAATGCCCGGCTGCATTCAGGCATTGGCTATCTACAGTTTCTCAAAGGCGACTACCAGCTCGCTATCGAAAGCTATCGTCAGGCCATTGATCGTGACGGTCGCAATGTTTCATTTCACTATGGGTTAGCCCTGAGCCTGTTTAGAGCAGAACGCTATGCCGAAGCCGCCGATGCTTACACAGCCATTACCCGCATGGCCCCTGGCGAAGCCAATGCCTTTTTGGGCCTGGGCAATATGCTGCTGCGTCTAGATGAATACGATACGGCTCTCGATGCCCTAAAAGAAGCCGCCCGACTCGCCCCCAACAATGCCCAAGTGTACGAAGCCATTGGTCTACTCTACCTGCAGCAAGATCGTTACGACGATGCCCTGGTGCCTCTACAACGAGCCCTGAGCATCGACAGCAATCGTGGCAGCATCCATGGCAATCTAGCTAAAATCTGGATTCATCAAGGACGTGAACGTCAGGCAGAAGAATCATTACGACGTGCCATCTTGGCTAACCCTAGAGATTGGGAAAGTCATTACCGACTCGCCCAGATGATGCAAGAGCGCGGCGATAACGATTCGGCCTTGATCCATTTTGAAGAAACGGTAGAATCAAACCCCAGCTTTACACCCGCCCAGGCCGCCCTTGGAGAGCTGCTGCTAGAACGTGAACAGTACATTCGTGCAATCATCTCCTATCGCCACATCGTTCGTCAGTTTCCTGATGATGCAGGTGCCAGGTATAACCTGGGGCTAGCCCTGTGGGGCCAGGGACGTCGCCGGGCTGCTTTAGACTCGTTACAGCAAGCCAGACGCCTGTATGAAGAGCAGGATAATGAAGCTGAAGCAGCAAGGGCAGAAGAGCTTTTGGATACCTGGGAAGCTGAGTAAGCTCGTGGATATGTGCAGTCCTACTGAGCCACTAGCCCCTTAGCTGCCACCCAGCAGGGGATAGCCGATTAGACCCACTAAGGCTCCCGCTAAAATCAGTTTCCAAGAGGTAACCCGAAACCGCACGATGGCCACCAGGGCGGCTATGCCAACAAACAGCGCCATCACTGACAGTGGTACATTCGCTTTCCCAAACGCCGTGCGACTTAACGGGATTGCTGCTGCAGCAATGGCCCCTAAAACAGCTGGCTTTACACCCTTCAAAAATGCCTGTATCTGTGGATTTTGTCGTAGCTTTAGCAACACCGGAGCGGCCAGCATGATAAACAAAAAAGAAGGCGTAAAAATGCCCACCGCCGAGACGAAAGCACCCACCACACCAGCCACTTTATAACCCACAAATGCGGACGTTAGCACCACTGGCCCAGGGCTCAGCTGACCAATCGCCACCCCATCAATAAATTCGCTGGTGGTCAGCCAGTTAAATCGTTCTACCACTTCAAATTCCAACAGCGGAATAATCACCAAACCGCCACCAAAAATAGAGATGCCCGTCTTAAGAAAGTAAAAGAACAGCGTATCTAAATACTGAGAAAATCGCTCAGTACCCCAAAAGCTTGCCTGAGACAGTACAGCGTCAGACTGCGCCACCGAAATACTGGCAATCAGTGAGCTTAACCCTGCGCCTGTATTGTGCTTGCGCCCATATATGAGTAACCCTACTAACCCAAAAATAATAAATACTAGCAAGGTGCTAACGCCAGTTAACGCACTAATCGCCAGGGCCAATAATGCCAGCACCACACCGATCCAATCCTTAATTGCCTTACGACCCAGCTTCCAGCAAACCCCCAAGATAATGGCAATCATCACTGGCTGTAGGCCAAAAAACACCGCCGACAGCTGAGGCAGTTGGGCAAATCTAAAATAAACCCCCGCCAGGGTACCCACAATCACAAACGCTGGTGCAATAAAGGAGATACCAGAAACCAGCGCCCCCAGCCACCCCGCATAAGCATAGCCAATGTAGATACCCATCTGAGTCGACGCCGGCCCCGGCAGCATCTCACAGACAGCTAGCCCATCAGTAAACTGATCCTGACTCAGCCTCTGACGACGTTCAACAACTTCATCGTTCGCCATCGCAATGTGGGCTTGAGGGCCACCAAATCCAAGACATCCTAGCCTTAGAAAAAGCTTAGCCAACGTCCAAAGCTTAGTTAGGTAGACGTCCTTTTCAGTTGTTTCAAGCATGCTACGTTGATTCTATGGAAAGCTTGTCAGTAGAGTCTTCTGAGAGCATAAACCCGCTCTCCTTAGAAACCTAGCACTAAAAAGCAGCTTCTTTTTCTAGAAGTGCTTCGATGGTTAAGTCAGGCTGGGCTTTACCATCAAATACGCTACCCACCTTACGATTGATCAGGTGGTCCATGGCGATACCATAGGCTTCATTGGGTAGAGGCTCGTAGCCTACATCGTCTACAACTGTGCGAGAGTTGGCCATATAAAACTCTATAAACTCTCCAACTATCGAATTGTTATCCAGGGAGTCAACACTGACATAGATAAACAAGGGACGCGCTAATGGCTGATACTCACTGGAGCGAATTGTCTCGCCAGAGGGGGCAATTGGCCCATTACCGCTATCTACTGGCAAAGCTGCTAGTGTGTCTTCAGCTTCTTTGAAGTAGGCATAGCCAAAGTACCCCAGTGCATTGGGTTCATCTTGAACACCCTGCACCAACTCTTCGTCGTCTTCGCTACTAATATAGTCGCTGCGGCTAGCGCCATCTTCACCCACAACAACTTCTGTAAAGTAGTCAAACGTTCCAGAGTCTTCACCAGGGCCATAAAGAACAATCTCTTCATCCGGCCAGTCTGGGCGAATTTGGCTCCAGCGAGTGACCGAGCTTTCAGCACTGGGTTCCCAAAGTGTTCTTAGTTCCTCCAGGCTAATGTCTTGAGCCCAAGTATTTTCTCCATTTACCACAACTGTCAGAGCGTCAAAGGCGACCGGGAGTTCAATGTACTCCACACCGTTTGCCTTACATTCAGCCATCTCTTCTTGGGTAATCGGGCGAGATGCATTGCTGAGATCCGTTGTGCCCTGGCAAAATTGGTCGAAACCACCACCGGTACCTGAAAAGTTAACGGCAATTTCCAATTCGTCAGGAGACTTTAGCTGCTTAAAGCGCTCAGCCATTTCCAGCGTGATCGGATACACCGTACTAGAGCCGTCGATGCTCACAGGCATGTAGTCACCCGAAGTGGCGGCAATATCCGCTGGTGCGGTCTCTACTGAAGTAGATTCAGGAGGGTTAGAACAACCGGCTAGAACAGTCAGCAGACCAACAGCAAGACCTAACTTTCCATACGCTAAGTTCATTAGCTCAGCACTCCACTTTAATACTCTTTTAAAAGCAAAGACGTTTATACAGCTATGAAATTCAGGATTTTATTTATCTGTAAACGTTAACAAGGTTGCAGCTGTAAAAGATAATGAGAAGGTTAAGACAGCATAGAAAGTTTCAATCTTGTCAATAGAGCTCGTTAAGGTGAAAATTAGGGGGTGATTAGGACAGGCTAGTTGTTTTGTTTTACACCCATACCTGTAGATCTGCTTAACTAACACCCTAAGAGTTAGGGCATGGGGGTACCATAAGTTTCACGGAAGACGCACTGAAAAAGCAAAGGTTTATGGCAGGATATGAGCAGTTTTTGGCAGAATTTATAAATGTCACAGCATCGCTTTCAAAAAAACGAACTGAAGTTTCAGCTTTGGGGATGGGGTTTATTTATCCTGTCGGCAAGCTTTTTTATCGCGGCAAGTATCAGAGTGGGAGACATACTAAGTCTCTTGGGTAGTTTATTTTTTTTCTTTGCTTGTTTCTTGTTTCTGATTCCCTTAGTTGTTATACGAAAGTAATGAGCTGTCAAATTTAGCGATCGCAGTCTAATGCAGACTCTCTGCAGCGGGTGATGGGCAACTTTATGTTGCTGGCGGGTCTACCGATCAATGTTCAGCATAACGTTGGATGAAGATTGCTTTGATTTAGACGGGTAAAACTCTGCTCTAGTAAGACGGGCAATCATCTCTGTGCGTGATGACACCTCAAGCTTGCGAAACATTCGTTTCAACGCTTGCTTGACAGAATTCTCAGTAATCCACAGTTCATGCCCAATTTCTGCATTTGTTTGCCCCAAAGCTACCAATTCGGCAATCTGTAACTCACGCGATGTTAATCGATGGGTGCTAAACGATGGACGTGGATTTTTAGTCGTGTTTTGTGCGATGCGCACACTGACAGTCCAAGCGGATACGTGCAAGCAAATGGCACTTAGATCGGCTAAATCTTGCGTATCAAAAGCAGGCATCGATCGATCACGAGTACATCCCACTGAACCGACTAATTGACCCCGATCAACGATCGGTCCTGCCATCACATGCCAGTGATCGGGACGAGGACAGATTAATTTCCAAGCCTTGGGTGTGGTCACCAATCCTTCATGGGCGGGCGTATGACGTTCCGCGATATAACGCGCTACAGGATTGTGTTCTATAGATAGGGCAAGGTCGAGAACGGAT
>JBHJIV010000089.1:0-9789 GCA_050043105.1 Leptolyngbyaceae cyanobacterium | reverse complement strand
GCGCGAATGGGTTGGTGCCTTAATCCAGGATAAGATTATACGATTTGAATCTACACCAGTTGGTTTAGTGCGGCTTAATGAAGCTCTAAATACTTGGACTTCACCGCTTCAAAATTTAGCGGCGGATGTCCTTGATGCATTGCATGTAGGGTTTCGTTTGATGCCGCCACCTAGTGGCGAACTCAACTGGACGTTGCACTATGGCCTAGAGGCAGCCGATGATAAAAACTTTTGGCTTGATGCCCAGATTATTTGGCAGCATCCGGTTGATCAATTAGATTATCGTGGGCGTACCGTCGATGGGCCTCAAGAAAAGCTGCTGGCAGGTCTAGGCCGTGCAGCTCGGCTGTGTGAACCGATTAAGCAAACCTTGGGCAATGCTAGCCCTAGTAGTTGCATCCTTGATCCGATTCAGGCCTTCGAATTTATTAAGGCTACTGCAAATCGCTTACAAGACAATGGATTTGGTGTTACTCTGCCCGAGAATCTGGTTGACCCAACCAAGGCCAGTGCCAGTCGTTTGGGGCTGAGTGTAAAAGCAATTACTCCTCCCCGTAAGCAGCAGCGTCTTGGCTTACAGAGCTTGCTGAACTTTGAGTGGCAGCTTTCCATTGGTGGTCAAAGTGTCAGTCAACGAGAGTTTGAGCAATTAATAGCTCAGCAAACACCTTTGGTAGAAGTCAACGGTCAATGGGTTGAGCTGCGTCCGCAGGATGTTAAGGCAGCCCAGTCATTTTTCACTAGTCGACAAACCAAAACCAAGCTTTCTGTTGAAGAGGTCTTACGCATCAGCAGCGGTGATGGTCAGCTGATTGACAAGCTGCCAGTCGTTGCTTTTGAAGCCTCAGGCAAACTTGAGGAGCTGATTACAACGTTAACCACAGGTAATCAGACCCTTGATGAGATGTACGAACCTGATGTGTTTAATGGTAAGCTTCGACCTAATCAGGCAAGGGGAGTATCCTGGCTGTCATTCTTAGAACAGTGGGGCTTGGGAGCTTGTTTAGCAGACGATATGGGTTTGGGTAAAACTATCCAGCTCATTGCTTTTTTACTCAACTTAAAACAGCAAGACATTTTAACTAAACCCATTTTGCTGGTTTGTCCGACATCGGTGCTGAGTAACTGGCAACGAGAAGTTAACCGATTTGGTCCAGAGTTAACGGCGCTAATTTACCACGGTGATAAGCGTCCGAAGGGTACTACGTTTGTCAAAAAAACGCGGCAGACAAACCTGATTATCACCAGCTACACCCTGGTCTATCGAGATCTTAAAGAGCTCAAAAGAGTGGATTGGCAAGGTGTAGTACTTGATGAGGCCCAAAATATTAAAAACTCTGACGCTAAGCAGTCTAAGGCCGTACGGGAGTTAGAAAGTGATTTTCGCATTGCTCTGACTGGTACCCCAGTAGAAAATCGACTGGCTGAACTATGGTCCATTATGGATTTCTTAAACCCTAACTATCTGTGGCCTAAGAACTTTTTTCAGCGACGTTTTGCAACTCCTATTGAACGCTACGGAGATACCGATTCGCTGCGTACCCTGCGAGGTCTAGTCCAACCTTTTATTTTGAGGCGGCTCAAGACTGATCGTACGATTATTCAAGATTTGCCTGAGAAGCAAGAAATGACCGTATTTTGCGGGCTATCTGCAGAGCAAGCGCGGCTGTATCAAAAAGCTGTTGACGAGGCGCTAGCCGATATCGATGAGGCCGATGGTGTGAAACGGCGGGGAATGATTTTGGGGTTGCTAGTCAAGCTAAAGCAAATCTGTAATCATCCAGCCCAATATTTAAAGCAGGCGTCCTTGGGCAAACAGCGGCGTTCTGCTAAGCTACAGCGTCTCAATGAAATGCTCGAAGAAGTGATTTCAGAAGGCGATCGCGCCTTGATTTTTACTCAGTTTGCTGAGTGGGGTAGCCTACTAAAGGCACACTTAAAAGAGCACTTATCTGAAGATGCCTTATTTTTATACGGCAGTACGTCTCAGCCTGCTCGTGAGGCGATGGTAGATCGCTTTCAGCATGATCCCAATGGACCAAAATTATTTATTCTTTCGCTCAAAGCTGGCGGAGTGGGTCTTAATCTTACCCGTGCGAACCATGTATTTCACTTTGATCGCTGGTGGAATCCAGCTGTAGAGAACCAGGCAACGGATCGAGCGTTTCGTATTGGTCAAACCCGCAACGTCCAAGTGCACAAGTTTGTCTGTAGCGGCACTCTAGAAGAACGCATTAACGACATGATTGAGAGTAAAAAAGCGCTAGCGGAACAGGTTGTGGGTGCTGGTGAACAGTGGTTGACCGAGCTAGATACAGATCAGCTGCGTGAACTATTATTGCTTGATCGTAAAGCTGTGATTGACGAAAGCTGAAGTACTTGATAGGGCCAGCTAGTTTAACTGGCTATACATAAAGCAGATGTAATAGAACAGCTGGTACTCATGAAATTCTTGTGATGTCTGCTGCGTGTGAGTTGGGCTATCAGTGGCTATGGCGTTTTCCAGAAGAACCTGAATTTAGGGGCGAGCAGGTGTTCTGATATCCGAATAAGTCAGGATATTTTTGCTAAACCTGTGCCACTGAAAAACCTGGACTAATCCTGATAAGGGTGTCTAAGAGTGGTTGATATTTAGTTAGATATAGTCCTCGGTGCAATCTTAGATGCTGTCAATCGGGAATTGATTTACTGAGTGATGTAGATCCCAACGTCACCTTGACATGAATCACTTGGAGTTTAACAACGTCACTCTACGCTAAGTTTGGGTGCGTCAGTCTAGCTCACTAGGTTCGTGCTTGTGCGTGGATAAATTCCCAATTTTGCAGGTTGTTCCCCGGTCTCTTGGCTAGGGCACACTACATCTACGAGGGCTAGACGGCCTTGACTGTTCTTAAAGCTACACCGCCCATGGTTATGGATGCAACGTCTTATCAAACCACTACAGATGCTGATCTGGCAGCCCCCAGCTCTGTTGCTCTCGCTACGGCTGATCCTGGCAAGGAGGAGCCCAGCGATACCGATATCAAAATGCTGCTGTCGAAAGATGACGATAGCACTGTCGAAAACTTAGACGTTGATAAATTGGCGGTTACTCCGGGACGCCGTACTACTGATTTAGTTCGTCTTTATTTACAAGAAATTGGACGTGTCCGTCTACTAGAGCGCGATGAAGAGGTTGCTGAAGCGCAGCTAGTTCAGAGCTATATGAGCCTCTTAGAGCAGCGTAACAGTGCTGCCGAGGCTCAGGATGGCATTTTAACTACTTATGTTTTGCTTTTAGAGACGCGGGATCGAATGACGGCTCAGTTGGGCCATCGTCCCTCCCTGGAGCGTCTTGCGAAAGAGTGTGACATCTCTCCTACTGATTTAAAGCCGACTCTACAGGCGGGCAAACGCCAGTGGGCTGAACTGGTTGGTCTATCTGTTTCAGAGCTAGATGAGGCTTGCCGTGAAGGAGTTCGGGCTAAAGAGCATATGATCAAGGCGAACCTACGCCTAGTGGTGTCGGTTGCCAAGAAATATCAAAACCGTGGTTTGGAGTTGCTGGACCTAATCCAAGAAGGTACGTTGGGTCTAGAGCGGGCGGTTGAGAAGGTTGACCCCACTAAGGGATATCGCTTTAGCACCTATGCCTATTGGTGGATTCGTCAAGGGATTACCCGTGCGATCGCAACTCAAAGCCGCACGATTCGTCTGCCGGTTCACATCACCGAAAAGCTCAACAAGATCAAGAAAGCCCAGCGTAAAATTTCCCAGACTAAAGGCCGCACAGCCACTGTGGAAGACATCGCTCGTGAGCTAAAGATGACTGCGCCTCAAGTGCGTGAGGTTCTACTCAAGGTACCCCGGTCTATTTCGCTAGAGACCAAGGTTGGTAAAGAGCGTGATACGGAACTAGGAGATCTTCTAGAAACCGATGCGCTATCACCTGAGGAACTGGCGGTACGCGATGCTCTACGACGTGACTTACATCAGCTTTTGGCTGATCTGACTACTCGTGAGCAAGAAGTCATTCGTCTGCGATTTGGCCTAGGGGATGGTGTGCCATACTCATTGGCTGAGATTGGCCGCACGTTAGAACTATCTCGTGAGCGCGTCCGTCAAATTGAATCTAAAGCGTTGCAAAAATTGCGTCAGCCAAAGCGTCGCAACCGTATTCGTGATTATCTAGAAGCCTTGAACTAGTCGCTTTTGGCGATAGGAACCTCTTATAGCAAAAAGCCGGTGATGTAAATATCATCGGCTTTTTGCTATGAGATATCGTAAAGCTATATTTTCTACACTGCCTACCAATGGCGCAGTATATTTATGGAGTCACAATTATCAATTCGGTCAAAAAAGCCAGTAGCTAACACTACTGGCCGGACAGGAGCAATCGCTAGAACAGGTAGACGGTTCCTGCTAGCAAAAGTGATCAAAGAGAACAGCGACAATGGACGCAAAGGCTGTAATACCTAGCCCAACAAAGGGATTTTGACCTTGGCTGACTGCAAAGGATGTAATAATGCCAGCACCAAGGCCAGCCATCATAAGTGCGCCTAACCAGTCTTTTCGGGCGTTATACATACGAGTGCAGCTGAGGAACTATATTTCGACTGCAATTAAATTATCATCACAGTTTGAGGTGTATGAATTATGAGGTATATTCTGTAACCAAGATTTAGGGTCAGAGATGTTTTGTTACAAACCCTCGCAGCTCTATTTTGTCAAAACGGTCCTGACTGCTTTGATGAGCTGAGCAACCTTTTGAAGATCCTTATCGCCAGGGGCACTTTCTACGCCACTTGAAAGGTCAATGCCATCGGGCGTGAGAATAGACAGGGCCTGGGTGACGTTGTCAGGGCGTAGTCCACCTGCTAAAAACCACGGTTTCTCAGGTTGAAACGACTTGAGAGTTTCCCAGTCTAGGGTGTGGCCCGTTCCGCCTAGCTGTTGAGGATGATAGGCATCTAGTAAAAAAGTATCAACATAGGGGGCGTACTCTTTGATCTGCACTAGATCTTGAGCGTTACGCATCCGTAACGCTTTGATTAGCTCTATTTCAGGTAACGCTATCCGAATTTTTTGACAGTCGGCAGGCGACTCTTGGCCATGAAGCTGTATGCCGGTTAGATAGCCTTTAGTCTGTTGGATTTCCTCTAAAGGGGCGTTGGCAAAAACGCCAAATCGATCAATCGGAGGTAGTGCCTGGGCAATAGTTTCAATAACATCAGGGGTAACATATCGTGGTGATTGTTTGACACAAATAAACCCTAATACAGACGCTCCCATAGATGCGATCGCAACTGCTTGATCTAGTCGAGTTAGCCCACAGATTTTGATGCGCATAGATAAAGATTCGGAAATCCAGTAACGCTACTAGCAAACCCTCTCATTAAAATGAAGTCAGGTCTTGAAATTTAGGTAATCTGTAGTCTAAATCAAACTTGACTTGAGATTTTCTAATAGAACCCAGTACCTAAATAGGGCCTGGTTAAGTAAGACCCTTTTTAAAGTCTCGCCATTAGTATCCCTAGGCATATCAAAGGTATATCACTATGCAATCCGGTTGGCGCGTTGGCGCAATTTTTGGCATTCCCCTATTTGTTGATAACTCCTGGTTTTTTATTGTCCTGTTGATGACGTTTGCCTATGGCAGCGATTTGTTCAATGATGGATTCCCCTTTCCAGTAGCAGCCGTAGTGGGTTTGGTGATGGCACTGCTTTTGTTTGGTTCTGTACTCCTCCATGAGCTGGGGCACAGCCTAGTGGCACGACGGCAAGGTATTCAGGTCAATTCAATCACTCTATTTTTGTTTGGTGGCATTGCCTCGATTGACAAAGAGTCAAAAACACCAGGCCAGGCGTTTCAGGTTGCGATCGCAGGCCCATTGGTCAGCTTTTTTCTATTCTTATTGCTGAGTCTGGCTGCACTAGCGTTACCATCGCAAACTGTGGCAGCCCAAGCTGTGGGAACGATTGCTCAGATCAATCTGGTATTAACTCTATTTAACTTAATTCCGGGACTGCCCTTGGACGGTGGTCAAGTGCTTAAAGCACTGGTTTGGAAAATCACTGGCAGTCGGGTTCAAGGTGTGCGGTGGGCCGCTCGGGTCGGCCAACTTTTAGGATGGATGGCGATTACGATTGGTATCTATGCCTATTTGACAACTCAACAATTTACATTTCTGTGGCTCTCGCTCTTAGGTTGGTTTGCTGTACGTAATGCAGGTGCATACAACCGAGTTAGTGATTTACAAGATGCGATCGCAGGCTTAAAAGCTAGAGATGCTAGCGTACGCGAATTTAAGGTGATTGATGCCAATCTGACGTTGCGGGAATTTGCTGATAGTCAGCTGCTTCATGAGGGAAAGTCAGCAGTTTATTTTGCAGCGTCTAACGGTCGCTATCGAGGCATGGTGTCCCTTGATGATTTACGACAGATTGAACGCAGCCGTTGGGAAGTGATGACTGTAGTAGAGATAGCTCATCCCCTGTTGGATGTGCCCTATGTGCGAGAGGAAACTCCACTGTCTCAAGTGATTACAGACCTTGAAGAGAATGAGTTGCGACGGATTACAGTTCTCTCTCCTGCTGATGCTGTTGCTGGTACCATCGACCGAGGAGATGTGGTACGTGCGTTAGCAAAACGGCTAAATTTTCCGATTTCTGAAGCAATCATTGATCGCATTAAAGAAGAAGGAGCCTATCCATCTGGGCTACAGCTCGCTGCAATTGCTAGAAATGCTGAATAGTAGGCTGGAAAATTAGTTTCTGAATTATCTAAAAAATCGCTACTTTAAGCGATTTGTACCATTTTGGCTCTAATTTTCGCTGCTTACTAGACGTTATTGACGTATGGATATTAGGCATCTAGACAAATGATTCATAGGCCATGACAACTTCAGTGATTTGTCCATTGGTTGTTGCGCCTATCGAAAGTTAACGTATTGTCATAGTTGAAAGGATAAGGCGGTGAGTTGTGGTCCTATTGCAGCCACATCCTTAGAGCAGTTTTTATGAAGCATTGGCGATATCAATCTGGGTGGCGACTTCTGCCCGGACTCTTAGCAGCGGGTTTGACATTTATGACGGCTCGCACCGAAGTTTTTCGCCCAATTGAACATGCTATTTATCGATTCCTTTTCCAAGCAAGAGGCGAGCAATTGTGGGATGAGCGGGTGACCGTTATTGAAATTGATGAAGCCAGTCTAGATACGATTGGTCAATTTCCATGGCCGCGTCATCACTATGTTGAGCTATTGGAAAAGCTTGAACCTGCTAATCCTAGTGTTATTGCCTTTGATATTTTGTTTGCAGAGTCGACCGAAGATGATGCTGACCTATCCATGGCGATGGCACGCCATGGCAATGTTGTACTGGCCACGGCCTGGGATGAACAGCGCGGAGTGATTGGGCCAAATGCCAGTGTGATGGAAGGTGCGATCTCAACTGGTCATATTCATCATAATGCTGACGCTGACGGTATTACGCGTACTTACCGTCCTAAAGTCAACGGTATTTCAGCAT
Organism: Leptolyngbyaceae cyanobacterium; assembly: GCA_050043105.1. GTDB lineage: Bacteria > Cyanobacteriota > Cyanobacteriia > Phormidesmidales > Phormidesmidaceae > Leptothoe. Next base: position 2,280 of record JBHJIV010000089.1, on the reverse strand, counting down.
TGAGCATCGCGACTGTACAGCGCTATAGCCAGCAAAAGCTAGCTACACGGGCCATTAGTGATGTAAACCAGAGCCTTTGGCTCAATTGGCGTGGCTTTGTGCGCAGTGCTCCCCGTTACTCATTTACAGATGTGTTAGATGGTCAAGTGCCGGCCTCTAGCTTTGAAGACAAGATAGTCTTTATTGGGTTTACAGGTGCAGATTTGGATGAAATGACAACTCCTTACAATCATGCATCGCCTACTGCAGGCGTCTATCAACATATTGTTGCAGCCAACAACTTGCTTGCCCAAGACCATTTGCAGCTAATTATTGCACCGGTCTGGGGAATGGTTCTCTTTTTGAGCCCAATTCTGGGGTATACATACTTTTATTGCCCCCTACGAGTAAGACTGTTAGGCAGTTTGACAGCCACTGCTATCTGGGCTGGTGTGGTATTTTTTGCCTTTAATCAAAACTACTGGTTGCCCACTATGGTGCCGATTATGAGCTTTTTTAGTACCAGTGGATTTGTCATCTTGACTGAGGGGGTGCGAGGTCGATTAACGTTTTTCCAGCTTACTGGCTCAGTACGCCTCGGGCTGCATGCCTCAATAGAACCACCCTACAGCGGCCAATAGCAGCGAAGCCACTATCTACGTTTCATAGATAGTGGCTTCGCTTGAGCCCAAGTCGTTGCTGCTAAGAGCTCTTGCCGTGATAGAGGTTGAGTCTTGAATGTAATGCCAAAAACCTTCTGAGCCGCCTCTGTCAGAGATTCAATGATACTACTCAGGGCAATATTAGCTAGGGTAGACGGTGGGATGATTGGGGTGCCGAATACTGTTTTCACAAGATGCGGGTCCGGCTGCAACCTTATGGAGCCATGCTGCAAGATGCAATGATCTCTGTAGAGTTGGGCACTACCGATAAGCTTGTAGCCATTATTCATTACGAGGTCAGCAGCTGTGGATGTGCCAAAACAGTTAGCAGATCGCTGATAGCGATGTTCTGTACCCAAGTGCAAAGGTATATCTAGTTTATGCAACCCCTCAACTAGAAATCTGCAGAGATAGGCATAAATATCTCGACGACGGCCCCGATGCCCAGAAGTTACCAGACTGTAGGTCAAATCACCTTGGTGTAGCACAGCTCGTCCTCCGCTGGGCCGTCTTACTAAATCAATCGGTTGTCCATGCCATCGCAACGTGTGCCAGTAGTCTGGGTAGTGGTATTGATGGTATCCAAGAGAAATGGCGATGGGTTGCCAAGTATAAAACCTGAGAACGGGCGGCTTACCCTTGAGACGATGTTGCTCTAAGAGCCATTCGTCTACAGCCATTTGTGTAAGACCACACGCTTCAAAGTAGGGAATAAGCCGCCATGCTGCTATAGCCATTAACTAACTATCGGAATACTTCCCTTGAAGAACATCATCCATCTCGTCAGCGATAGTAGCAACAATGGTCATTAATCGAGAAATTTCACCAGGGTTAATGTCTGCCAGAATGCGGCTGGCTAGGATCAAAACCTCTTGATTAGAAATACCGTAGCAAGCTTCAAATGTTTCTCCACAATTCATTGCCAGTAACTCTTGCATCAGCTCTGCTTGATTAGTCACTGGCAACTTAAGAATTGGAGACCAGACAGTCAACGTATCTTCATCGTCAGTCCCCGTTAGCTGGACGTAGACCGCAACACTGCCATAGGTGAATTTCCAAAGATATCCATCGCTATCTCGGCTAACCATGGCATCACCTCCTTGCTCAAGGCTGGCAATGACGGTTTCGATAACGTCTATATGGCTTGCCTGAAAGCTTTCAGTACCAGCACTAATGGTTTCTCCATGAGCTTCAACATTCAGGGGACTCATAGGCTCTAGTTACTCCTAAAAAATCAAAAATTACAATCGAGGGTGTGAGTGTAATAAGCTGTTGCTGAATAAGCTTTGCGCAGTCTACAACAGCTATGTGCGGCGCAAACTGCTGAATGCATTCAGGCAGTTTGCTACAAAACATTGTTAGTCAAATAGAACATTCTCGGGGAGAGTGAGTTCCTGCCGATAATGTCCACCTCACTGTATCGTTGCTTTTCGTAGAGGGAGCCTTATCTGGTTATTTTTTCAGATTTATTCTGTGACTTTGGAGTCCATGGTATAGGTGAATGGCGCTGACTTAAGAATGTTGCATAGCCAAAAAAATGGCCAAGCGCCTCGCCAGTGAAGGAGAATAGCCTTGGCTCACACAAAGATACTTCTACTATGCTGCACTCTGTTGAAATACTCAAGCGGAAACTGTCTGA
>JBHJIV010000088.1:0-5333 GCA_050043105.1 Leptolyngbyaceae cyanobacterium | reverse complement strand
CGACGTCAGGTTTCCCGAGGCTTTGTGGGATTATCGGGGGCGTAACTTCTCTCGGGGGCGGAGCCTGGCGAGCGGGTTGTGGTGGAAGGTCAAAACCGGCTAGTAGATGGCACCCCGGTTGAGGTAGTTGGCGACGCTGATCGGGAGTTTGTGCAATGAAAACAGAAGCCTGGTCAGCCCCCAACACCGCACCCCAAGAACAACCCGAACAATCTGGGTGGAGGGAGTTCTTTTTTACCCGTCAGATTTTTGCCATTCTCCTGTGCTTTTTGCTCGTGATGGGGGGACTGATGGGATATTTCTCTATGGTTAAAGAGGGCGACCCCGATATTCAAATTGCCCGTGCCATGATTACTACTAGCTGGGGTGGCACCGATGCAGAAACGATGGAAAGTCAGATCACTGACAAGCTAGAAGAAGAGATTAAAAGTCTCCAGGGATTAGACGACTTTACCAGCGCCACCTTTAATTCAGTATCGATTATTAATGTTGCCTTTAAAGCAGAGGCTCCTATTGCCGAATCGATTCAGGAACTGCGGGGCAAAGTGGATGACGCTGAACCTGAGCTGCCAGCTGAATCCACCGGTCGAGAGCCCTCTGACTTTGAACAACTGTCTGAGCAAGATACGCCCATATTAACCCTGGCCCTATCGGGTGAAGGGTTAGACACCGCTATTTTGAGCCAGGCAGCTGAGGCATTACAGACGGAGTTAGAATCCGTTAGCAGTGTGCGAGAAGTCAACCTGGCAGGTCAGCGTGAGAATGTAATCCATGAGCAGATGATTCCAAGTCGGATAACAACGCTGGGGATTTCGGCTACCCAGGTCAGCAACGCCATCCGGGGAGGCAATATCGACAGCGCCTGGGATCTCATTCGCGATAACAATATTGGTGCCCAGCTACGGCTGTACGGTCGTTTTCGCACTCTAGAAGATTTAAGAAATCTACCTGTGGCACGCTTAAATGACAACCGTATCGTGCGGCTTTCTGAAGTTGCCGCTGTCTACCAGGGACCAGAGCGAGAGACCAACCGAGCTTTTTTAAGCTGGCAAGGCAGTGATTATGCATCAACCATTAACTTAGATGTGGTTAAAGTGGCCGGTAGCGACACTATTCAGGTGGCGGATGATGTTTTAGCTGCCATGGAAACCGTTCGTCAAGAGCCGGAGATTTGGCCCCATGGTATGGAGTATCGCCTCCTGTCAAACGACGCGGATTTAATTCGTGATGACCTGAACGGGTTGGGACTGAATGTGCTGCAGGCATCGCTGTGTGTGTTTGCCATTTTATTTGTGGCGCTAACGTGGCGTGAAGCACTGATTGCGGGGTTGGCCATCCCACTCACGTTTGCGGGGGCAATTTTTGCCCTCTGGATGATGGGCTATACCCTAAACACCATGGTGATGGTAGGCATGATTTTAGCTCTGGGTCTGCTGGTGGATGTCTTTATTTTGATGCTAGAAGGCATGCATGATGGCATTTTTGTTCAGGGTCTGGCGTTCCCCCAGGCTGCGATTAAAACAGTCACCACCTATGCCGGTCCTTCCTTTGCTGGGCAGCTCACTACAATTTTAGCGATGGCGCCACTGATGGCGATTTCAGGCACCATGGGTAAGTTTATTCGTCTGGTGCCCATCAGTGCGATTACGTGTTTGATTATGAGCTATGGAATTGCTCTGCTAGTAGTTATTCCCATGTCCAAATTTTTGTTGGGTAATGTTAAAGAGGGGACCCATTCCATAACTTTTGTTGACCGGCTATCCGAAGAGTCTTCTGATCGATTTGCCCGGTGGAGTTTACGCACAACCATTCCCAATCGCCGAGTTGCTCGTTTGTGGATCTTAGGCCCCATTGCCCTGTTTGTCTGCGCTGTGATTTTGTTTACTCAGCTGACGGTTTCCCTGTTTCCGGTTAACGATAGTCGTAAGCTGAGTATTAATGTGGAGCTGCCGCCAACCGCTACCCTGGACAGATCCCAGGAAGTGGCAAACCAAATAGGTGAAATTGTGCGCAACTACAGTGCCCCCAACGGCAACAATGTCTTTGAGAGCGTGGTTAAACTGGTGGGGCAGCGGAGCAACCTGGTGGGCTCTAGTGAAATTAAACCCGGTAACGCCGATTACTTTTTAGGTCTTTCAGCCACCTTTGTAGAGCGGGGCGATCGCAACCTCAACTCCTATGACTATGTGCGAGATCTCAGGCAAACCCTGGATGAGACCATTGTGCGTAATTATCCAGGGGCAGTGCTGGCCATGCAGTATGCCATGGACCCCATTGAGATTGAACTCTATGGCGAAGATCTCACCGTTTTAAGAGAGATGTCTGGTCAGGTGCAGCAGGCACTGCGCGATATCCCAGGCACCATGGATGTGCGGGACGATCTGGGCAGTCTGCGTCAAGACTATAAGCTAGTACCAAAACGAGAAGCCCTCGATTTCTACGGCATTAGCCAGGACGACCTAGGCGAACAGGGGCGCTACCTGATGACCGACAACCGGGTAGGAGACTTTGCCCTTGGCAGCGGCGAAGAAGACCTAGAAATTCGCCTCAGTACCCAGTGGCCTTCACAAAATGGAGCCATTGGTGGCCCCTCTCGTCTTGATGAATTTGTCACCACTCGGTTTATTACCCCAGAGGGGGAAGTGCTACCCCGCGATGCCCTGTTAGAGATAGTCCCAGGGGATGTGCCACTGGCCATTACCCACCGTGATACCGAACGAAGTGTCACAATTTTGGCCAAAGTTATCCCTGGCCAAAACTACTTTGATAGCGAGATCTTGGCTCAGCTAGTTCCCATGCTAGATGCAATGCAGTACGACCCCAGCCTAAGCGATGAAGCAAACGCCAGCCGCTGGCCTAGGGGCTATGCCTATCGGTTTGGCGGTGACTCCGACACCACTAGCGAGACCTTTAGCTCCGCCGGGCAGATGTTAATTGTCGCCATCTTTCTTGTCTTTGCCGTGTTGGTGCTGCAGTTTGGCTCCTACACCCAGCCAGTGATTATCATAATGACAATTCCCTTTGCCCTAATCGGTAGCTTGCTCGGCTTTTTCTTTCTAAACCTATCCTTCTCCTTTCCCGCCGTAATTGGTGTGATTGCCCTGACCGGTATTGTCGTTAACGACGCTATTGTCATGGTGGAAACTATGAACGAACGTCGAAAACAAGGCTTAGATGTGCGTCATTCTGCTGCCCTTGGAGCCAGCGACCGACTGCGACCCATTCTCACCACATCGATTACCACCATTGTTGGTTTAATTCCGTTGGCTCTGACCAACGCTACCTGGTTCCCTTTGTGTATGACCATCATTTTAGGTCTGGTATCGGCCACATTTATCGCACTGCTGGTTATCCCGGCGCTGTATCTGCAGCTTACGCCCGAAGTTCGCGGGTGATTTTATCTAGACCTGTGGGCGTTTTACGCCCCTACAGAAACAATTTTTGGATGTTTAAACTATGGCACTTTACGCATTTGACGGTACCGGAGACGCTTGGGATCAAGAATCTCCCATTACTCCCACAGCTAAAACAAAAAATGACCGGTATCTAACCAACGTTGTCTTCTTTTACAAAGAGTATGTTGACTCTGGACTGCGGGGCGAATATTTCCCCGGTGTCGGTTCCTCCACTCGCATCGCTAACCGAATCGTAGGGGGTGCGTTTGGTGTGGGTGCGTCTGATGTGATTGAGACTGCATTTGCGCAGCTGCAGGAAATCTACGAAAGTGGCGACCCAGTAATTGACATTGTGGGCTATAGCCGAGGGGCTGCGATCGCAAGAGCCTTTGCCGATAAAATCTTTCAAGATTATAAAAAAATGTTCAATGCTAAGGGAAACCCTCTAACCACACCACCAGACATCAGATTTCTAGGCGTATTTGATACCGTTGCCTCTTTTGGTAATCCTCTCAATAACAATGAGCTAATCTTTCAAGCCCGCATTCCCAACACGGTTCGCCATACGTTTCATGCCATGTCATTAGACGTCAAAAAAGCTGGCTTTGGGTTAGATAGAGCCTATGGAGATAATGTCTTAGAAGTCTGGTTTAGAGGAGGCCACGGTGATGTGGGGGGCAATTCACAGCTGGGCGATGGTCAACCCAATCGAGCCAGAACTAACATAGCCCTAAACTTTATGCTGCAAAAAGCCAGGGCTGCTGGCATTCGGCTGAGAGAATCAAACTATCCGATGGATATCACAGCGCCGGTCGTTATCGACGGCAACAGCGACCGGCTTGATGAAGACACCTCGCGTCGATATCGCAACTATGATATTTTTCACTATTCCCTATTTGATAAAACAGAACGAGAAATTACCTTCCCTGGCTGCGTGGATCTGCCGGAGCGTCACAAATTAGTAATAGAAGAGATCGCCAATGAGTCTCAGCTGTCTGAACAGAGGCTCCTGCAGCTAACCCCTGAGCTATCGGCAAAATATCCTGACACCCAGTCTATTTACGACAAGCTCTACGAGGTATAAAAACAACCACGACAGGTAACCCAGGCAGTGCCACCAGGAATGCAGACTTGGCGATAGTTGGGCAACGGCAACGGCAAAGATTAGCCTATTGTAGGGTGCCCAGTTATAGTTTATAAGGTATGCTGAGCAGGCATTGCCAAGTAGTCGTAGTTATCCATCAGTTCCCGCCCAACCTATAGCTCTGGTGCTTAATTTTTTAGCGTGGCATACTGCATTCTCATCTTATCTAGTCTGGACAGCAATAATCTCTTCTATTCTGGCAAATCCTTTTGTATCTGAGTAAGTCTAATTAACCTGACTAGTTTAGAAAAATATATGAGCAAAAACTGCTTAAATATCTGTAATAACTATCTCAAAAGTTATCAATGTAAAACAGGATGGGAATAATACTTTGCTTGAAGAACCGGGAAAGCTTCTTATAAAGAGGTGACACGTAATACATGTGGAAGGTGAATTCTGGAAATGGTCAATGCATTAAGCTACTGCTCGCCACCATCACCATGGGGCACTGTCTAGTTTTGTGTAAAGGCCATGTCAAAGCCTTCAGCTCTTCTGTCGCTACGTCTCTGCAGTCGATGCAATCGCACTCGACACGGCACACTCTTCATCAACTATCTGTTGATCATGGTTTATCTTCAAGCTATGTTCAGGATATTACACAAGATCAGAATGGTTTTCTCTGGATTGCTACATCTAACGGTTTAAATCGTTACGATGGCTACAGTTTCAAAACGTTTACCCACCAGACCAATGATTCAAGTAGTCTGGGGAGTAATAAAATTGAGAGCTTGCTCATTGCCCGAGATGGAACATTATGGGCAGGTGGCCTTGAACTGAATAAGTTTGATGCTACT
>JBHJIV010000087.1:0-17799 GCA_050043105.1 Leptolyngbyaceae cyanobacterium | reverse complement strand
TATGCAGTACATGACTAAGCTCAATTTCCTCTTTCTGCTATGTATTATCTTGAGTACATCGGGCATCTGAGTTATGTTCGTAATGATCTTGTTGACGATTTCCGCGATGACATGGAGGATCGACTTGATGACCGTGATGATGACCGTCGCAGAGGATCTGGTAGAACATCGAGAGGGCCTTCTCCTCGCGGGCCACGACGATAAGAACAAAATGAGGTAAATCTGGTTCACTATAAATAAGTTTTTTGGGGCAGTTCCTATGGCTGCCCCGAATTAGCAAATAATTACAACACCTGTAGCTGAGCGACTTCCTTTTCAGACAGCGAGATCGAGGCTGCTTTGATATTGTCTTCTAAGTGGGTAATTGCCGTTGTGCCAGGAATTAACAACATATTGGGTGCACGGTGCAGCAACCATGCCAGAGCAATCTGGGTTGCATTTGTGTCATGGGCTTGGGCAATTTGCGCTAGGGTTCCTTCAGCCTGAGCGACGGGTGCGCCCCAAGAGAACCATAGGGAATAAAGGCAATGGTTTGGGCAGTGGTATAGTCCAAAATCGCTTCGTGGCTGCGATCTAATAAACTAAAGCGGTTTTGCACAGAGGCAATGGGCACAATCTCCTGAGCCTCTTTTATCTGGTCTAGGGTAACGTTAGAGACACCAATGTGTCGGATCTTGCCCTCTTGTCGTATTGATAAATCCTAATCGCAATGCTTATATTATCTCAATGGCCTTTGATAACCTGATGACTCTGTGCAACAAGCCCCTTCTGGAACTAAGAAACTATCCTCAAGCAGCGCGGTAGCGATTGACTTCACTAGAGATAGTGAGATTTCGCAGGTTTTTCCCTCTGGCGCGCTCCTTTCAAGCCAGCCAGGGCAATGGAATGGGGTGCACCTAGGCTACTATCAGCACCGTCCCCATGAGCTTCCTGAAACTGTCTCCAATCGACATTTGGTTTTGGTTCACCTAGAGATTCCAACCTGGGCTGGACAGAGGTTAGATGCCCAATTTCAAGAAAACCAGTTTCAGGTCGGTGATATTCTCATTGTCCCAGCCCAAATGCCCCACTATGCCCGCTGGGATACAGAGCATCGCTATCTAAATCTTAGTCTTGCCCCAACCGCATTTATCAGTGCGGTGCAAGCAACGGGAAGTTTGGATAAAGCTGAATTGCTGCCTCATTTTGCCACGGCTGATCCGTTAATTCATGGAATAGGATTGGCTCTAAAAACCGAGCTTGAGTCGAATGGTTTAGGGGGGCAACTTTATACAGACTCTCTTTGTACTGCGCTACTGAATCACTTAATTCGCAATTATACTGCTCAAAAACCAGTACTCGCAGCTCAAGCAGGTGGACTACTAAGCTGTCGATTGCGGCAGGTGCTTGAGTACATTGATGCCTATCTAGATCACAAGCTGACCTTGACTGACCTTGCAGCGATTGCTCAGATGAGTCCAAGCTACTTTACCCAACTCTTCAAAGAATCGACCGGATGCACACCCCATCAATATGTGATTCAGCAGCGAGTCGAGCGTGCGAGGCAACTTCTCGTTGAAGGGAGGCTACCAATTGCAGAAGTTGCCCTTCAGGTCGGCTTCGCCCATCAAAGTCATCTCAACCGACACTTCAAGCGATGGCTTGGAGTCACGCCAAAGACGTTTCTTAAACATCTTCTGTAAGAACGTGCTAAAAATCGGAGAAATTGGCAAGAAATCAAACTTTAATCACAGGCATACTGCAGAGACTCATCCAATGGTGAGCTTGACAGATTACGTTTAAATGTTTGATTCAGAAATGAATGATTTACAGCTTGCAGGCTCACTTTCAGAAGTGATGAAGTATTGGCTCTATGCAATTCATCCAGCCTGGATGTGGGTTGTTCTTGTCTTGACAATTTATGCACTTTACTTAGGATTACAGTCTCGTCGCACTCGGAAAGTGACTGGAGAAATAAGGAAAACTTTAGTTAAACAAAGGTTTTCCCAAAAACACTATCGAATCGGAGCATTACTTTTAGCTCTTATAACAATAGGAAGTATTGGTGTTTTAGGAATTGAATATCTTAATAGTGGCAAATTATATGTAGTTCCTCATACTATCGTTGGACTCGCCATGACAGTTCTGATGGCTAATGTTGCTGCCCTTGCCCCCTTTATGCAAAGAGGAAAAGAGTGGGCACGTCAGATTCATATGGCTCTTGCATTTTCAATTGTAGGTCTGTTTGGCTGGCAGCTTATTACAGGATTTGAAGTCGTTTTAGAAATTGTTGGTGAGTATAAGCCCTAGAGGATTAATGGTTTGTTCGTCTAAAAGGGGCTAAGTTGATTAATCTCTTTCAATGGCCGCAGAACTTCATCAAAACTATATTGATCACTCTTTTTAGAAATGTGCGATCGCTAGTAGCTTCATGAATAGCGATTCGTCTCTCATTTTGACTTGGAAAACAACTTTGGATAACTACAAATGGATCAAAATAGCCAAACTTCTTGTGAATTCAACTCCTTAGCTCCAATCAGTCGCCGCTGGCTCTTGCGGGGTAGTGCAGCTTTAGGTGCAGCAGCTTTCTCATCTCGTTTGATTTATCCAAGAGAGCTATTTCAGGCAAAGGCTTCTGAAACAGAAACCAAGTCTACGCATTTGCTGAATGAATTAGATGCTACTCCTAATCCTAGGCAATCTTTGAAAGTGATAATTTTGGGAGCAGGAATAGCAGGACTTTGTGCAGCTTATGAGCTAGAAAAGCGAGGACATTCATGTGTCATTCTAGAGGCGGAGCACAGTCATATTGGAGGACGAGTTCGTACCCTGCGCTTTGGAAACGGCTTGTATGGCGAAGTCGGTGCATCGCAAATCGCTGAAAGTCATGCTCTGACCCATCATTACGTTAATGAGTGTGAATTACAACTCCGTCCATCGGTAACAGCTAATCCTGAGACATACTATTATCTGCACAACCAGCGTATACGGGCTAAAAATTCAGAACAGTTGAGTAGTCTTTATAATCTGACTGGTTCGGAGAGGGGTTTGATGCCAGATGATATTTTAGGAACTGTCATTGGAAGTCGTCTTTCTCAATTGAGCGAACAGGAGAAAGCTGAGATCTTTGCCCAGCAAATTCAAACTCCAGCTGTCCGTGAGATGGATGAACAGTCCATGCTTCAGTGGTGTAAAGCTTCTGGTTTTTCAGATAATGCTATTGAGATGATGGCGGCAGCGAATGGTTTTTTGGGCGGTTTGATGTATTTTTTAGCACTTAGTTTTGTTCGCGTGGGTGGAAATCATGGCGAGATGGAGGAAATCGTGGGTGGTAGCGACCGCCTCCCGACTGCTTTGGCAGACAAACTCAAATCGAAGCCAAGAATGGGCTGTGAAGTAATTAACCTAGAGCGAGATGACACAGCATCTGAGGCGGCGGCCGTTTATGTAGAAGAAAATAGCATCAAGCGAGAAGTCGGAGACTTTGTTCTTTGTACAATTCCTTTCCCCGTTTTATCTAGATTGGACAATCCCTTTTCTGCTGCCAAACATCGAGCCATTCGCGAGTTGTCTTATGTCTCTGCCACAAAGGTACTTGCTGTAACAAATCGCCGATTTTGGGAAATAGAGGATGGGATATACGGAGGGAGTACGTCAAGCGACTTGCCCATCTCTGCAGTCTATTACCCTTCAGACAATGTACAAGCCAAAACTCCTGGCGTTTCAGCTAATCCATCTGTTTTGCTAGCGTCTTATACGACAGACAGTCTAGCCCGTCATTTAGCGCACTTATCTGAGCAAGAGCGCTATGGAATCGTCCAGCAAAATCTCGCGAAAATTCATCCCCAGATTAATCAAAATGGAACAATCCAGAGTATGAAAAGTTGGAGTTGGGATAATCACCGTTGGAGCTTAGGAGCTTGGTCTTTGATAAGGCCTTATCAGCAATTAAGTCTATATGAGCATGTGATTTCTCCAGAGGGACGCATCTATTTTGCGGGCAAACATACATCAACCAATCAAGGTTGGATGCAAAGTGCGCTGGAATCATCGCTAAGGGCTGTTCAGGAAATGTTGGTAGAAGCTAGTAAAGTATAATAACATTTCACTTTACAATCAAACCGGTCTCTTCCATGACTTCGCGAATAATTACTTCTTTCGGTAATCACCTGGTTCAATCATTCCGGCTGGCAAACTCCAAGCCTCATTTTCTTTCTCTTGAAGTAAAAATTCATTGTCAGAGTTCAAAATGACGGCAGCAACTGAAGGCAACAATATCAAGGAGTTACCAATCTTACCGCGTAGCTCTTTCCAACCCGCCCCAACGAGCCATCACAACGCCTGCAGCTGAGCTATTTCCTCTTCAGACAGCGAGATCGAGGCTGCTTTGATATTGTCTTCTAAGTGGGTAATTGTTGTGGTACCAGGAATTAACAACATATTAGGTGCACGGTGCAGCAACCATGTCAGAGCAATCTGGGTTGGGTTTGCACTATGAGCTTGAGCAATTTGTGCCAAGATACCCTCCGCTTGGGCGATGGGTGCACCGCGCCGTAAGGGATGTGCCCCAAGAGAACCATAGGGAATAAAAGCAATAGTTTGGGCAGTGGTATAGTCCAAAATCGCTTCGTGGCTGCGATCTAATAAACTAAAGCGGTTTTGCACAGAGGCAATGGGCACAATCTCCTGAGCCTCTTTTATCTGGTCTAGGGTGACGTTAGAGACACCAATGTGTCGGATCTTGCCCTCTTGTCGTAGTGCAGCCAGTGTCTGGATCGACTTAGCAAATGGAACTTTAGGATCAGGTCGGTGCAGCTGATAGAGATCGATAGTCTCTCGCTTTAGCCTTTGTAAACTACCTTCCACACCACGTCGCAGACTCTCAGGGCTACCGTCTGCTTGAATGTTATCGGGAGCGGGTTTATGAATACCACCCTTGGTAGCAATCACTAAATCTGTTGCATAAGGGTATAACGCATCGGCAATAATCTCTTCATTGGTCCCCGGACCATAGGCTTCAGCGGTGTCAATAAAATTAATACCCAGCTCAATAGCACGACGCAGCAGCTGTTTGCCCCCTTCCCAGTCAGCATAGGGGCCAAAGTTTCCGGGCTGACCTGTTAGACGCATGGCCCCATAGCCAAGACGGTTGATGAGGAGATCGCCACCTAGGTTAAACGTAGTTGAGAATAATGATTGGGTCATGGGTCTGATGTGGGTTAGGTTTAATAAATGATGACGATTTAGAAGATTTAGGGGATGAGGTTGGCATCGCGAAACGTTTGAAATAGGGATAAAAACATTTCCTCGCTATCAACAACCTCGTAAAAGCCAGCCTGGTGAACTTTTGTGCTGCTTAGCAAAACATCCCAGTCACAATGAAAGAGAAAATCGCCCAGAGGCCAAATTGCCAAATCTTGAACAGCATGGGCCTGTAGACTATATTTCTCAACAATCTGGGTCCATAGATCTGTTTTATCAGCCATTTGCTCTGTCAGAGAAATGTCCTGGGGCGGTGCGTATTCCATGTCGAAGAACTTGGCAAACTGAGGCCACAGATTTGCCCAGCGAAATGCATCGCCATTGGTTAAATTAAAGGCCTCATTAGCTGCATTAGGAGATGTCGCAGCCCAGGTCATTCCTTGTGCTAGCAGACCTGCATCTGTCACCTGACAGAGGGCATTATAGGCAGCCTGAGTACCCGGAAAGCGTAGGGGTAACCCCAGTTCTTTCGAAATCGTTGCATAGACAGCAATTAATAGCGGCAGACTAGGAATGCCAACGATGTCGCTACAAAATGCTTCTGCTCTCAAAGCGCTCCAGCTCCAGCGCTGACCAGTACTCCGAGTTATGAGAAAGTCCTCTTGGTCAAAATAGAAATTGGGTGGCATATGGCGTGGGTCAGATTCTTTTGCCGGAGTCTTAAAGGGACCCATCTGCCGGCCATTAACCTTGCCACCCTGCATTAGCACAACGCGCTCTAGACCTGGCGCAACAGACTCTATCGTATCAACAACATTAGTCAGCATAGCCAGATTTTCAGCAACAGGTCCAGAAAAAGTAGGACCGCCATAAAAGGCTGTGTAGAAGATGTGGGTGATATCAGTTAGCTCTGCTAGCTTAACGCTGACATCGCTACGGTCTAGTAAATCGACAGATATAAACTGGGCTTTGCTCTCAAACAGAGGTTCTCGTCTAGACAGACCGATAATATCCCAGTCTTTCAAACTTGATAAATATTGAATGAGACTCTGTCCGATACCGCCTGAGGCGCCGACAACTATGGCTTTTTTGTTTTCCATTTTGAGTTTTGTTTGCTTAAGAGACAATGGGAATTGAATCAGGTGTTAGCAATTTTGATTGTCTTAATCTTCTCCTCCCGTGTAGGGCTGACGTTCGCCCAAGGGAAGTTCTTCCAGAAATTCAAACAGATTGCCATTGTTATCCTCAAAAAATGCTACGCGTCAACCGCTGGTGGGAAAGCTGGTGGGAGAAAGAATAATCTCGACACCCTGGGTTTCTAGGACTGCGATCGCATCATCCACATCTTCTATCAGAAAAGCAAAATGTCTAATACCAGGTTGCTGTAGACGCTCAGAAAAGTCACCAGCTGGCTCTATCTCAAAGGTATTTGTCGATGCCACAACTTCGATGATAAACCCATTCTTTTCTAGGTATGCCAGCTGCAAATCTGGAAATTTGGGGACTGTCCACTCATGCTTGATGTGAAAGCCTAAGTCCTCTCGATACCACATTAGTGTTTCATCATAATCAGTAGTTGCAAGCATGACATGCTCAGTGCATTTGAACTAGAGGTTCCTGTAGGCGACGAGCATTGGCAACTGCAGGAGCTGTTAGAGCAGCTCCGGTAGCTAACGCGGCCAGCAATTTTTTCTTAAATCCATTCATTATCAGAACAATCCTTATGGTTTCTAAAACTAATACCAAAATGACAAAGCATGCTACGAGAGAGACTTATCGCTCTTCATTTGTGCTCATATGCTCACTATGACAGCCTGCTCTGCTATTGTGTAGACGAGTAATAAAAAAAGCTATTATTCATATTACGTATGAGCAAGTCTCTAGACCGCCTCACCTTGCTAGACACATTTGTCCGGATCGCCGATGCCGGTAGCATCAGTTCAGCTGCCCGCGATTTAGGACTGTCCCAACCCTCTGCTAGCCGTCAGCTAGCGGAGCTAGAAGCTCGCTTTAAGACTCAGCTGATGCGGCGGACTACCCACGATCTTTCCTTGACTACGGCTGGCGCTGAGCTGTTAGCCGACGCTCGTCAGCTTCTAGACCAGTGGGAGGCACTGGAAGAAAAATATTTAGAGACTGAAAACACACCTCAGGGAAAACTCAAAGTGATTGCTCCCATTGCTCTCGGTCAGCTGCATCTGCTCGATATTGTGCTGCGGTTTCAACAGCGATATCCCCTGATTGATCTATCTTGGCAGCTGCAGGACGGCACCATTCGCTTTGCTGAGGTAGGCTGTGACTGCTGGGTAAAGATTGGCCCAGTGTCTGATGAATCTCTAATTGTTGAGCCACTGGGGCAGGTGGAGCGTATGGTGGTGGCAGCGCCTGGTTTTCTCAATACCCAGGGTAAACCTAAAACTCCCACAGCCCTAGAGAAACTACCGTTTGTTACCCTTGCCCCCTTTGAAGGTGGGCGCATTCCCCTAACGAACCTTCAGGGAAAACAAATTGTGGTGACTCCGTCAGCACGGATGAGCACCAACAGTATAACTGCACTGCGTAAGGCAACATTGGCAGGACTCGGCGCATCCATTATGCCCCGCTGGTTTATTGAAGAAGATTTAACCCAGCAGTATCTTGTTGATGTGTTACCCCAATGGCGTGCGCCCAAGCTTACTGTCTATGTGGCTTCTTTACCCGGACGCCATCGCCCCCGACGCTTAAAGGCATTTCTTGATGTCCTCAGGACAGAGGTGCCTCTAATTCCAGGGATTGAATAGCCAGCTAAACAACATCAATGACAACTTTTCAAAAGATGGATCACCTCTAACTGGTTTTGCAAGTTCTAAACTTGCCATTTTTTCCTGGCTGTCACGCCTTCACCCGTGATGCGATTGCGATCAACAGCGACCCGCTCGGTGCCAATCCATCATCTTCGAGAGGTACAAATTCCATGCAGTCCAATGGCTGCAAGGATAAGACTTTGAAGCACCCAAACTCCTTCTGCAAAAACATTAATACGGTGAATATTTTGAAATGCTTGCGCCGCAAACAGTGACGATAAATCGGTTGAACTTGTTGAAATATCTGAGAAGCTTACATAAGCAGCGTCGAGTGCAGTCCAATCAATAAGCAAAAAATAAGTAAAAATGACAGCTAACGAAGTACCAAAAGCAACTAGAAAGAATAAAGGAATTATTCGCATCGTATACTCATCACCTTAGATTGACCTCATAATTCTAAGAAGAAACGCAACTTTTATTCCAAGCTCATTACAGACCGTTTCTGGTCAACGGTTGCCGATATCTCAGCATTCCACTTAAATGCTCTCTATTAATTCGCTGCACCAAAATTGTTATGCTGAGGGTGACCTATCGCAGGGTTCTGGCTCGATATCAGGAATCTTAGCCAAGATATTTTCGCCACAGAAAAAATATTTGATGATGGGTTGCTGCGCAGTACCCAACAATGTAGGAGTAGAAAGTTTCTACCTAATCATTCAAGGGTTTATACCGTGGCGTAGTTACAAATGACCATGCCGAACCTATAGCTTTTCAGGGCTGTCAGCCATCTGGATAGAACAGTAACATCAGGCTTTGCTGTGTCATTGTTAGATCAGATCAATCACAACTTTGCCGATGAGTTTGCCACTGTCGGCTGCATCATGGGCAACGGCGGTTTCACTCAAAGGATAGCGAGCGGCAATTAAATGCTGAAGTGCACCATCCTGGATAGCCTGGTTGATGTCTCGTGCAGCGGCCTCATGGGCTTCGTCACTCATGGCGTACACCAACACTGTGCGTAGGGCGGCATTTTTATAAAGCAGCTCATAGAAGGGAATCTCTACTGTGGGTGTATTGCCTGACTCATAAGTGGCAATCACACCATTACGGGCAACAAGTTTGGCGTCGACGTTAATGTTGGCAGCCAGAGCGACATCGACGATGCGATGGACACAGTCCGGTCGGGTACGACCATCGTACCCCTTCTTTCCCACAATCTCTCGCACCTTTGCAACTACATCTTCCTGTCGATAATTAATCACATGGTCCGCACCCATCTGCTTCGCAACAGCCGCTTTCTCATCACTGCTGACTGTCGCCAAAATTGTCTTTGCACCACCCCATTTAGCCAGTTGAATCGCATACATACCAACCGCACCAGCCCCGCCGTGTACCAGCACCGTCTTGTCAGTAATGGGGCCGTCGCTAAACACAGAGAAGTGAGCCGTCATTGCTGGTACACCCAAGCTGGCCCCTGCTGCAAAGTCCAGATTTTCTGGCATAGTCACCGCTTTATGAGCTGCCACAATTACATAGTCTGCGGCTGTACCAAAGGCTGAGCCTCGCTGGGCTTCATAGATCCACACTCGCTCTCCAATCCGCTCAGATGACACACCCTCTCCGACAGCATCAATTGCCCCGGCACCATCATTGTGGGGAATGGTTTGAGGATAGGGTTGTTTTAGCCCCATCCAGCCGCTGCGAAATTTAGTATCAGAGGGGTTAATACCGGAAGCATGAACCTTTACTCGCACCTTGCCAGCACCGGGTTCTGGCTGTTCCATGTCGCCATACTTTAAAACCTCTGACGCATTACCTGGCTGTTTGTACCAAATTGCCTTCATAACATTTCTCCTTGGGTTTCAATTTTAACGTAGGGGCATTGCATGCAATGCCCCTACGTTAGAAATCAATTTCGTTGCGATCGCGCCAAAATTTACCCGTTTCTGTACCAGGCGCTTCGGTGACTAGCCAAATGGCCGTATCTGCCCCTTGTCCTGGCGACCGTGGTGCCGAGGAGCCACCCATGTCGGTTTTAACCCAGCCTGGACCCATGGAATTAACAACAATGCCTTTAGACGCGAGTGACTGTGCCAGCATGATGGTGACACCATTAAGCGCCAGTTTAGAGAGACAGTAGCTAGGTGCGGTTGTTGTAAGACCATCTAAGGCACCCATACCGCTGGAGACATTGATTATCCTGGCATTGCCTGCGGCTTCTAAAAGGGGTAAAAATGCTTGCACCATACGCACTACGCCAAATGTGTTGGTTTGCATGGCTGTATCTAACAGTTCACGAGAGATTGTCAGCATATCAACGCTGCTGTCTGGGTAAACGCCTGCATTGTTGACGAGAACATCTAGCTGGTTAATGCCTTGTGCTTTGAGTGTTTGAACCGCTCGTTCGATGGAGCTATTACTACTGACGTCTAATGCGAGGGGAATGACATTGCCGTTGAGCTTTTGTGCGGCTTGTTTGGCGCTGTCTAGGGAGCGTGAGGTGAGGATTACGTCATAGCCTTTGGTGAGAAGGCCCTGTGCGATCGCAAAGCCAATGCCGCGATTGCCACCCGTTACCAGAGCCAGCTTCTTAGATATCGATGCCATGACCAAAATTTCCTTTACTAATTGTAGTACTACTAAAAAGCAACCAACATTTCTAGAAAAGTAGATAGCGCCACTGCGACAGCTGTAATTTTTAGGATTTCGTGCTCTTCGCGTTTAATCATGGGTCTGCCTCAATATGTGCTGTTTATTCTGAACGACAAAATTGTGTAACCTAAAATCAAAACGCTTCGTTTCGTATATCTAATTTATAAACGATTCGTATCGAAACTGTCAATCCCCTATGGGAAATTTCTGTACGATTCGTATCGTATGTATAATAAAAGTACCTGAAATACTGGAAAACCCATGACACAAACTAGAGGAGGGCACCCGTCAGCTGTAGGTCGTCCTCGGTCAGCCGAATCGCAGCAGGCAATCTTGACGGCAGCATGGCAGCTGCTAAAAACCTGTAGTTTGCGTAAGCTCTCGATTGAAGCCATCGCCCGTGAAGCGAACGTGGGTAAAACGACGATTTATCGTTGGTGGCCTAGTAAAACAGCTGTGGTTGTGGATTCATTTTTGACTCAGGTTGAGGCTAGTTTGCCGTTTCCAAACACTGAGACGGCGGCGGAATCTCTGATGCTACAAATGCAGCAGGTTGCCAGAGTATTGAGCGGTGATGTGGGTCGAATTGTGGCGCAGATTGTTGCTGAGGGTCAGTGTGACTCAGAAGCTTTAGAGAGCTTTCGCGATCGCTTTCTCAATCCGCGCCGTACCGCTGCCCGGCAAGTGATTTTACAAGGCATTGAATCTGGCGAATTTGCCCCAGATCTAGATGCGGATCTAGCTATGGATATTCTCTATGGACCGATCTACTATCGTTTATTGGTTAAGCATCTACCACTGGATGAGGCATTTGCATCAGCACTACCTAAACAGGCTGTTAGTATGCTGGCGGCTGACACTGATAAAACCCTTGCCTAATAGTGGGTGGCGGTCTCATTGGGTAGTAAGCACTAGGCCACCTTAAAATTTAAGCATCAAACATGTGATACAGTAATGAACTGCGACTTGGTCCCGGTCTATCGTTGCAGCCTCGGAACTTGTTGACCCAAGTCATCGAACGCAAATCATACGTTTATTGCTCTTAAGACTGGTCCCAGCATTACATTTGGGGTAGGGGCACATCTAGTAGCAACTAAAAATCCATGAAATTTGAGACTCTAGGTCTTATTGCCCCACTGTTACGTGCTGTTACTGAAGAAGGCTACACTGCAGCAACTCCGATTCAGGAGCAGGCGATTCCTCCTATTTTGCAAGGAAACGATATTTTCGCGAGTGCTCAGACGGGCACGGGTAAAACAGCGGGGTTTACCTTACCCTTGCTGCAATGCCTTGTTAGCAGCCCTGCCAAAAAGCAACGGGCCCCCCGTGCCCTGATCTTGACTCCGACTCGTGAGTTGGCTGCTCAAGTAAACAATAGCGTCAGCACCTACGGCAAATACCTGCCAATTAAATCAGTGGTGGTGTTTGGCGGCGTCAGCATCGGGCGTCAAATTAAAGCCTTAAAGCAGGGGAGTGACATTGTAGTCGCAACTCCAGGTCGTTTGCTTGACCATGTTAGTCAACGCACAATTGATCTTTCTCAGATCGAGATGCTGGTTCTAGATGAGTGCGATCGCATGTTGGATATGGGGTTCATTCATGATATTCGCAAGATTTTGGCGCAACTGCCCACATCCCGGCAGACCCTGATGTTTTCCGCCACATTTTCAACCGCCATCCGAAAACTGGCACGCACGCTGCTAAATGATCCAGTGCAGATTGAAGTTGCCCCCCGCAATACGGCTGCTGAACAGGTTGAACAACTCGTATATCGCATTGATCGCCCCCGCAAGCGAGAGCTGATATCGTATTTAATCGGCTTTAATAATTGGCAGCAGGTGCTTGTTTTTACCCGTACCAAACATGGTGCCAATCGTCTAGCCGAACAGCTGGCTAAAGATGGTTTAAAAACAGCTGCAATTCACGGCAACAAAAGTCAGGCCGCTCGCACGCGCGCCTTGCACGACTTTAAGAAAGGTAAGGTGCGAGTGCTGGTTGCCACCGATGTTGCCTCGCGGGGGTTAGACATTGACCAGCTGCCCCACGTCGTCAATTTTGAATTGCCCAACGTACCAGAAGACTACGTACACCGGATTGGTCGGACTGGACGCGCTGGTAATGAAGGTCAAGCCATTTCGTTAGTCTCTAACGATGAACAACCTCTGCTAAAGGGGATCGAAAAGTTGCTCAATCGCAAACTCCCTCAGTCTGTTGTTCCTGGTTATGAGCCAACTGCTGCCTCTAAGCAAGGAATAAAGGAGCCGCCACGCTCTAAGCCGCGTAGCTCATCAAACGCACGCCCTGGCAAAAAGTCCCAAACCGGTAGCCGCCGTAAACGACTACGTAAAGCTTAGGTTACTTAAGTCATTAGCATGAGTGGCCGTATTCTACTTATAGAGACATTGGCCACAGACGACTTTGCCCATGTCCGCCAACTCTATCAACGTCTTGGGTTTAGCATAGAAGCCCAAATCAAGGACTTCTATGCTCACGGGTATGACAAAGTTGTTTTCTGGAAAAACCTTACCGAGAGTGCAAAATAACAATCCGCATTTGAACAAGAACTTAAATTATGAATTCTAGACATTTAGTAGACCTGTGTTAAAGACACAAGTCTAGTCTGCTTGGCAAAAATGTCATACAGCACCACCGGTTGTATGCAACTCACCCGGATATATGCGATCGCACCCTTGAAACAGAGCCAGCAAAAATACTCGCCCATCAGCCCGAACTATTTTTCAAATAGTGATTGGCTGCGACTTCTAGCCTTTGAGTACAAGCCTAACTAGGCTAACAACTCAACAACTATCATCTCCTATAATTCGCATGTCTTTACCAGATCTGGCAAATAGCCCAAACCATCTTGATAGAAGTTTTGGGCTACGGATGCTTACGTGGAGGGTTTGATCAGATGGCGGAAAAACTGGTAGCCGTAGCGGTAACAAATGATGGCATCATTGCCCCTCATGCAGGCAGGGCATTGTGGTGGATGGTCTATATTGTTTCTGATGAAGTTGATGCAGGCTTAACCTGGACGCTGAACTTGACTGACACAGGTTGTCTGCACGAATGGCACGTACGCGGAAATGGGGATCGCCACCCACTGCATTTTGTTGATGTTGCCATAGCGGCGTCTGCAGGTGAAGGAGTGCGACGCAGGCTACAACAGCGATATACAGAACTACTAACTACCATTGAGACAAATCCAGATAAGGCGGTTAACGCCTATTGGGCAGGGAATTTAGCCGAAGGCCTGCCGCATGAAAGCCAGGCTTGTCTTCATCCCTAGATGAGGTAAAACCGTGGCACAGGAACAAGACTGGATGGTTGCCGACGATGGACAGGTTCAAGCCTGTACCACTCCTCGAGAATGGAGTTTACTGGAAACGCCCTATCACTTTCATCGTTTTCTAACGCAGATAGAAGATGTTCTCAAAGAATCACCCGACGAGTATGACTGTCAGCCCGCTATTCGCCATCTCGTCCGTAAGTTAGCTCTTAACTCCTATTGGTTGCAGACGCAACACCCCAACGCCTCAAGCGATGTTGCGATCCAGACACTCTACGACGAAATTGGCTATCCTTTAACGGTTCAAACCAACACCTACCCCCCTGTAGCTGTCTCTCCTTTTCATAATCTTGGTACTTGGTGAGTTGTAACTTTGCTGAAAGGACAAGAGAAAAATACATTCTGGCAACGCAGTCCAACTCAAGAGTTCAAAGATAACGTGACTCCAGTGGAAGAAAAAATCTTTCGTCCTGGGGATGTCATCAGCTTTTCCCCCGGTGCAATTCATTGTGTAGAGGCTGTCGGGGATATTCCTCTTGTCACCTTTAATCTCTATGGTGAAACCCATAGTAAGGAGCGATTTGAGTTTGACCCAAAGACCCATCAAGCCAGAAACTTTTAAGTTGCATTCGCCATTGTAGTTGGTGCATGCACACATCAGATATGGGATGCATTTACCCATAAAGGCCGATGGGGGACCCACTTCATTCCGATGTTGAATTCTCATATTGTTCAACCGAGAACATGGTAAAAACTCAGTGTTGCATCATGGATGTACATCCTTATCTAAGGCATGAAGATCCATGGACAATAGAACTCAATATTTACTAGAATTAGCCAAAAATAACGTTAAAGCTTACATTGCTAACCCAAAAACCAAAGCAGCAATGGTCGCAGGCTCAGTCGCAGAAGGGCTTTGTGATGAATACTCTGATTGTGACATGAGCATTTATTACGACGAATTGCCTTCTGAGGAAGAATTACAGCTTGTGCGTCAACAGAATCAAGGTTCAGAGCGACTCTGGATTTTGGGTAATCGAGAAGATGGTGGGTTCGCTGAGAGTTACCTCGTAAACGGTGTCGAGTGTCAGTTTGGTCATGTGACGATTGCACAGTGGGAAACGGATATTTCAAATATCTTGACAGGGCATGATATTCAATCTCCATTAATGAAAGCAATGTCTGGAACATCGGTTGGAATCCCACTCTACGGTGCAACACTTATTCAGCAATGGAAAGCCAAAATAGCGAATTATCCAGATGAACTCGCACAAAAAATGGTTGAGCATTACCTCAAGTTCTTTGCGATTTGGGGAATGCAGGAAAAGTTTGCCAGGCGAGATACGACGCTTTGGTATTATCAAATCCTGGTTGAGTCAGCTCAAAACCTTCTCGGTGTGCTAGCTGGGTTAAACCACTTGTATTATTCAACATTCCAATTTAAGCGAATGAGCAGGTTTATTGAGCAAATGGAAATTGCGCCTGAGAATCTTGCCGATCGTCTTGAAAGGTTGTTTTATCAGGCACAGCCAGTAGCGGTCAATCAACTGGAAGCATTGGTTCGAGAAACCGTCGAACTTGTGGAAATTCACATACCTCAAGTAGATACATTATTAGCAAAACGAAGACTAGGCTGGAGACAGCAGCCGTGGAAATTAACAAAATAGATTGTTGAGGCATTGTCAGCTAAAAACTGCATTGCAGTGGAGTGTACTAGCTTGTTTTAACGGCAAACCTCTCAGCCCTAAAACTGATTGGGCTACTCTCCCAATCGGTGCCTTGCACTTTTCGAAAATCCACGATAAACTACATACATGTAGATAGACACAGAAGCACTGTGAGCGATACAAGGACAAAAATCTTGGATGTGGCAGAGCACTTGACCCAAGTAAAAGGGTTCAATGGCTTTAGTTATCTTGATTTGGCTGATGCAGTCGGCATCAAAAATTCAAGCATACACTACCACTTCAAAGCTAAGGCTGACCTAGCGTTAGCTTTGGTGGAACGCATTCATGAAGTCCATAGCGATGCCTTAGACGCTTTCGATAAAAATCTCGATACGCCACAACAACGTTTGCAAGCAGTGGCTGATTCCTTTCAAACCTACATTCAGGATCAGAAGTTCTGTATGTGTGGAATGATGGCAGCAGAATTGCAATCGGTCAGTCCAGCCGTAAGAAGTCACCTTATTGTGTATTTTAAGGATCTTCAAGCCTGGCTCACCAAGCAGTTTGTGGCAATGGGAGAAACTGATGCTCAAAACAGAGCACTCAGGTTTATTAGTACAGCGGAAGGCTCATTGTTGCTGGCGAGACTTGAGGATGACCCTAAAATTGTCGGTCAAGCGTTGAAGAGTTTCATCCACGACTAACCTCTTTTTTTGACTCGGCTATCTACATACACATAGGTCAGTTTTTAACATATCCTCACTAGGAGATATTAACCATGGCTAACGTTGAAATTTACACTTGGAGCACCTGTCCCTTCTGTCGTCAAGCAAAGCAACTGCTGGATAAAAAGGGTGTTAATTATAGCGAATATGCTCTTGATGGAGACGAGATAGCCAGAGATGCCATGGTAGCTCGTGGTACCTACGGTCGTCGTTCGGTTCCTCAAATATTTATTAACAACCAGCACATTGGCGGCAATGATGATCTGCATGCTTTAGAACAACAAGGCGTACTAGATAAGCTGTTGAATCAAACAGAAGCGGTGGCATGATGCAACGTTCCCAGGCTAGGCAACGATCACTGATAAAGACCCACCATGCAGGTGCTCTCAAACTAGCCGTTATGATTGGGACTTTAATGCTTACGATAAGTCATAGTCATGTGCTAAAGGCGAAATGACTGCCCATCGGTGGTTCTCAGCCACCTTAGGATTTGTGATTCCGTTTGCTACTGGCGTCTATTGTTCCTGTGGACAACCCAGCAGAAAAACAAATCAGCTCTAGAGTTAGCCTACTGATCAGACATGCTGTTTGCAAGACTTGAAAGAGATCCCACAATTGTTGGTCAAACGTTGACGATTGTTATCTAAGACTGAAAACTGACATAATTTTTTCACCTTTTTATCTATTTACATATAGGTCAGTTTTTGACATATTCTCTGTTGAAAATTGATCTCAAAACTTAACCAAAACCTGAAGGAGACTATCATGAAAACTGACAAACCCTTAGAAATCTCTCTGTTCTTAATCCGCATTAGTGTTGCCGCCTTTTTTCTGGTTTGGGCCATTGGAAAAATCATTGCGCCTGGAATCACTCAAGCCGTTGCAGAATCCTACTACTCCTCACCTGTAACAGGAACCTTTTCGACCGTTATGGGGATTGTACAGTTAGTGATTGTTCTAACTTTCTTAGCAGGCTTATTGAAGACCTGGACCTATGGCTTGCTGCTAGGAATGCATACTGTTTCAGTACTTGTTTCACTCAAAAATTTGGTCAATCCATACACAGCGCCTAATTATTTATTCTGGGCAGCTATTCCCACACTGGCGGCGTTAATTGCGTTGTTTCTGTTGCGTGAACGTGATCAGCTGTTTGTCCTAGGTCGCCGTCAGGTGGCTCAAGAGGGTACGGCGTCTCGCTAAGTTCTATAGAGTTTATTTGAGACTATCTGGCATTCACGTAAAAATATCAGATAGTCTCTACTTTGAGGCCATACTCTATTTGAGGCGATGCGAGTTCGTCCGGTAATCAATACAGGCACGGCACTTTTCTTACCTGAATTTGATAGCAAATTGGGGGCGATCGCATAACCGGTCAGAAGCCTGCCAACGACAACAAAACCATGATTACTATATCCATCGAACGAATAATAAGTACTGTAGCTTTAAGGGGATTTCCCATAAAGAAAGTACCAGCTAAGCTGGTCGAATCAAAATGTCCCATT
>JBHJIV010000086.1:0-46198 GCA_050043105.1 Leptolyngbyaceae cyanobacterium | reverse complement strand
CGAAGACCCTGAATTTGAAACGTTCTACACCAAGAACATCCTTCTCAACGAAGGTATTCGTGCGTGGATGGCTCCTCAGGACCAGCCCCACGAGAAGTTTGTATTCCCCGAAGAGGTACTGCCACGTGGTAACGCTCTCTAGTAATTACATTTCGGGTCGTGACCAGCAATCTACCGGTTTTGCCTGGTGGTCTGGTAACGCTCGTCTAATCGACCTTTCTGGTAAGCTGCTGGGTGCCCATGTTGCCCATGCTGGTCTTATCGTCCTTTGGACTGGTGCGATGACTTTGTTTGAAGTCTCTCACTTCGTCCCTGAAAAGCCTCTGTATGAGCAGGGCTTCATCCTACTTCCTCACCTGGCTACTTTGGGCTGGGGTGTAGGTCCTGGTGGTGAAATTGTTGCTACATTTCCCTACTTTATAGTCGGTGTTCTTCACCTAATTTCTTCCGCAGTTCTTGGTCTGGGCGGCGTTTATCACGCTGTTCGTGGTCCTGAAACTCTTGAGGAATATTCCAGCTTCTTCCAGCAAGACTGGAAGGATAAGAATCAGATGACCAATATCATTGGTTATCACCTGATTCTTTTGGGTATCGGTGCTCTTTTACTCGTATTCAAAGCCACTCTGTTTGGCGGGGTATACGATACCTGGGCACCTGGTGGTGGTGACGTTCGTGTCATCACGAACCCCACCCTTGACCCTGCTGTTATTTGGGGCTATGTAGTTGGCGCTCCCTTCGGTGGCGACGGCTGGATTGTCGGTGTTAACAGCATGGAAGACGTCATTGGTGGCCACATTTGGATCGGTTTGATCTGTATCTCCGGTGGTATCTGGCACATCCTAACCAAGCCTTTCGGCTGGGTACGTCGTGCCTTTATCTGGTCTGGTGAAGCTTACCTTTCCTACAGCTTGGGTGCGTTGTCCATGATGGGCTTTATCGCTTCCTGCTTTGTGTGGTTTAACAACACTGCATACCACAGTGAGTTCTACGGTCCTACTAATGCTGAGTCATCACAGGCTCCGGCCATGACCTTCTTGGTTCGTGACCAGCGTTTGGGTGCCAACATTGGTGCTGCTCAAGGTCCTACTGGTCTTGGTAAGTATCTGATGCGCTCTCCTACTGGTGAGATCATCTTCGGTGGTGAGACCATGCGTTTCTGGGACTTTGACGGTCCTTGGCTATCTCCCCTGCGTGGAACTAACGGTCTTGATCTAGACAAGCTTAAGAATGACATTCAGCCTTGGCAGGTACGTCGTGCTGCTGAGTACATGACTCACGCTCCTAACGCGTCGATCAACTCTGTAGGTGGCGGTATCACTGAGATTAACTCTGTTAACTTTGTGAACCCCCGTCAGTGGCTGGCTACTTCTCACTTCGTTCTTGGCTTCTTCTTCTTGGTTGGTCACCTATGGCATGCGGGCCGTGCTCGTGCTGCTGCTGGTGGTTTCGAGAAGGGTCTTGACCGTTCGAGTGAGCCAGTACTGGCAATGGACGACTTGGACTAAGTTTTAGTCTACTAATCGTCTAAAAAGCCTCTGCCTCTTGGTGGAGGCTTTTTGTCTTTAAAGTGTATTTTGCAGCTCATCTGTCAAGTAGCTAAGCCAATAGCCGTAGGGTCTCAAACGGTTTTAGAATGCAAGTAAGTAGAGTGGATCGCTATAGTTTATGAGGTATCTACGCTTTGTTGGTTGTCAGCGCTGGCTGCTGAGCTGCATGCTGATATGTACATTAAGTTTGAGCTGGTCAAATATAGCCCAGGCAGAAAATTTTGACCGGCAAAGTCTGCGGCAGCAGAGTTTTGCGGGGCAGGATTTGCGGGGCAATAATTACACCAGTACCGATATGGCTGAAGCGGATTTGAGTAATACAGATCTGCGCGGTGTGCGGCTGTTTGACACCAACCTAACCAAAGCCAATCTAGAAAATGCCAACATGATGGGCGCTACTTTAGATGGGGCCAGGTTTATTCGAGCCAATCTTAAAAACGCAGTTCTTGAAGGCGCTTACGCGTTTAGTACAGATTTTCGTAAGGCAAATATAGAAGGGGCTGACTTTACCGATGTGGATTTAGATGTAAAGACTAACGACATGCTCTGCGAAGTCGCTATAGGAGTAAATTCAGTGACTGGGAGAGCGACTAAAGAAACTCTTTATTGCCCTTAGCTTAGAACCCTGGTTTATCTAAGCTATGAACTAATGATTTTGTAGAGCACCGAAATAAACTGGGGTTCTGGCTACGCTCACCCATAGCCATGTTCAGCCAGGAAGTCCAGGGAAATTTCTGGCTGCTCTATCATGCTCGCTGGTTGGGTAAATCGTTCCACATATTTGCCTAGTATGTCGCCTTCTAAATTGACAGCGACATTAGGTTGCAGATACTGCAGATTTGTTTCATGGTAGGTCACCGGAATAACCGCGACCTTAAACCAGTCTCCAGATACGCTACAGTCAGCAACTGTCAGGCTAATACCGTTAACGCTGCTGCTGCCTTTAGGAATAATGTAGCGTGTCACCTGTTTCTGGGGCACTGTAAAACTAATTTCCCAAGCACTGTCAGTTTTAACAATGTCGTCAACTTGTCCCTGCCCATCGACATGCCCAGTTACAAAGTGACCACCAATTTTAGAGCCTACTCGTAGAGAAGCTTCCAGATTTACGGGTCGGTCTGGAGAAGTATAGCCTAGGGTAGAGCGACTAAGGGTTTCCGGAGATGCTGTCACTGTAAATCCCTTTGGTAAAATGGCCGCCACAGTTAGACAGACACCGTCTACAGCGATACTATCCCCAAGGGCAATATCTGCAATGATGGCGTTGCTAGACCCCAGATACGTAATTTGCAATTGATCGTTATCTAGGGTTTGAAGCTTTCCTAAAGCCTGAATTAATCCGGTAAACACATTCTTATGATAAGTCTAGGCCTTGCTTAACACTCTAGCGCCTTGTCGTAGAGATGTAATCGTAATGGCCACTATCACCGCCCCCTACAGTTGTAGCTATTAGAGACCGCTAGATAAAGATTTTTAGAATCTAAATAAAGATTTTTATGTAATAGCCAACAAGCTGAGCGGACTCTTTTAGCTTAGAAATGGAATATTATTTGCGTCCACTTTAATCAACTTCCTAAACTATAGATTGCCTATATGGTGTTTTCCTGTTTCTAACCGTCACATTTCCAAGCCAGTTTGACATAGTGCAGTTATTTTTCAGGTGTTACAGTCTATTTGTTGGGTTAAATTCCTGCGGAGCCAAGAGGATTAATATCCATGATCGAAATGAAAGTTGCTGGCATTGCACTGGATGCAGTTTCGCGAAATCCCGTGATATTGCTGCGTGACGCATCCGAACGCCGAGCACTGCCTATTTTTATTTCCAACGAGCAGGCCCGCGCCATCATCGTTGCTTTGGAAAATGAAGAGTCTGTGCGTCCCATGACCCACGACCTCTTTGCCAATTTGCTAGATGACTGGGATTTAGTACTAGATCGTGTCGTTATTCATTCCCTGAAGGACAATACCTTCTACGCTACGATGACTCTCAAACAGGGAGAGGTAACTAAGGAACTCGACTCTCGCCCTAGCGATGCCATTTCGATTGCGCTAAGGATGGGGGCTCCAATTTGGGTAATGGAAGAGGTGGTAGCAGATGCCTCAATTCCAGTTGATCGAGAAGCTGATGAAGCTGAAAAGGAAGCATTTCGCGATTTTGTCTCTAATTTGAGTCCATCAGACTTTGCACAGCAAGGTCGTTCGTCTAACCAATAAACGTCCACTCAATAATCTGTTCGCTAATTAGGGTACGGGCTACCCCATGGATTATCGACGCTTTGGCAAAACTGAACTGAATTTGTCTGTATTTTCATTGGGTACAATGCGATGCCTGAAGGATGCAGATTGTTTGTATCAGGTCCTTGCTAGCGCAATTGAGCAGGGAATTAATCACATTGAGACGGCGCGAGGATATGGTCAAAGTGAGTGCTACATTGGCCAGGCCCTAAAAAGCTTTTCCCGCTCTGAGCTGGTGTTGACTACCAAGCTCTTGCCAGGTAGCGATGTTAATCGCCTATTGGATGAGTCTCTAGAGCGTTTAGGGGTTGACTACCTTGACTGTCTGGCTGTGCACGGGGTGAATACACCAGAGCATCTGCAACAGCTTGATGCAATGACACCAGATTTAACCCAGGCATTAGATGATGGCCGAGTACATCACGTGGGTGTTTCTAGCCATGGAGCGTTAGAGGTTGTAATGGGTGCGATCGCACACCCCATCATCAGCTTTATTAACCTGCACTACTACTTTTTTAACCAACGCAACGCCGCAGCCATTGAGCTAGCCCACCAACGGGACTTAGGCATTTTTATTATTTCTCCAGCCGACAAAGGTGGGCAACTCTACACACCACCCGACAAACTCAAAACACTATGCACTCCGTTTGACCCACTGCTGCTCACCTATCGCTGGCTGCTGAGCGACCCACGAATTACTACCCTAAGCGTTGGACCAGCTATCCCTAATGAACTTGATTGGCCCTTACAAACAGCCAACAATACCGGTCCCTTAACAGACTTAGAGGAGAATACTCTAGCTTATCTAGAACAAACCCAAACAACGTTGGCAACTGAGCAGTGCCGGCAGTGCTATGAATGTCTGCCCTGCCCAGAAGCCATCAATATCCCAGAGGTGCTGCGCCTGCGTAATCTAGCAGTCGCCTACGACATGACAGCCTTTGGCAAATACCGCTACGGCATGTTTGAACGGGCAGGCCACTGGTTTCCAGGGCGCAAGGGCAGCCGCTGCACCGACTGTGGCGACTGCTTGCCTCGCTGTCCAGAACAGTTAGATATACCCACTTTGCTACGGGATACCCATGAGCGCCTAAAGGGGACCGAACGACGTCGATTATGGAGTGATTGAAGTAAGACTTAACAGATAGCAACAGCTGCGTATCGATTAGTCTCAGGAGTCTTAAATTCTTACAAGAGGCGGAGAATAGCCAGACTTAGGTGCGTTACCTTTAGAGCCTGTCCACTGTGACAGTAACGCCTAAATTCTCTTTGAGGCTCATTTGTTTATGGTTGCGATTCCGCACGCACAAATATCTACCCCAGGGCAAAGCGACAGTGACGAGCGCGTCGCTGTCTTGCTCATAGGATACGGCGAAGTAGAAAGTTACGAAGACTTCGCCAACTACAACGAACAGGCCCTAAATCTATTAACAGCTAAATTTGCTCCGGTTCCCAATTGGATTTATCCGCCCCTAGCAAAGCTTTTGGCCCTGTTTGATCGCCACGAGTGGGATCATCAACACGATCATTTTATTTCCCCCCACAACGCTATCTTTGAACGTCAGCGTGAGGGCATTGAGCGTCATTTACAAGCCAAGTGGGGCCAGAAAGTTAGCGTCTTTAAGGCATTTAACTTCTGCGCGCCGTTTTTACCCCACCAGGTACTACAGGAAATTCAGGCCGAAGGATTCACCAGGCTGCTGATCTATCCACTTCTGGTAGTTGACTCTATTTTTACCAGTGGCATTGCCGTCGAACAAGTCAACAATGCTTTAGCTAAAACATTTACGGGCAGAGACGACCACTGGCTTAAAAGCACTCGTTACATACCGTCGTTTTACAATCAGCCAGACTACATTGACTTGTTAGCCCGTCAGGTGGAGGACAAAATTCAGCAACATCTAGCCGTTGCCCATTTACCCTCCCAGACCGGCATTGTGCTGATGAACCATGGCTGCCCCCACAAGGCAAAGGGCTTTACCTCGGGTATTACAGAGAGTCAACTACTCTATGATGCGGTTCGAGAGCGCCTCATTTACAACTACCCACTGATTTCTATTGGCTGGCTCAACCATGACACCCCCATGATTGAATGGACCCAGCCCAATGTCACCTTAGCAGCCCAAAACCTAATGGACCTGGGTGCTACAGCTCTAGTGTTTATGCCCATTGGATTTGTCACGGAAAATCACGAGACCCTGCTGGATGTAGAGCACATTATTGGTCATTTACGCCGTAAGCGCCCTGATGTTACCTATGTTCAGATGCCCTGTGTGAATGACAACGATGACTTTACAGACATGGCTGCCGGTTGGGTAAATGGGTTAGTTTCAGACTTGCTTGGTGAGCAAGGTACCGTTGTTAATCAAGGTCAGCGAACTCAGCTAGCTGAGGCATTCCATCATCACGACGGCGACCACCATAACGGCCACCATAATGACGGCCACCATAACGGCCACCACCATGATGCTCATCACCATGGCCACCAAAGTCATGAGCCTCAACAGGAACACCAGCACGCTCATCACAGACACTAGGGGCGGCAAAAGCGGTCGGTAGTGTACAACCGACCGCTTTTGCATGACCGATTCTTAGCAATGTCATAATCAGAGCACGTCGAGAGCCTGCAACATCAAAGTTTTTATGGGTGTTTTTGAGCAAGCAATCTTTATTCGCGCAAGTGCCACTACGGTTGAACGATGTATTTGCGATCGCACCCTAATGCACCAATGGCTTAATCCAGCCCTGCGTTGTGAGCCCATTGGCGATAGCTGGAGCACCGAACTCAATAGCCAGACGCGATTTATCATCCAAGTCCCTGTACTAAAGCCCAGCTTAGTAAGCACCGTCGTAGAGCGTCGTCCTGGCTTAGTCGTATGGGCATTTACCGGCTTCTTTAAAGGAACCGACCGATGGGAGTGCATTCCAGACACCTCGGGCACCCGTCTTTTGAATCGATTTGAATTTGACATTCCCAATCCGCTCGTCGCTTTTGGTTTTAAGCAATTTGCCGCCAGCTGGACTAAGCAAGATATGGAAGCCCAGCTGCAGCGGCTAAAACAAGTGGCAGAGCGGTTAGGTTAGGCCGGCTACTGACCCAAATTGATCGGCGGGGCATCTAGAAAGCCATCTTCTTTTAGCACTTCACCAATTAGGGTTTTATCTTGGTTAATGCAGTCAGGCTTTTTGGCATATTGACAAACACGGGCATAGAGTCTGGCACGGGTACCTTTTGAACCATTTGAGAATTGAACAACGTCGTTAACAATGGTTACACCACATACGGGACAAGTTTGCTCTTGGGATGGGTTAGTCATTGGTTTCACTCATGTTTGATAGATCCAACTAATCGTAACTAGGTGGGTCTGTATATAAGTTAAGTACTTTTACTCATTTAGACCATCCATTTTGTATTGATTGATTACAAATTTGATCACTATTGGCTGTTTCAAGCATTTGATAACAACGGCAATGACAGCCGACTGACAGTATTTCCTCTAACAGTTCGGTACGACTTATGTCGGACGTGCAACGCTTTTCATCAAAGTATGAAATCATAGAGAGTATGCCGCTGTTTTAAAAATGCTCCATCTAGCAAGATTTTGGAGTCTAGAAACACTGGCTTTTTATCCTGGAAACAAATACCTGGTTTACTAAGAGCCTTACTATGAACTCTGAGGCCACCCTTAATCAATTAAAAAATGTCCTGACAGAGGGACAAATGCCGTCTAGCTATGGTGTTTATTTCAAAAACACGCTGGTAGCGCTTTGTCATGCCCTAGAGGATCATATTTTGGAGCAGCCAGACGGTGAAAAACCATTGGTGCTTGTCACATTTCAACAGGGTAAGTGGTATCTCCAGGAGGCCGATCGTTATTTAGAGATTGCCCGCTATTCACAGCAGGTTGCGATCGCAGCCGTGCCCGACAGTGGGTTCGGTGATCATGCCACTAGCAAACTGGCTAATGTAGATTTAGTCGACTTGCAGAGCAGTGACAGTCTCACCGAAGAATGGAACCTGATTATTTTGGCACCAGGCTATGCATCTATGGTTTTGTGTCATGAACTATCGGATGATGAATATCGCAGCGATAGTATGCCAAGTGTCGACATTGAGCGAAAGTTTTACGGTCTTTGGACATTTGAGCGCGGTCCAGTTGAAGCCGCTGCCAAGATTTTGATTGAGCGCATGCGTCCCTACGATACAGCCCTTGCCAATCAGCTAACAGAGCGATTTAACAGCCTTAAAAATAATCCGTCACCTGTCCCCACAGATTTAAGCGGTGTCGTTGCTCGTATTGTTAACTATCTGCAGAGTAGTCAGCAGCAGCTTGTCACCGTCAATCGTCAGACCCGTGAACTCTGGGAATTAGAAGGTCAAGCCTCTAAGCTAAATCGCAACCTGGCCGCCAACAAACTTCAGGCCTTTTTGCGAATGGTTCAAAAAATTGACGAACGTGATCCTGCGAATCCAACTGCATCATTACAAGTATCTGCATTAGCAGAAACCCTGGGACAGTTACTGGATTTACCTACGCTAAAGCTACGGCGGCTGAGACTGGCAGGTCTGCTGTTTCGTATTGGTCTAGCTGAGGCCCCCAAAGAAATTTTTCAGCAAACAGCAGACCAGCTTGATAAAGCAAGTTTAGTTTTTTGGCGCGATCGCGCTGCCCTTGGCGGTCAGCTACTTTCCTCAATGCCCGAGCTAGCTCCGATCAGCCGCATTGTTACCCACCAGCTCGAATATTGGGACGGCAGCGGCACTCCAGATGGGTTAAAGGCAGATGAAATTCCAATTGAATCTAGAGTTTTAGGTCTCGTTGCCTATTTTCAGGAACTCACTGAAACCAGGGGTGAACGAACTGCCATGTCTCCAGGAGAAGCACTAACAGCCTGCGAAAAGTACAGCGGCAGACGCTTTGATCCCAATCTGGTTGAGTCTTTAGGTACGGTAATTCGATTAGCAGAAATTGGTATGCTACAGCTTCCAGATCGGCCAAGCCAACAGCCCACCGTTTGGCTAGAAGAAGTTAAACCTATGCTTAATGAGCCCAAGCAACACTCTGTGCCCAAGGAGGTAACTTCATGAACCCATCGGACATTGAAGCTATTCTGCAGGGACAGAAGAAAGAGCTGATGGGGATGGATTTAGCTGGCATAGATCTAAGTGGAGCTAACTTAGCACAAGCTAATTTAAGAGGAGCTAACCTCAACGGCAGCATTCTCAAACAGTCAGATCTGCGCGCTAACCTGCGAGGGGCTGATTTGATGGGAGCCATTTTAATAGCAGCTGACTTACGCAATGCTGATTTGCGGGGAGCCATACTGTTAGAAGCCGACACTACTAACGCAAGCTTTGCAGGAGCATTCCTGGCAGGGACTGTTTTGAGCAATCTCAATTTAACAGAGGTTGATCTGCGGGGGGCCGACTTGCGAGGAGCCAACTTGTCTGGCTGTATTCTACGCAATGCAGATTTATCTAACGCTAACCTGGCAGGTACTGACTTATCTGGCGCTGATCTAGAAGAAGCAAATCTGGGCGGTGCTATTTTGCGGGGAGCCAACTTAACTCAGGCTAATCTGCTTTGTGCCTCCATAGACAATGCGAATTTTGACGGGGCCACATTAACCAAAACCTGTTTAACGGGCACACCGTTAGCCGTTCAATAAAGAGATAGAACACTGCTATGAGCACGCAAACCAAAGGTAAAACAGTTTTCCTACTGACCTCTATGGTGGGCTGGCTACTCAGCGGTGGTGCTTTGATTTATCTAACTCCATTTTTAGCTGACACGATACGCCCCTCGGCAACAACCAATCTGTGGATGGAAAACCTCACACGAGGAGGATACAATCCCACACTCGTCCTGATGGCAGGCAGCCTCAGCCTTAGCCTCACTATTCTGGGTAATGCCGTCTGGTACAGATATTTTGAGGGCAAAGTCTAACAGCCCAAAACTAGAGCAGGACGTTAAATCAAGCTGTAGAGCTACCTATCATACAGATATTCGGTAAAACGTATAGTTGTCGAAAACTGCCAGCATTCAGCAATTTGTGATGACTATAGTTGCTGTTCTCTAAAAATTTCAGCGATTGCTGTTGTGCCCACAGTTCACAACACTTTGTTTATCTGGGAACTTTAGTCGAGCCTCATAGCTGATCTAAAATGTCCGGCTTAGTTTATGAATTTCTGCAAGCTTTTAACTAAAAGTAATGCTAGATAAATCACTATGCCCTAAGATTAAGCTGAAATTCGGTTGACAAATCTATCCTTAAAGACGTTGCTAAAAGATAAGCTGAGACTCACTTCGCTCAGTTTATTTGTCTTTACCTATGCTTAAACAGATAAAAATCACCCCTTAATTAGGCAATTAATTTGCCTTAATTCTGTGTAGCTACATTACTTCGTGGCCTGAACAAATAGCCACGGAGTGTGTAGTCATGGTTAAGTTCACTCAATTTTTTGGCACAGTAGCTGCAGTGACTGCAGCGGGTGCTTTAACTGCTACATCTGCAGTTGCTCAAAGCATTGCAATCGACGGTTCTAGTACTGTTTTTCCCATCACTGAGGCAATGGCTGAGGAGTATGCCCTAAGTGGCAACTCTGCATCCATCACTGTTGGTGTTTCCGGTACTGGTGGCGGTTTCAAGAAGTTCTGTACCGGTGAGACTGTTATCTCTAACGCATCTCGTCCTATCAAAGATACCGAGAAAGAGCTTTGCGCTGCTAACGGCATCAATTACATTGCTGTTCCTGTTGCCTGCGACGCTCTAACTGTTGTAGTCAATCCTGCAAATGATTGGGCAACTGAGATGACTGTTGAACAGCTAAACACTATGTGGGATGCGCCAGCTGAGGGCACTATCACTCGTTGGAATCAGATTGATCCTTCCTGGCCCGATGAAGAAATCGGTCTGTATGGCCCTGGTACTGACTCTGGTACGTTTGACTACTTTACTGATGAAGTCAATGGCGATGGTGGTGTTAGCCGTGCTGACTACACGGCTAGTGAAGATGACAACATCCTTGTACGTGGTGTTGCTGGCGACCCCTATGCTATCGGTTACTTCGGTTTAGCTTACTTCTCTGAAAATTCAGACATTTTGCGGGCAGTGAGCATTCTCAACGAAGAGACTGGTGAGTTTATTGAGCCTACTGTCGAGAACGTTGAGGCTGACATCTACCAGCCTCTAGGTCGGCCCCTCTTCATCTCCGTCAACACTGAAGCTTTGGCAGACTCCAGCACTGGTGTTGCTAACTTTGTAGAGTTCTACATTGAGCAGGCCGATGCCGGCGAACTCATCCTAGAGGTGGGTTATGTACCTCTGCCTGACAGTGCAATTGATTCCACGCTTGAAGCCTACGACACAGAAGCAACAACTGTTCTCAACTAGTCGTTTGATTGATTCCCTTTCTTAGAGAGCTTTAATCTTTAAGAAAGGGATACTTTCAACGTTCACACGCTCAGTGTGCATCAACCATTTTACCTTGGGGGCATGTTCGCTCCTCCAAGGTTTCCTTAATGTGTGTTTCTCTATCTTCTAGAGCATGGTTAGTGTTGCGCCGACAGAATCTGGCAAGTGGTTGACAAGAACGGTCAGGAGCCTTGCCATGCAGCCATTTTTATTTATCCGGGCTCTTCCCTATGTAACTGTCCAGCTATCAACCTATGGAGCCAGCTTTTTTAAGCGCCCGGTCATTTGGATGGCGTTAGGTTTTCACGGTTTATTGTTGGTCCTACCTGCAATTGATTTGACCGCCCCAAAAGCAGAAGAAGTCGCTGAACCAGAGCCTGAAGAAGAGGTGTCGATTGAAGCGGTTAGTCTTAGCGATATCCTGGCCCCAACTGAACCTGCACCGCTCCCGCCAGAGCCCGAAACGCCCCCACCAGAAAACCCACCACCGGCTACGATAGCACCCCCTGTTCTCACAGATGTCCCGGAACAGCAGGAGCAAAAGATTATTGAAGAACAGGACGACCCCGCTCAAGATGAGTTCGAAGACGAGTTCGAAGACAATGAACAATCTTTTGCCTTTGATCCCGCTCATCAATCGGCCCTAAGCAGTAGTTTAAGTCAGTTTTTAAGTGCCTCAAACGAAGGCACAAGCAACTTTGACGTCACTGCAGAATGGTTGAGAATTGATCCAACCAATGCCATTGATATACGTTTTAGGGAGCATGCCATCGGTAATGTAGCTGAGCCATCCGCATTTTTTACACCTGAAAGCATCAGTAATGGCACCTATTTGCCATTCGACACAGTCACCTTTAAGCAAATTGCCAGAAACATCGATCTTGTTAGCCGCGAGGGTCTGGGGCAAGCTTTAGCACAAGCAGGTATGCTACAGGTTGACGAAGGCCCCTATGGTGGGCATCCATTCTATGGGGTGTACTCTGCTGATGGAAACCCAGTTAACTACATTTCATTAATTGACTTAAAGGGCACAACCCTCGTCTTTGTTTGGCCCAATGACCCACGGCAGGGTTAGTAAACACAATTCTGTACATCAGTCATTCTCTTAACCGCGCCTTACCCATACAGTTAGATAGTTGGAATAGCTGATGTCAGAAATGCTGTCCCAATTGTTTACCCTAGATGTAGATTGGCTTTCTCATAACTTTTTCCCGCATTGCCATGAATGTTTTGAAGCTTCTTTTTAATCCTATTTTTTTGTTGGCAGCGGGTCTTCATGCGGGACTGTTGATGATTCCAGTGGCAGGGGGTTCACCCGATGACATTGTTCCTGCTCCAGATCCTGAAGGGGAAAGTATTACCGTCACTCGGATTCCACCGAATACACAGCCAGCCAGCTCTGGTGGACCAACGACAGCTCCTCGACCCGCTGGTGCGGCGGCAGTGCGGCAACCGGTAGCGGCTGCAAATCAGCAGGGGCAACAGCGTCAGCAACAAAGCCAACCGCGGCGCTCTCAGACTGGTCAAAACGCTAACGATCGCGCCGCAGACCGCCGCCAGGCCAGTGGCAATAACCAATCAAATCACAGAGCAAACCGAGACAGCGACAACGAAGTAGCTGCGCTGCCTGCTAACAACAGCAGCCCTAGCAATACTTCTGGCAACACTCCGGCAAGAACACAGACTGAGCAAACACCACCCACATTAGTTGCACTCAAGGATGGCGCACAAGCTCAGGAAGTGCCCAAACCACTGCAAAACTTTTTAGCTCGTCTGCGACACAGCATCTTGAAAACCACTGACCCTGAAGTGGAAGAAGCAAAGCAAGCATGGCTAGTCAGTCTCAGCGAACAACCGGAAATACGGGTATCAGATCCTCAAGGGTTAGACAAATCAGTAGAAATTAACTATCCACTGATTGCGGACGGCCCACGGCGTTTTCTCAGCTGTCTAACCCCCGTCCCTGAAAAAGGACTTGTGGGTGTAGTCGTCAATCCCGATGGTGAGATCGCAACTGAGCCCGCCATACTACGCAGCTCTGGCTATGGCTTTCTCAACGATATCGCCCTAGAAAAGATCAAAAACTATCAAGATTTTCCAGACGAAGATACCCAAAAGCTTTACACCATTGACATCGAAGTAGACTACGACAAAGATGCCTGTGTAAGCCTGAGTGATCTACAAAAATAGTTGGGTTTTGAGTTCTGAGTTTTGAGTTCTTAGTTTTGAGTTATCAGCCTGACAAATAGTGAGATTAAGTCACGTGTTAGGCCATCGACTTAACACATTCAAGACTCAAAACTACCTAGACCTTAGAGCGGTCAGTAAGGATTTCTTGACCAGCTTCAGTGATAAGTACAGTGTGCTCAAACTGGGCAGAAAGTTTGCGATCGCATGTCACAACAGTCCAGCGATCGCGCAGGGTACGGGTGACGCGAGATCCCTCGTTTACGATTGGCTCAATTGCCAGCGCCATACCCGGCTTGAGGGTAACATTCGGCAGTTCTTTAGTCCGAAAGTTAAATACTGAAGGAGGCTCATGCAGATTTCGCCCAACACCGTGGCCTGTAAATTCCTCAACTACCGTGTAACCACTGGACTGAATACTATCTTCAATGGCTCCAGCAATATCGAGCAGTGTATTGCCAGGCAACGCCTGAGCTACCCCTGCATATAGCGCCGCTTCAGCTGCCTGCATCAGATCCTGTGCTTTGGTATTTACTTTACCAACAGCAATCGTGATGCACGAGTCACCATGGAAGCCATCAAAATAAGCTCCCGTATCTACCTTGAGCAGATCCCCAGATTTGATCACCTTACGTTTACGTGGGATGCCGTGGACCACCTCATCGTTGATGCTGGCACAGATCGAGCCAGGAAAACCGTGGTATCCCTTAAAACTTGGCGTTGCACCCATCTCGCGAATACGGCGCTCAGCATGATCATCTAGATCCGCAGTGGTCATCCCCGGCTCCACCAATTCAGCGATTTCCTTAAGGACCGTTGCCACAATCCGACCCGCCTGACGCATCGTTTCTCGCTCAGGTGCAGATTTCAACTCAATCCCCTGATGTTTACGCGGCCCCACCATCACTGGTACAGCCAGGGCTCGTGACAGCAAATTACCTAAGACATTCATATGGGCGATTGAAATTTGGAATGGAGGGCAAATAAATTTTTGAGCATTATTCAGCTCACACTATATATAGTATGCAGGATTTCTGATCACCTTTCCCAGAGCGTATTGCCCGACCAATGAGTGCCCTGATGGGTCATACCCCATTTCCTCACACATAAATGACAGTTCGTGGCGCACTTTTCCTAAAAAACCCTTGGTGTTTGTGGCCATGTTGGCCTACTATTAAAGACCGTGCGCTTTTCAGGGCTTATGAACGCTGAGGAGATTCTCCGCTCAATTGAAGCGGAACATATCAAAGACGACATCCCCAAGATTTACGTTGGGGATACAGTTCGGGTCGGTGTCCGAATTGTAGAAGGTGGTAAGGAACGAGTGCAGCCCTACGAAGGTACTGTGATTGCCATGCGCAATGGCGGTATCAACGAGACAATTACCGTACGTCGCATCTTTCAAGGTGTTGGTGTTGAACGTGTTTTCTTACTTCATGCACCTCGCGTGGCCAACATAAAGGTCTTACGTAGAGGTAAAGCGCGTCGTGCTAAGTTGTACTACCTTCGCGATCGCGTTGGTAAGGCAACTCGCTTGAAGCAGCGCTTTGATCGTCCCATCGAGAAATCAGGCAAAAAATAACTCAAGGGCATCTAAAGCCCGCAAGTTAAGCCTTACAATGGGGCAAGTTCAAAGAGTCGTGCGTCCTTAGTTCAGTTGGTAGAACGTCGGTCTCCAAAACCGAATGTCGGGGGTTCGAGTCCTCCAGGACGCGCTGAGCGGTTAGCATAAGTTCTGCCTGAAGCGTTTAGATTTGTTGCTTAAGGAAAAGAGATTTATTCTTTTTACCTGAGCTATGAGCTTTAGGTGGAATTTTTGCTTGGATAGCTCTAGGTTGATAATTATCAATCGGACTCGATGTAGCAGATAAGGAAGCTAATGACGTGGTCAAAAAGGACGCTAAGAAAGTAGTTGAAAAGCAGTCGAGCGATTCCTCTTCCTCTGACTCATTTGATGCGGGAGCCTTTGTCAAAGGTACTCGTGAAGAGTTGAGTAAGGTAGTTTGGCCCTCCAGACAGCAGCTGATTAGTGAATCTGCAGCTGTCATTTTGATGGTGGGTGTGGCTGCCACACTTATTTACTTAGTGGATAGACTCTTTGGTTGGGCTTCTAGGCAGGTGTTCTAATGACTTATGCTTCTGACGATCCAAACTATACGGCTGACAACACTGATTCTAATGTTCCTGAGGAACCGAGGAAATCACAGTCTCGCTGGTATGCAGTACAAGTAGCCTCCGGGTGTGAAAAGCGCGTCAAGCTCAATCTTGAGCAGCGCGCTATTACCCTGGGCGTTAATCAGTACATCTTTCAGATAGAAATCCCGCAGACCCCTGCGGTCAAGCTGCGCAAGGATGGCAGTCGTCAGAATATCGAGGAAAAAGTTTTTCCTGGGTATGTCCTCATCCGGATGATTTTGGATGACGACGTTTGGCAGGTAGTCAAAAACACCCCCCATGTCATTAATTTTGTCGGTGCTGAACAGCGCCGCGCCACTGGACGTGGGCGAGGGCATGTTAAACCCATGCCTTTAAGTCGGGCGGAGGTCGAGCGTATCTTTAAGCAGACCCAAGAGCAAGCACCCGTAGTCAAAGTTGATATGGCTGAGGGTGACAAGATTTTGGTGTTGTCTGGTCCGTTTAAGGACTTTAGTGGTGAAGTCATTGAAGTCAGCCCAGAACGGAGCAAGCTCAAAGCATTGCTATCGATTTTCGGTCGCGATACCCCCGTTGAGCTGGAATTTAACCAAGTGCAAAAAGAGAGTTAATCAATGGCGAAGAAGGTAGTTGCCCTTATTAAGCTGGCAATCCCAGCTGGAAAAGCGAACCCTGCACCGCCAATTGGTCCCGCCTTGGGTCAGCACGGGGTCAACATTATGGCGTTTTGCAAAGAGTACAACGCCAAGACCTCTGACAAAGCTGGACTGATTGTTCCGGTTGAAATTTCTGTATTTGAAGACAGAAGTTTTACGTTTATTCTCAAGACGCCGCCAGCCTCTGTGCTAATCAAAAAAGCGGCAAAAATTGAGAAGGGTTCCGGTGAGCCAAACAAAACTATGGTTGGCTCCATCACCCGTGCCCAGCTGCAGGAAATTGCCGAGACGAAAATGCCTGACCTCAACGCTAACGACGTTGAAGCAGCTATGAATATCATCGAAGGAACTGCACGCAACATGGGTGTGACAATCTCTGACTAACGTCAGACATAGTTTCATTTTTTAGTTAATAAACAATCCGGGGAAGAAGTCTGACTTCGCTATGACCCCAAGGAGTAAGGACATGGTAAAGAAAGTGTCGCGCCGCTTGAAAGAGCTGCAGACCAAAGTACAAGACAAACTCTACGAGCCCCTAGAGGCTATGCAGTTGCTAAAAGACACAGCAACTGCAAAGTTTACAGAAACTGCCGAAGCTCATATTCGTTTAGGCATTGACCCTAAATATACTGACCAACAGCTACGGACTACTGTTGCCTTACCTAATGGCACTGGGCAAGCTGTACGGGTTGCTGTTATTGCCCGTGGTGAAAAAGTTGCAGAAGCAACCGACAGTGGTGCAGATATGGCAGGTTCTGAGGAACTCATTGACGAAATCCAGAAAGGAATGATGGATTTCGACATTTTGATTGCCACGCCTGACATGATGCCAAAAGTTGCTAAGCTCGGTCGTATTTTGGGTCCTCGTGGTTTAATGCCATCCCCTAAGGGCGGTTCTGTAACCTTTGACCTTGCTCAAGCAATCAATGATTTTAAGGCTGGTAAATTGGAGTTTCGTGCTGATAAAGCCGGTATCGTCCACGTTATGTTTGGTAAGGCTGACTTTTCAGCTGAGGACCTATTAGTCAATCTGAAAGCTCTACAGGAGACTATTGACCGTAATCGGCCTTCAGGTGCCAAGGGTCGCTATTGGCGTACGGTGTCAGTAGCTGCTACTATGGGTCCTGCGATTAAATTAGATATAAGTGCACTGCGCGATTTGAAGCTCGAAGACTTAGCTGCTTAAGTCATTAGTGTTGATTTTTCAACACAAAAATCTTTGGAGGTATTGCTGCTCTAAAAACACCCCATAACTAAATAGGCATTCAAAGACAGCAGGTGCATTTTGCTTAATAACCTGCCGAGGTGCAGAGATTGGGTGTGAGTAGCGCTCATCTTTGGGTTTCGGCAGTAAGCTGAGACCCTTTTGATTTTTGATTCCTAATGTTGTTGGGTTAAGCGT
Source organism: Leptolyngbyaceae cyanobacterium (assembly GCA_050043105.1). Classification (GTDB taxonomy): domain Bacteria; phylum Cyanobacteriota; class Cyanobacteriia; order Phormidesmidales; family Phormidesmidaceae; genus Leptothoe. The sequence continues at coordinate 28,601 of JBHJIV010000086.1, read as the reverse complement.
TGGCAATATTTCCGCTGTATCCCCGCAATCAAGGAGGTGAGATCCGAATGGGGAGAACCCTAGAAAACAAAAAAGAGATCGTTGCAGAACTCAAGGATCTTCTGAGTGACACACAGTCGATTTTTGTTATTGACTACAAAGATCTGACGGTCGGTGAAATCACTGATCTGCGTAACCGCATTCGTGAGAAGGGTGGCACGTGCAAGATTGCTAAGAACACCCTGATTCGCATTGCCGTTCAAGACAACGAAAACTGGCAGCCTGTGCAGGAGTTCTTAAAAGATACAACTGCACTGTTACTGACCAAAGAAGACATTGGTAGTGTCGTCAAGGAATATAAGAAATTCCAGAAAGATACTAAGAAGACTCAATTGCGTGGTGGCGTACTAGAAGGCAAAGCGCTGACTAGTGCAGAAGCAGAAGCTTTAGCCGATCTACCCAGCAAGGAAGAGCTCTACGCGAAGATTGCAGGTGCTATCAACGCTCTGGCAACCAAAGTTGCAGTGGGCGTCAAAGAAGTACCGTCATCTGTTGCACGCGGTCTTCAGGCCTACATCGACAAAGAAAGTGGTGAAGGCGGCGAGTAAATCCTAGCTTTGTTCCATTTCCTATCTATTTTGTAATTAATCAAGGAGAAATCCATGTCTGCTGCAACTGACGAAATTTTGGAAAAACTCAAGTCACTAACTTTGTTGGAGGCTTCTGAGCTAGTTAAGCAAATCGAAGACACCTTTGGTGTTAGTGCTGCGGCTCCTGCTGGCGGCATGATGATGATGGCTCCCGGTGCCGGTGGCGGCGGCGGTGAAGAGGCTGAAGAGAAGACTGAATTTGACGTTGTTCTCGAAGACTTCGGCGGCAACAAGATTGCTGTTCTCAAGGCTGTCCGTGCCCTTACGGGTCTCGGCCTCAAGGAAGCTAAGGCAATTGTCGAAGGTGCTCCTAAGGCTATTAAAGAAGGCGTATCCAAGGATGATGCTGAAGCAGCTAAGAAGCAACTTGAAGAAGCTGGTGCAAAGGTTTCTGTCAAGTAAAGAAGCTCTTACCCAAAGCTTTGTCCTGACTGCATAGATATTCTGATCAAAGTTTATCCGGTGAGGGCAAGGTACTCTGCTGGGGTTTTAGATTCTAAATAAATACTGAATTCCCCCTGCCACAGTACTGTGACAGGGGGTTTTAGCTTTAAACCTCTACAAGGTTCTAGTCATAGCGAGACCCATATCAACGCCGAGCACACTACTGTCACTTGTTACGTGATGTGAATGCTTAAGCACCAAACTTCTATATAAGCAGTCACTACAATAACGTGTTGGCACCAAAGACTTCAGTAGATAAGCAAATCCTTGGAGGAAAGTGCGGGCCAATACGCTGCATTGATCGTTTGCTAATCGATCAACCCATAACGCTTGTGTTTGAGCCATGCGCACACTTAAAAATTACAAATTTGAAATCCTATTATTCCTGACCGCTTTTGGAATATTGGGAGTTTTCTTCCTCAGTATTTCAGGGGTCCTGACGCCAAAATCCCCTAGCATCAGTATCAAGTCCAGCGCGAACAGAACTATTGACGACAAACAATCAACAACAGTGGTTCCGAAAGCCTCACTGCCAGACAGACTCAGTGAGGGCACACAAAGTTTACTCCCCAATCCTTCAGACTTAAAACTGCAAGGCATTGCAGCCTATGCAGAAGGAGATTATGCAAAAGCGATCGCAAATTTAGAAGCGGCACTAGATGAAACCCGTAATGATCCCGAGGCCTTTATCTATTTGAACAATGCCCGTATTGGCAACCAAACTGCTCATACGCTAGCTGTGATTGCCCCCATTGGAAACACCAGTGAAATCAGCTTGGAAATTTTGCGAGGTGCTGGTCACGCTCAGCAAGTATTCAATCAGTTGACCGGGGCAGAAGGTACCCCCATTAAACTTCTGATTGCTAATGATGATAACGACCCCAGTGTTGCTAAGTCTGTAGCAGCTGAATTGGTCAATCGGTCAGAGGTTTTAGGGGTTTTAGGCCATTACAGTAGTGGCGTTACTTTGGAAGCTGCACCAGTTTACGACCAAGGCAAACTGCCGATGGTCTCTGCCATTAGTACATCTGTTGAACTCTCCGGCTTAAGTCCCTATGATTTTCGGACAGTGCCTAGCGAAAGTTTTGCAGCGGCCGCTCTTGCCCGCTACATGATCGATGACCTTAACGCCCAAAAAGCTATTCTTTACTACGATTCCAACAGTGCCTATAGCCTGTCATTAAAAAGTGAGTTTACAACCTCAGTCTTTAGTGATGGTGGCGAAGTGATGACAGAATACGATCTCGCCGATACAGGGTTTGATGCGGAGAAACAAATTGCGTTAGCTAAAGAGCAAGGGGCCGACGTGGTGATGCTGGCATCCAGCACTGATACTATGGCTCCTTCAATAGAAGTTATGGCTGCCATCAACCACGCACTCCCTCTAATTGGAGGCGATGATCTATACCATCCCCAAGTGTTAAGGCAGGGAGGAATCGACGCAGAAGGGCTAGTCGTTGCGGTTCCTTGGCATGTCTTATCAGACCCAAATTCTGAATTTGTCACAGAAGCACAGCAAATTTGGGGTGGCGATGTTAGCTGGCGCAGTGCTATGGCCTATGATGCGATCTCATCCCTAGGGGAAGCACTGTTAGAGAATCCCAGTCGTGAGGGCATCCGCAACACAATGCACGAGGATAAATTCTACGCCGATGGTGCGACCGGAAATGTGCATTTTTTACCCTCAGGCGATCGCAATCGAGCCGCTCAGCTTGTGCAGATTCAAGATGGCAACCGCTCTGGCATTGGGTTTGACTTTGTTCCTATTGAATAAAAGGAACGCATTATTCCGTAGATTCGAGTTCGGTCGATTCTGAAATCCAGAAAAAGTCTGCTAGCTCAGGAGTGGTAGCGGTTGGGTTCAGGAGAACACTATAGGCAACCAGGTCATCCCCCAGACGTCGTTGCACTCGGCTAGGAATACCAAAATCGAATACAACATGCCCTTCACCAGCTAACACAATCACCTGGGTATCTGGAGAAGCCATAACATAATCAGCAACAGACTCGGCCATCGTTTCATCCCACAGCACCTGAGCTGCAAAAAAGTTATCGAAGTTGGGGCCGCTGTTGCCATGACCACCATGATGGCTAAAGACTTGAGCTACCATGGCTTGATAGTCTTCATCGCTGGTGTCTATCTCCTCAATCGGAGGAATATAGGTTAAATCATCTCCGGCTAGACTCGCTAAGCCTTCGCGCGCGACTTTTCGGGTTATTTCTCGAGGTGTATTTAAGGCAATCAGAGAAATCTGATTACTTTGGGCGTAGCGCATGATAGGTGCATACAGTTCCCAGTCAAATCCCCAGCGGGTCTCATATTCGCTTTGTTCAATTAATTCAGCTTCAGTAATCTCACCAGCAATGTATCGATCAAGCACTGATTGAAACGGACGCTGGAACATTTCTAACCCGATGGCAATATCGCCAGCCTCATTCATTGCTGTAATGATTTCAAGCTGGGCAATGTGGTCGGCTTCGTCGGTGTGGGTTTCGCCGAGATAGATCACATCGGCCTCGGTAAGGGCCGCGAGAATGTCCTCATGGGATTTTTCGGATGCCGCTGGTTGAGAGGTTTGTGCGATCGCATCTCCAGACTCCACCGCAACAGACGCAAAATGATGCCGTCCTAGACCTAATCCAACAATCAGCAACGCTGTTCCACCGGCTAACACCCAGGAAAATCGCACAGGCCAAACTCCGTCAACATTGGTTTAGATGTAGTCTAGCCCAGATTTTTTAAGAGAAGTTCAGAAAACGTAAATATGGGTATGAGAGGTATATGGAAGACTCTAAGCATCGAGATATCAGCAATAATCTCTTGCCAGGGTTTACTTCAAGCAGATAGGTTACTAATGTTGCAAAGCCGTTTACTTCATGACTGTCACCGCTGCCGCCACAACGATTTCCCTGCCTGAAATGGGCTGTGGCACATGGGCTTGGGGCAACCGTTTGCTATGGGACTACGACACAAGTATGGATGCAGATCTGCAGCAGGTCTTTAGCTACTGCGTAGAAAAAGGCGTCACGCTGTTTGATACCGGTGATTCCTATGGCACTGGCAAACTCAAAGGTCAAAGCGAAAAACTATTAGGTCAATTTAGCCAGGCCTATGAAGGCCCTAATAAAGACAAAATTTGTCTAGCAACCAAGCTAGCCGCCTACCCTTGGCGCTTAACTCGGGGCATGATGGCCAACGCTGGCAAGGCATCAAAGGCACGAATGGGAAGTCTGGATATTGCCCAAATGCACTGGCCCACTGCTAACTATTTTCCCTGGCAAGAAGGTCCCCTTTTAGATGGGTTGACCGACCTATATGACCAAGGTTTAGTTAAAGGCATAGGCCTATCAAACTACGGTCCCAAACGGCTGCGCTGGGTACATAAGCGATTTTCAGAACGCGGCATTCAAATCACTTCGCTACAGGTGCAATATTCGCTACTGTCCACCTATCCAGTGACAGAGTTAGGGCTAAAGGATGTGTGTGACGAACTGGGAATTCAAATGATTGCCTACAGCCCGCTTGGTCTAGGGCTATTAACAGGCAAATATGGAGAAAACACACCTAAACCCAAAGGACTACGGGGCATTTTATTTCGTCAGCTGTTGCCAGGCATTCAACCGCTGCTTGACTGTTTACGAGAAGTTGCAGCAGAACGGGGAAAAACCATGGCTCAAACATCCCTAAACTGGTGTATTTGCAAAGGGACTACTCCCATACCAGGGGCAAAAACCTTAGACCAGGCAACGCAAAATATCGGAGCACTAGGCTGGAGACTCAGCCCTAGCGAGGTAGAAGAACTTGATCGAGCTGCAGCTACCTCCGACAAGCAAATGGTGCAGAATATTTTTCAAACTCGATAAGCTGGCCAAATAGAGATTCCAGACATTTCGCCACGAGATTGAGGTTAAGTGCAAACCTCCAAAGTAGACAGATACAGCCGCTGTGCCCATAGGAGTTTTTTCATACGCTACCCTATGGATACCGAACGGCTGCGATTCTTATGAATACCTTGCAAATCAAGCCTTCTGCCATACCCCTGGCTATTCAACTGCCAGGAATGACCCACCAAGGCTTTGTTAAATTTTGTCTGGCTAATCGTGAGCTGCGTATTGAGCGCACTGCCAACGGAGACATCATCGTGACACCACCGGCTTTTTCTGACACAAGCCACAGCAACGGTCGCTTAATTCAGCAACTTTTCAACTGGGCCGATCAAGATGGCACTGGTATCGTATTTGAATCTTCCGGTGACTTTACTTTGCCAAATGGAGCGACCCGCTCCCCTGATGCTGCAGGGATTCTCCTTGAACGCTGGCACACTCTCACGCCAGAGCAACAAGCCTCTTTTGCGCCTATCTGTCCTGATTTTGCGATTGAACTACGCTCAGCTAGCGATACATTGAAAAGTCTGCAAACCAAGATGCAAGAATATTTGGATAATGGCTTGCGTCTAGGCTTTTTGATTGACCGAAAGACTAAAACCGTCTATGTCTATCGACCAAACAAAGCAGTCACCATTCTAGAAAATCCCACTATTGTAGACGGCAATCCCGAACTTCCCGGATTAACCCTGACCTTGAAACAAATTTGGTGAAGCCTTTCTTCGTGGGAGTAGAGGCTTTAGGGAGCGGTAGCCAACGCTGATAACAGTTTTTTGTGTACCTCTGGCGACGAACCTACCACCACACCAGGCCACTTATAGTTCTTACATTCACTCAGCGCAGGTAAGATATTCCCTTGATGATCGGTGATAATGTAGCCCATTTCCTGAGCCATCCAGCTGAGGGCACCCCCATCAATAAATTGTCCCGCGGCCAAAATTGCTCCGGTCAGGTCGCCCGTGAGTAAACCATTTGTATTGGGAATAGCCACTTCACGAGAGTAGTCAGTCTTAACGCAAATTGTCTCAAACTGTCCCTTTAGAGCATCTGCCAGGTGAGTTAGTGCCCAGCTAAGCAGCACCTGATCTTTAGGAGTGTCTATTTTTAATGGCTGACAGCTGTCTAAATCATCGGCTAACGTGCCGTAAAAAGTCCCTTGGCTTCGCAGGCTATAGTAAAAATGATCTAATTCTGGGCTAAGCGCAATAACCGCTTCAAAACTATCGGCATTGAGAACGGTCAGAATAATTTGATAGTTGGGGTGACCATCCATATAAAACCGAGTACCGTCAATAGGGTCGAGGGTAACAAGATAGTCATCTTGGGGACCTAGCTCAATCGAGCGAAAATACTTGGTATTGTAGGTTTTCTCAAACTCTTCGCCATAAAAGCGAATATCTGGAAGGAGCGACAGTAGCGTCACCTCAATAAAGGTTTGAATAGACAAATCAGCATCAGTCAGCGCCGTGGCAAAAAAGTTCTCCGAATCAAATTTGTCGGGATGAGCCGCGATACTTGTCTGAATTTTTCGGGCATAGCCTGCCGCGACTTTGAGATGAGGTAGCAAGGCTTCTAAAATTTCGCGTGGTGTGGGCATAGGGGATTTTGATGAATGATTTTCTCAGGATGTTTGTGGGGACGTTCCATGGAACGTCCCCACAAACATCCCTACGAAACCATATTCCACCATTGCCATTAAAATAAACGTCGCCTACAGCCCACTGCCCACCGATGCATCTAAAGCGGCGGCTACTACATAGTGATTTTCATCTTTTTGCAGCTGTATTAGTAGCTGTTTAGCCTGGGGATGCTCGCACCCTGTTAAGGCTGTTGCGGCCCTCCAGCGATCGCGCCAGATATTGCTCTTTGTTAACTCTATCAATGCCTTTAATGCCTGAGCCTGCAATGGTGACATTAATACCTGCCGTAATGACAAAATTGCAGTTTCTTTAACCGTTTGAGTCGGGTCATCTAACGCCTTTAATGAGACCTCAAGCAGCACGTCAGGATGATTGCTTTCTTGCAAAATCGCTAATACAGTTTGGCGTAAAAGCCAATTGTCATTGGTCTCAAACAGCTTTACCAGCAGCGGTATGGATACATCACCAAACTCATAGAGGGAGTTAGCAGCCTCTGCTAGTACGTTGGCGTCGGTCTCGGTTTTTATTAACTCTCGCAAACTGTTTAATGCCTCTTGATCTGGAGCATGGTTACCAAATCCCATAACCGCTAAACGTCTTAGTAAGAAGGAGCTGTCGTTTGATAACCGTTGCAAAATGGTCACAGCTACTGGTGAGGGCTGTTTTGCTAACGTATTTAAGGCAGCAATACGCACATTGAGAGCAGAAGAGCGTAAGTCATTCTCTAGTTTAGAAATTTCGTCAGGGGTCATGGATTTTGAGGTGGGGGGTATTACCCCTGAGACGTTAGCCTATATGAAGTCAGGTTTACTCTCATTCTCAATGATGACGGTATGGATATTCAAATTGCTGTCTACCACGGCTTGCGTTGTGTATTGCGTCCTTTTTTATTGAGGAAAGTTGCGATCGCAACCCATGGCATCAACCATATTCCTCAGCATGGGGCGGCCATTATTGTCTGCAACCATCGCTCTGACACAGATGGTTTGCTTATAACATTTGCCCTACCGCGCTACATCGCGTGGATGGTGGCTGACTATATGACCAATGTGCCAGTAACCAGCCAACTTCTTTCCCTCACTGGTATGGTGCCGATAAAAACCGAAGGCCACCCAACACCATCGTCCATTAAAAAAGCGTTGTGTCGGCTACGCCAGGGAAAACTGCTAGGTATTTTCCCAGAGGGCGAAGACTATATCTTTACCAACGACTTTGAGGCACCGTTAGCTCAGCTTCAGTCAGGGTTTGCTCACCTAGCCTATGTGGCTAAGGTCCCTGTCATCCCAGCCATGATTATCTCCAAAGCAGAAAAACTAGAACCCATGACCATTCCGCCAGCCGTACGCCCGCACCTAGAGCAGCATTACGACCTGGCCAATATTCAATCTATCGTTCGCTATCGCGCTGCCGATGTCAGAATTGGTAAAGCTATATCCCTAGAACCAGTAGCCCGGCTGGATAAACATGAACAGATGGGCTGGCTACAGATGCAAACCCGGCAAGCCATGCTAGATCTACAAAACTAAGCCAGATCTGGGAATGTCGCCTTTACAGCCGGATGAACTAGCTTGTAGTTCAACACATTAAGCCCTTCAGCCAAAGCCGCGTCTTGCTCTAATGCCTCCAGGCCCCTATTGGCCAGCATAAGTACATAGGGAAGCGTACTGTTATTTAGCGCTTCTGTAGCCGTGCGAGGTACTGCACCTGGCATATTGGGAACGCCATAGTGTAATACACCAGACTCTACATAAACTGGCTCACTATGGGAAGTGGGTCGCACAGTTTCAATACAGCCACCTTGATCGACAGCTACATCTACAATGACCGCCCCTCGTGGCATCTGCTCTACTAGCGATCGCGACACTAAGGTAGGGGAGCGTCGCCCAGGCACCAACACAGCTCCAATGAGCAAATCAGCCTGGGCGACAGCCATTTCAATATTGGCAGAGTTGCTGTACAGCAGCTGAACTCGCGAACCAAAGAGTTCCTCTAGCTGATTTAAACGCCCTAGATTAATATCAATCAACGTTACCTGAGCACCCAGCCCCACAGCCATTTTGGTTGCTTCAGTACCAACAACACCGCCCCCAAGCACAACAACACGTCCTGGGCTTACCCCTGGGATACCGCCTAAGAGCACACCTCGACCGCCCTGCTGTTTTTCTAAAAACCTAGCTCCAAACTGCACCGACAGCCGTCCGGCGATTATACTCATGGGCGGCAGCAGCGGACGCTGACGATTTTGCTCAACGGTTTCATAGGCAATAGCTGTTGCACCACTATGTATCAATGCCTCAGTCAACTCGCGACTGGCTGCCAGGTGGAGATAGGTAAAAAGTAGCTGCTCTTTTTGCAAGTAGTCATATTCTTTAGGCAACGGTTCTTTGACCTTAACCACCATGGTCTGCTGCCAGGCGTCAGATGCCGTGCCAATAGCCGCTCCTGCCTGCTGATAATCAGTATTGCTAAATCCAGCACCCACACCAGCATCAGCTTCTACTACAATTTGATGCCCTCGTTCTGTAAGTGCCCTAACACTGCTGGGGCTCAAGCCTACCCGAAACTCTAGGTTCTTAATCTCTTTAGGCACGCCAATCTGCACAGGCACCTCCAAGCTAAAAGGGCATTAAGGGTCTTAGATGCGCCCAACACCAGAGTTACAGTCCTGGCCGCTGATTCTAGCTTAGCGTTCCTGTAAAAAGGCAGGGCTGCAGATTAAACAGAACAACCGACTGCGCGAAAACTCATTGACGAAGTCTCCCCTTGATAGGGAGAATATATGGGTATAAAACAGCGTCTAAAACCGTGACTGATATTAAGCCTTCCATTAGTCCTAAGCTCGAACGTCCTAAAAAGGGGTTCAACGAATATGCAGAACAGCTCAACGGACGAGCTGCCATGGTGGGCTTTTTGATTTTAATTGCTATCGAATATTTCACTGGCCAAAGCCTCGTTTCGCTAATTGGTCTCAAATAGCTGACACTCCCTCTAGACACAAGCGACACACTAGAGCCGTGGGCTGATATTTTTTCCTCTGTGGAATTTACAATGCCCGGCGCTACAGCGGAGATCAGGGTATTGCGTCTAAGACGTTTTGTGCATTGCAATTAACCCCTAGCTCACTGTTTGAGTCAGATTCATAATTTGACCTCTTAAATGCAGTCCCTTTGATTTATCTGAGTTCTTTAAACAGATGACAGCCTAAGTCTTTCCTGAGACCTGATGTAGCAAAAGCTACAAAAAAAGGTGAATGGTTTCAACCATCCACCCCCTTGCTAGCCGGAGCAAGTTTGTCGGCTATGCCACGGCGGTTCACCTCTCTAGGGTGAACCGCCGTGAGCGTTTGAAGTTACTTATCGCCTTCTTCAGAAAATTCGGCATCAATGACGTCATCGTCACCACCGCCGGCAGTATCGTCAGCAGGGGCACCATCAGCTGCCGCCGCTGCTGCTGCATCAGCACCGCCATACATATTGCTGCTAAGGGCAAACAGTGCTTGCTGTAACGATTCGGTACCCGCTTTGATCTTGTCACTATCTTCAGATGCGATCGCTTCTTTCAAGCTAGCAATCTCAGCTTCAACTTTGGACTTATCATCCTCAGAGACCTTATCGGCCAGTTCACCCATCTGCTTATCAGCCTGGTAAACCAGAGAGTCAGCCTGGTTCTTAATGTCGATCTTATCGCGGCGTTCTTTGTCAGCTGTGGAGTTAGCCTCAGCATCGCGAACCATCCGATCAACTTCGTCATCAGATAGGGTGGATGCCCCTGTGATGCTAATGGACTGTTCCTTACCAGTACCCTTATCTTTGGCGGTCACGTTCAAAATACCGTTGGCGTCGATATCAAAGATCACCTCAATTTGAGGTACGCCACGGGGAGAAGGAGGAATTCCGTCTAGACGGAATACACCCAAGTCCTTGTTGTCGTTTGCCATCTCACGCTCACCTTGTAGAACGTGGATTTCAACGTTGGTCTGACCGTCCACAGCCGTGGAGAACACCTCAGACTTCTTGGTAGGAATGGTGGTGTTTCTGGGGATCAGTTTAGTCATTACACCGCCCAGCGTTTCCACACCCAAGGATAGGGGCGTGACGTCAAGCAGCAGAATGTCCTAAACTTCACCAGCCAGTACTCCACCCTGAATCGCGGCACCGATGGCAACCACTTCGTCAGGGTTCACGCTCTGGTTGGGCTCTTTACCCAGAATCTTGGTAACTAGCTCTTGTACAGCAGGAATACGGGTAGAACCACCCACCAGCACGATTTCGTTGATGTCGCCCTTAGCCAGCTTGGCATCGCGGATAGCATTTTCAACGGGCACACCGCAGCGATCGATTAGGTCAGAGGCTAGCTCTTCAAACTTAGCCCGAGTTAGGGTCAAGTCTAAATGCTTAGGACCATCCTGTGTGGCAGTAATAAAGGGCAGATTGATTTCCGCCTGGGTCACACTAGATAGCTCAATCTTGGCTTTTTCAGCGGCCTCAGTTAGACGCTGCAGGGCCTGCTTATCTTTACGCAGGTCGATACCTTCTTGAGACATGAACTGCTCGGCCAGGTGGTCTACGATCTTTTTATCAAAGTCGTCACCACCTAGGTGTGTATCACCAGACGTAGACAGCACTTCAAAGACGCCATCACCCACCTCTAGGATGGATACGTCGAAGGTACCACCCCCTAAGTCAAAGACCAGAATGGTTTCGTTGCTTTTCTTATCGAGACCGTAGGCCAGAGCAGCGGCAGTAGGCTCGTTGATAATCCGCAGCACTTCAAGACCCGCAATCTTACCGGCATCTTTAGTTGCCTGACGCTGAGAGTCATTAAAGTAGGCAGGAACGGTAATTACTGCCTGGGACACCTGGTCACCAAGGTACTTACTAGCGTCGTCTGCAAGCTTGCGCAGCACCTGGGCAGAAATTTCTTCAGGGGCAAACTGCTTGTCAGCGTTGGTGCACTCAATCTTGACGTTGCCATTTACGTTGAGAACGTTATATGGCACTTCTGAGGACTCATTGTTCACCTCATCATGACGGCGACCAATAAAACGCTTTACGGAGTAAAACGTATTCATGGGGTTCATCACCGCCTGACGTTTAGCAATCTGACCAACTAGGCGATCGCCACTTTTGGCATAGGCCACTACAGATGGAGTTGTCCGAAACCCTTCTGCGTTAGCAATTACGGTGGGCTTACCACCCTCCATTACGGCAACCACAGAGTTTGTGGTTCCTAAGTCAATTCCAACTACTTTTCCCATATCAATTGCTCCGGCTGAATAGTCACTTATAGGTGAGAATCGATAGATCGATTTCTCAAAAGCTCATTACTATAGTGCTAATCCAGAGCGATTCCCTGAAGGGGGGGTTACCGAACCTGGATTTCGGTAATGGGGCGGGTTCGCTACGCTGCTGTCAAAATTTGCTCATCTAGCTCGAAGTCTACAGTTTGCTCTGACTGGCAATAGTCATGTTCATAGGAATCCTTGAGTCCATCGACCAGACTGTACTGTGGCGCCCAATTCAGATCGACTTTAGCTTTGTCAATCGATGCAAAAAAGTGCTGTACCCGCATGGGAAAAGCTTTGCGCTTGCCAAAGTCAAACTGTTGGGGGTCATAGTGACGAATATCTGGGGTGGGCTTACCCATAGCCTCAGCACAGGCATGAGCTAACCCATCAAATGTGACATAGCGCTCTCCTGAGACGTTATAAATCTGCCCGATAGCCTTGGAATTACCCAGGATAGCCACCATGGCTTTGGCTAAATCTTCACAGTGGCCTAGCTGAGTCATGGCTTTGCCATTGCCGGGAATGGGTATCGGCCTGTCATGGCTGATGCGGTCAAAGAACCATTTTTCTAAGGGGTTATAGTTCTGGGGACCATAGATATAAACAGGGCGAATAGAGGTAAAAGGGATACCTTGCTGCACTAGATAGTCTTCGGTGTGATGTTTACCTTTATGGCGACTGTTGGGGTCAACCGGGTCACGTTCGATATGGGGCATCTGATCGCTTTTGAGGTACACACCCGCTGAGCTGACATAGATAAAGTGCCGCACAGTGCCGCCAAATAGCTCAACCAAGGGCTGAGTGTCGCTCAGTTCACGACCGTTGTTGTCATAGATGGCATCAAAGGTTTTGCCTGAGAGAGCAGATTTTAGATCATCAGGGGATTTGCGATCGCACCTCACCACTTCCACGCCCTCAGGTGCAGAATGATTCCCTCGATTGAGCAATGTAATGCTATGTCCCGCAGCAAGCAGTAAACGGGTCAGATACACCCCAATAAACCGCGTCCCACCCATCACCAAAATCCGCATAGCCAACTCCAAAAACAATCAGCGCACTCAAATCTTATGGAAGATTGCTACGTTGGCAAAGCAATAGCAATCAAAATCTCCCAAACCAATTGAGCAGAAACACAAAAAGCTTTAAAGAGAAAAACAATCAAAAATTTGTCAAGATCTATTTTTTTACTTTATTTGAAGCATAGAGATAAGTAACACTCTCATTATTTGTAAACAGATTGTTACAAATAATGGCCGTCATTATGTCAATTTGTATCGCATCTTGGGCCGTATCCCTAGTCAGCAGGGATTTTCTGATACAACCACAGTAGGTTTCAAAACCTGTTTAGATGTTATGGAATGTTGCTCATTACAGCAATAACTTCACTTTTGTAAAGCGTTTTTTGTAAATGCTTTTGTGAGGGTTATGTCAATCTTGATCTGCTAATGAGTTCGACTGGTAATGATGCCTAAAAAATGGCGCATCACCCCAAACGGCAGTCATCACTTCTGACTAATAGAGAGAACACACTGAGCAAGGAGTCAACTGCATGTTCACCAACGTCAAGCCCACTGTGAGACACATCTCACCCGAGAACCTTGGCGAGCGGTCTTTAATGAAGGTGGTCTATGTCGTATTAGAACCCCAGTATCAAAGTGCTCTATCGGCAGCTGTTAAGTCGATTAATACTAACAATCCCCATATCGCAGTAGAAGTTAGCGGCTACCTCATCGAAGAGCTGCGCAACAACGACAACTACGAAGCATTTAAGAAAGACGTTTCTGAAGCTAATGTCTTCGTAGCCTCCCTAATTTTTATTGAAGAGCTCGCAGAAAAAGTTGTTGCTGCCGTTCAGCCCCATCGCGAAAACCTCGATGTGGCCGTAGTTTTCCCATCTATGCCTCAGGTAATGCGCCTCAACAAGATGGGAAGCTTCTCCATGGCTCAGTTGGGTCAATCCAAGAGCGCCATTGGCGAATTCATGAAAAAGCGCCGCCAAAAGCAAGGCGGCAGTTTTGAAGACGCCATGCTGAAGCTGCTGCGCACGTTGCCAAAGGTTCTCAAATATCTGCCTGTAGACAAAGCCCAAGACGCGCGTAACTTTATGCTCAGCTTCCAGTATTGGTTAGGGGGCTCCCCTGAGAATCTGGAGAACTTTATGCTGATGCTGGCCGATCGGTACATGTTTGGGGACAAGGCCATTGAAGGGGCTCCCAAAAGCATGGACTATGAGGAACCGGTCACCTACCCCGACACGGGCATATGGCATCCTCTAGCACCTTGCATGTATGAGGATATTAAAGAATATCTCAATTGGTACGACTCTCGTCAGGATTTGCCCGCATCCCACAAGCGTGAAAAAGCCCCCTGTGTAGGTTTAGTACTACAGCGTACGCACCTGGTAACCGGAGATGAAGCTCACTATGTATCTATGGTGCAGGAGCTTGAATATTTGGGCGCACGCGTCATTCCAGTATTCGCTGGTGGCCTCGATTTCTCCAAACCCGTAGAGCAGTTTTTCTACGAGCCGGTAAGTCAAGCGTCTCTCGTAGACTCCGTTGTTTCCTTAACTGGCTTTGCTCTAGTGGGTGGTCCCGCTCGCCAAGACCATCCCAAAGCGATTGAAGCTCTTCAGAAGCTCAACCGTCCTTACATGGTGGCTCTACCCTTAGTCTTCCAAACTACTGAGGAGTGGGAAGATAGCGACCTGGGTTTACATCCTATTCAGGTTGCCTTACAGATGGCCATCCCCGAGCTGGATGGAGCCATTGACCCCATTGTGGTTTCTGGGCGTGACGGCATGACGGGTCGTGCCATCACCATTCAAGATCGGGTGGAAATTATTTCTCAGCGTGCGCTCAAATGGGCCAATCTACGCATTGTTGAGCGGGCCCATAAAAAGCTAGCGGTTACGGTCTTTAGCTTTCCACCTGATAAAGGCAACGTAGGTACTGCCGCCTATCTAAATGTCTTTGGCTCCATTTACGAAGCCATGGTCAAAATGAAGGAGCAAGGCTATACCATTACGGACATGCCTGAGTCTGCAGAGGCACTGATGCTTGAGGTTATCAACGATGCTCAGGCTCAGTACAACAGCCCCGAACTGAACATTGCCTACCGCATGTCAGTCGCTGAGTATGAGCAACTCACTCCTTATTCAAAACGTTTAGAGGAGAACTGGGGGCCACCGCCAGGAAACCTAAACACCGATGGTCAAAACCTATTGGTATACGGTAAGACCTATGGCAACTTGTTTATCGGTGTACAGCCCACCTTTGGTTACGAAGGTGACCCTATGCGGCTACTGTTCTCCCGCTCAGCCAGTCCTCACCACGGCTTTGCCGCTTACTATACTTTCATAGAAAAGATTTGGAAAGCGGATGCGGAACTGCACTTTGGCACCCATGGCTCTCTAGAGTTCATGCCGGGTAAACAGATGGGGATGTCGGGTCAGTGCTATCCCGATAACTTGATCGGCAGCACTCCTAACCTCTACTACTACGCCGCCAATAACCCTTCTGAGGCAACGATTGCTAAGCGTCGTGGCTATGCCGAAACCATTAGCTACCTCACACCTCCTGCAGAGAATGCAGGCCTGTATAAGGGCCTGAAAGAGCTAAGCGACCTGATTGGTTCGTACCAGGGTCTAAAAGAAGGTGGTCGGGCTATTTCCATTGTTAACGCCATCATTGAAAAAGCGCGCCAGGTCAACCTAGATCGCGATGTTACTCTACCTGAGGTAGAGGACGCCAGCGAAATCAGTAAAGAAGATCGCGATACCCTAGTGGGCAAGATTTACATCAAACTGATGGAAATCGAATCACGTCTACTTCCTTGTGGTTTACACGTTATTGGTAAACCGCCTACAGCAGAAGAGGCCGTGGCTACTCTGGTAAATATCGCGGGTCTAGACCGTGAAGAGGAAGGCTTTAAGAGTCTCCAGCGACTCATTGCTGAAAGTATTGATCGCGACATTGATGAGATTTACAACAACAGCGATCTGGGTGTTTTAGACGACGTACAGCTGCTGTACGAAATTAACGAGGCTACTCGCGCTGCTGTTGGAGCAATTGTCAACGAACAGTTAGACGATGAAGGGCGTGTCTCTCTCAAGACTATGCTGAAGTTCTTTAACTTTGGCCAGCGCAGAGATCCTTGGGTAGAAGCACTTCATGATCTTGGCTACAAGAATGTGGATGAAGAAGCCCTCAAGCCCTTGTTTGAGTATCTACAGTTCTGTCTAAAGCAGGTCGTTGCTGATAACGAACTGGCCTCTCTGCTTAAGGCGCTGGATGGGGAATATGTTTTGCCAGGGCCTGGTGGGGATCCCATCCGAAACCCCGATGTACTGCCCACTGGTAAAAACATCCATGCTCTCGACCCCCAATCTATTCCCACAACAGCGGCTGTTCAGTCTGCCAAGGTAGTCGTTGATCGGTTGTTAGAGCGTCAGCGTCAAGAAAATGGCGGTCAATATCCAGAGACGATTGCGTCTGTACTTTGGGGTACTGACAACATCAAGACCTACGGCGAATCTTTGGCTCAGATGCTGTGGTTTGTCGGTGTTAAGCCAGTACCTGATGCACTGGGCCGGGTTAATAAGCTAGAGATTGTTCCCTTAGAAGAGTTAGGAAGACCTCGAATTGATGTTGTTATCAATTGCTCTGGTGTGTTCCGTGACTTGTTTGTGAACCAGATGGCTTTACTGGATCGGGCTGTGAAAATGGCTGCTGAAGCAGATGAACCGCTGGAAATGAACTTTGTGCGTAAGCATGCCCTCAAGCAAGCTGAGGAGATGGGGCTGTCGGTACGAGAAGCCGCCACTCGCATTTTCTCCAACGCATCGGGGTCTTACGCGGCCAACGTTAACCTGGCTGTTGAGAACAGTAGTTGGGAAGAAGAGTCTGAGCTTCAAGAGATGTATCTGAAGCGTAAGTCTTTTGCCTTTAACTCAGACAATCCTGGAGTGATGGACCAGTCTCGTGATTTGTTCGAGGCTTCTCTCAAAACAGCTGATGTTACCTTCCAGAATCTGGATTCGTCCGAGATTTCCCTCACTGACGTTTCTCACTACTTTGATTCTGACCCTACTAAGGTGATTGGACAGCTACGAGGCGATGGCAAAAAGCCCACTTCGTTCGTAGCAGATACCACTACAGCTAACGCTCAAGTTCGCACTCTGTCCGAGACTGTTCGTCTAGATTCACGGACTAAGTTACTGAACCCCAAGTGGTATGAAGGGATGCTGGCCAACGGCTATGAAGGTGTACGTGAGCTATCTAATCGTCTGGTTAATACCATGGGATGGTCAGCCACCGCCGATGCCGTGGATAACTGGGTCTACGAGGATGCCAACACCACATTTATTCAAGATGAAGAAATGTGTAAGCGTCTGATGGATCTCAATCCCAATTCTTTCCGTCGTATGGTCACTACTTTGCTGGAGGTCAATGGGCGAGGCTATTGGGAAACTAGCGATGAAAATATCGAGCGTTTGCAGGAGCTTTACGAAGATGTAGAGAACCGTATCGAGGGTGTGGAGTAGCCTCTGTACCCTCAGTAGAGAGCTTCTGAAGATTCTCTGACCACTAAGTAACAGAACAGCGCTGCAGGTTTAAGCAACCTGCAGCGCTGTTTTAATTGCAGCGATAGCTGATATTTAAGAAGAGAAGTACATCAAACGTGAAGAACCAGGCAAGCTTCTTAATGTGACACTTTCATTTACGTAACAGGGTTAGTCATACAGATAAAAGCACCCTCATAAGCTATGTAGCCATAGGTGTGTGAGGTAATTATAGTGAGACACCGTTTATGGCATGCTCTAGCTATCACTGTCGGTCTTTACATGCTATTTGCTTTTCAAGTTTTTGATGAAACAACGTCATTTAGAAAAGCTAAACCCAATAGCGACTTTCACGAAATGCTTTCGCGGCTCTTGATTTGACAGAGACATATTTTTTTAAGGCAGTGCGCAGAATTTTCTAACTCGATCAAATTCTGGATCTTGCCAGGAATATGCAAAATGACTGACTGATTGAATATTTGGGGCCACTTGCTGAATAGCGTCCATTTGGGCTTCTAGAGAGGGACGATTGTTAATAGATTTTCCCCATACACCTGCTAAAGCAGGGCGCACATTGCTAGCACTGTTTTGACGCAGTACCATCTGCACTTCTTGCACAATACAGCGTGTATTGCCACATATGCTGTAGGCCATTGGATGCCAACCCATAGACGTTGGGAAGCGATTCCAGTGCTGTAGTCGAGAGTCATACCCTTGGGCACCGACAGGCTGATTTGCTGTGGGGAAAAAGACAACACCGGTAGGGATATTCTGCTGTTTTGCCGGACGGGATACTGTAGTGAGAAAATCAATCACCCCCTGTACAGCATGGGCAACACTTAACCGCCACAGCTCTAACTGTAGTGCAGGGCGACGAACTGAGGCCGGGATGTCACTGGTGCTACCTGACTGTCGGCGACTCTGCCACAGCGGTTCAACTTCGTTGGGGAACTGTCTATCAACCTGTTCAAGATCGCCCTCAGTTAGATACCCGCGCTCTAGAAACTGTCGAATCAGTCCTCGACCTTTGTTGTTTAAGGCTCTTTGCAGCAGTGAATTTTGGGCAGCACTGCCGTAAATCCACAATTCATCCACTTGGCCCGCAACAGAGTATCGACCAGTCCCGCGCGGGTAGCGAATGTAGTCAAAGAGGACACCATCTGGTCGACGCTGCAGCACCTGCTCTAGCATACGCAGATAGTCGCTCTGAGCCTGGTAGTTGTAGGGATCGATAAAAATTTCTTCAGGATTATTGCTGCCTCCACGACTCGCAAATGCTGAGGTGGTTTCACCGCGACCATTGCGGGCAAGCACTTGCTGGCGATCGCGACGTTGACCGTAGGAATATCCAAAATTCATGCTGAACATCCAGGCATGGACCTTAAGTCCACGCTTGTGGCCCGAAGCGATCGCTTCGGCCAGCAAATCCCGGTTTTCATATCCCTGCTGCTGCACCACACTGGGCCAAGCTGTCCGATTGTCCCGCTGGGGCAGCAGTACCTGACCGTTATAAAACACTTCGGCATAGACTTCGGTGTAACCCAGGTTAATCACCCGGTCCATGAGGGCATCTAGCACCCCCGGGCGCAAGTCACAGGGATATAGCCGTAGCCAAATCGCTTGCTGACGGGGCCACTGACCCTGGCGGCAGGTCTGCAGCATATCAGTGTGACGTTTAACTAGATCGCCGTATTGTGCGATCGCAACCGCATCCCCACTATCAGCCTGTTGTCTCAAAGCCTCTTTAGCATCTACCTCAGCTTGGGATAGCTGACAATATCGATTAAGCTCGTTAGCTTGCGCAAAGCCAGGCATCGGGCGATAAATTAGCGCCACCCCCAGTAACGCCAACACACCCCGCAAAAACCGCTGGCTTCTGCTCAAATGCCGAAGACTTACCATAGCTATAAACTACATGCGATAAACAACTTAAAAAGAGTACTGCAGCCGCTGCACATCCACTCAATTCAAAATGACAGACCTGCAGTAGCCATTCGTCACTTAAAATCTGGCAGATTGTATCACCCTTTATGCCGTTGCTTACTGTTGCCTCTATTTATAGTTATGTTATGCGTACGAAACAGTACCTTAACTACTCGGCTAAAACAGAGCTTGCTTGAATTACAAAAACAACTCGACTGAGCGTCCCATTCAACTGTCACCAGAGGCTTCTGAGATCGAGTCAGACTCTAATTTCTTGACCAGCTCCGCTATTTTCATGCGTTGAATGTAAGGCCATCCCCCGTTAATTTCAATATCTCTAAGTAGGGAATATAAGCGCTGTCGATTCGTAGGGAGCGCTTCTTGAAAAAGTGTTTCACGGATATCTCGATGTAACCCTTCAAGCTGTCTCAACAATGTCAACAGCGCTCTGCCATCTCCGGCCCTTTTTTGAGCTGCCAACTGTACTGCCAGTCGAATTTCCTCAATATCAGCAGCCGGCCCCTTCGAGGCATCTGAAGAATACAGTTCCATCTAGACAAAGAAGATTAACCCTGGTATCACCGAAACCGGATGATGCAGCTAGTGTAGCCCAAATTAGTCAAATCACCTGTCTTAATACCAGAGCTAACTGCCCAGCAATGTACTAGATTTGCCAATTTTCACCATTCACCGGGGGACTCGTCCGTGTAAAATACTTTCGGGAAGGTTAGTTGGCTATCCTAGGGCGGCTTTAGTCAGCCTAGCTAAAAAGTTTTCTTATCAACACAGAAAGCTTTAGGCATAGGCAACGTCCATAAGCCCCTAGTCGGTTCTATAACCACTGACAAATTTTCTTGTATAAATCTTTTTTGTTTGAGGTTAACCATGAGGTATCGTGCCCTAATCGTTGCATTTCTAGCACTCTGCATGGGTGTATTGACAGCATGTAGCGATGCTCCTAGTGCAGACGGTGACACTCCCCTCACCTATGACCAGATTCGGAATACAGGATTAGCCAATAGCTGTCCCCAAATTTCTAGCGTTCGTCGCGGTGAAATTGCTATTGAAGACGGCAAATCTTACGAGATTGCTGGCCTATGCCTGGAGCCAACTGCTTACTTTGTGAAGGAAGAGCCCACTAATAGACGTCGGGAAGCTGAATTTGTTTCAGGTAAGTCTTTGACCCGTTATACATCCAGTTTAGATCAAGTGCGTGGCGCTCTAGATCGTGATAACGACGGCAGCCTAATCTTCCGCGAGAAGGATGGAATTGATTTTCAGGCGGTCACTGTTTTACTACCCGGTGGGGAAGAGGTACCGTTTCTGTTCACTATCAAGGGCTTAGTTGCCAAAACTCAAGCTGGGCTTAGTGCTGTAACATCCTCCACTGACTTTATTGGTCAGTATCGTGTGCCCTCTTATCGCACATCTAACTTTTTAGATCCAAAGGGACGTGGTCTGACTACAGGCTACGACACAGCTGTCGCTTTACCAGCCGGCGGTGATAGCGAAGAGCTGGTCAAAGAGAATATGAAGGCCTTTAAGGTTGGCGAGGGAACTATTTCTCTCCAGGTTGAGAAGGTAGACAGCGTCACAGGTGAGATTGCTGGCACGTTTGTGTCTGAGCAGCCTTCTGACACTGACATGGGTACCGCTGAACCTTCTGATGTCAAAGTCCAGGGTCTTTTCTACGGGCGGGTAGAAGAAGCATTTGATGCTGCCTAATAAGCGCTAACGTCAAAGTTAGGGGTCCCTTTTAGGTCTAATCTCTAAGCTCACGATAAAGGGTAGATAGCTCTCCGGGGTCATCTACCCTTTTTGGGTTTAAAACCGGACATCTTAGATAAAGTCCTTATGAAGAATTTGCTGTCGCTGGTAAGGCGTAGGGAAATCGTTCAGCGCAAACTTCCGTGTATACGTGGTTGTTTGGTCCAATTTTTCTAGATTAATCTAGGCCTAACAGATTGCTTCGGTAGCTTAAAGCTGTGATTTCAATCACTGTGTTCCTGATTTTTGATCTTCACTATTAAGCTAGTGCATTTAGTGTGGTGGCTTACCCCATCACAGTTAGGTTTCTGTCTTTCGTAGCTCTATACCGCATCTATCCCGAGGGCATAGAGGTGAGCATTTACATAGAAGGGGTTTCCCATGTCGTCCAAACTCAATAAAGCGCTCAAAAGTGAGACTCTAGAGCTGCTCAATGATTATCAAAAAAACAATTCACCTGAGCTGCGCAATAAGCTGGTGCAGATGAACCTTGGTTTGGTACGCCGAGAAGCTCATCACTGGCTGTATCACTCTAATGAGACCTTTGACGACCTGATGCAGGTTGGTAGTTTAGGTCTAATTCGAGCGATTGAACGCTTTGATATGTCAAAGGGATATGCCTTTAGTTCCTTTGCAATACCGTATATTCGCGGTGAAATTCAGCACTATTTACGCGATCGCAGTGCCATAGTTCGTATTCCTCGACGTTGGCAATCTCTACAGCACCAATCTGCCCGAGTGATTCGACAACTACAAGAAACGTTAGATCGTAAACCCACAGATCAAGAAATTGCCGACCGCCTCAAAATAACAGTTCAGGAATGGCAGGACGTCAAACTAGCAAGCCGCAACCGCTCCCTATTGAGTTTAGACGCCCCAATTCAGGATGAAGGCGGTTCCGCATCCCTTAGTGATCTGCTCCCAGATCCAAAGTATCGGAGCTTTCAACTTGCTCAAGAAGATCGAATTCGTCTTCAGCAAGGACTAGCTCAGTTAGAACGTAGAACTCGAGAGGTTTTAGAGTTTGTATTTCTACATGACCTCACTCAAAAAGAAACCGCTGAACGCTTAGGCATCAGCGCTGTAACTGTTTCTCGTCGAGTCAAGAGTGGGCTGAAGCGGCTGCGCGATTTGATGGCCCCTCAAGAAGAAGACGAAAAAGATTTTGCCTAAACTCTATGCATGCGGCAAATCTTGCTCTATACTTTGCGAACAAAAGCCCTAGGAGGAGGAAAAGCTGCAGCGTCTGCTCTTGGTATTGCTAATAACAACTGGGGCAATTTCCCTGAGCGGTTGTGGGTTCTTTAATCGCAACAACGATGATGTTGCTGAAGACCCAGCTACCCCAACGGAGACCGTAGTTCAGCCAGCGCCAGAAGGTGATCTCCCCAATATCCCTGAGGGAGAAGGGGACGGCACTGTGGTTGAAGCTTCAGAAAACGCACCTACGATTGTTGCTCGTGATTTGATTCAGTCTACTGACCCAAATGAGCGAGCGATTGGTGTAGAGCGAACTCGGAACGACCCCTTTGCCGAATTAACAATTCCCCTAGTTCCTCCTGAGCCTATAATTCCAGAGGCCAACCAGGCTGGAGGCCAAGCTGGGCCTGGTGGAGTAACAGCCGCTCAACCAGCTGGTGCTACTGGCGTGGGTACTAATGTCACAGCACAGGGCAGTCCGGGTCTGGCAGAACCACGCCAGGTCGGAGCTAATCCTGAAATTGCTGCGCTACCAGAAATCCCCCAGCCGACAACAGCGAGAGCCGTACGGGTATCTGGAGTGATTCAGATTGGTGGTTCTCCCTATGCCATTGTCAAAGCGCCTAATGAAATTGAGCGCTATGTTCGCCAAGGCGAGCGCATTGCTGGCGGTAGCGTAGTTGTGAAGCGTATTGATACACGCTCTGCCGAACCACGGGTCATTCTGGTGGAAAATGGCATTGAAGTTGAGCGTCTGGTGACGGCCGCTGAAGAAGTTGCCGCTGAGGAAGCGCCGCCACCGCCAGCTGAAGAGGTTTCTACCCTCAGCGCTTTACCTGTACTCCCTCGTCCAGGCATCTAGCTCTAGAAGCTGCCACAGCCAAATAACCCTTTAAAGCCGCTGGTTAGTTAATCAACGGCTTTTATTGTATGGAAACCATCAGACCAATTCCGTCGGTCTTTTTAGTTTCTAAAGAAATATTTCTAAAATCTGCGATATGCAACAATTCTTAAATGGCAGGAAGGCCAGTTCGGTTCGGAGGAGTAGTACCCTGGTGAACAGGTAGCTTGCTGCTCCCATTCATTACTCGTCTTTGAACAAGAGAGGACTATTCATGGTTAAGCGTGGATCTAAAGTACGTATCATGCGGAAAGAGTCTTATTGGTATCAAGATGTTGGTACAGTTGCTTCTGTTGACCAAAGTGGTATTAAGTATTCAGTCGTTGTTCGGTTTGACAAAATTAACTACGCCGGAGTTAACACCAACAACTTTGCTCAATCTGAACTAAAGGAAGTCTAATCGCTCTATAGCGGCTTGGTAGAATTAGCAAAATAGTTTGACTAACTTACCTTGCCAGAACTTCCTGAAGTAGAAACTGTCCGACGAGGGCTCAGTCGAGTTACTCTGTATCAACCTATTCGGGGTGGGAAAGTGCTGTTAGACCGCAGCATTGCCCACCCCGTTTCTATAGAAGATTTTCTATCTGCAGTCTCAGAAGCTGAGATTACCGCCTGGCAGCGTCGAGGCAAGTATCTGTTAGCAGTTTTGACACGACACCAACAACCTGCTGGCTGGTTAGGCTGTCATCTACGTATGACGGGACAGCTGCTATGGGTTGACCAATCAATGCCGGTATCGTCCCACTGTCGTGTTCGACTTTTTTTTGATGATGAACGTGAGTTACGCTACGTTGACCAGCGCACATTTGGACGTCTCTGGTGGGTCCCTCCTGATAAGCAGCCTGCTGAGATTATGACGGGGTTACAGCGCCTAGGCCCAGAACCCTTTGACGATGAGTTTTCTCTCAGCTACCTGCAAAGCTGGTTTAAGCAAAGACAGCGCCCTGTTAAAAATGCCTTACTTGACCAAGCCATGGTAGCAGGGGTTGGTAATATCTATGCTGATGAGGCACTGTTTTTAAGCGGTATTCGCCCAAAGGTACAATGCGATCGCATCTCGCAGGCCCGTCTCAAACGTCTGCACACCTCCATTCGCAAAGTACTGACCGATAGTATTGAAGCCGGTGGCACCACCTTTAGTGACTTTCGTGACATCCACGGCATTAATGGTAATTACGGCGGTGTGGCGTGGGTTTACGACCGAGAAGATGAGCCATGCCGCGTGTGTAGCACCCCAATTAAGCGGATTAAACTCGCCGGACGTTCAGCCCACTATTGCCCAAGCTGCCAGAAATAATCTGACTAGCAATCGACGGATGCATTCGTCGATTGCTAGTCAGGTTAGCTGTTGTAATTTGGGGCTTTCAGGGATATCGATTGTCCTAACTAACCTGACAGATGCAATAGAAGCGATAATATAACCAGCAGTTAATCTTTTTTAGTAATGGCTATCAAAAAGGGTACCTTTGTGCGCGTTGTGCGCGAAAAACTAGAGAACAGCGTAGAAGCCACTGCTAGTGACAATCGATTTCCACCCTATATTTTTGAGACCCAGGGTGAGATTTTAGAAATTCGCGATGACTACGCTCTGGTAAAGTTTGGTCGTGTACCTACGCCTAATATTTGGCTACAGGTAGCCCAGCTCGAAGAATTTAAGTAGGTTGCGAACGTATTAAGAATCCTGATGAAGTGCTGTCAGGGATAAGTAGTGCTCGACACAATGGAGACAGTAAGTAAGCTTCTCCAAGCTTAGAACGCAGGTAAAACCTGAGATTTTAATCTGAGCATGGATTAGCTCTATTTAGTGAACCGTCTTTGGGCGACGGCGATTGATTGGCTAACGTGCCCTCAGACGCTCCGGAGTCCTATGGTAGTCGCTAGTTTCTCACCACACACTACCGCTATTGCTGAGAGTGCAATAACGCCAGTGCTGACCTGTCAGTTTGCAATTCCCAAAATCACCGTCATTGGCGCAGGTAATGTTGGTGCCAGCCTTGCTCACTGTCTGTTAACCCAAAATTTGGGGCACGTTGTGCTCTTAGACATCATTGAAGGCCGCCCTCAGGGACTAGCGCTCGACATGGCGGAGGCACAACCTCTAGAAGGCTACAGCCACACCATAACTGGGACAAATAACTACAAAGACACAGCTGAGTCACAGGTGATTGTGATTACAGCTGGGCTACCGCGCAAACCAGGCATGTCTCGGGATGACCTCCTCAAGGTTAACGGCGGCATCATTCTAGATGTCATCGCTAAAGCTCTACCGCTTTCACCCGATGCCCACATCATTTTGGTCACTAATCCACTTGATGTCGTAACCTATCTAGCCTGGCAAGCGAGCGGTCTCCCCACCAGCAGAGTGCTAGGCCAGGCAGGCGTATTAGATTCTGCTCGGTTTCGTACCTTCATAGCTCAAGCATTGGAGGTGCCCCCTCAGGATGTATCAACTACGGTACTGGGAGGACATGGCGACCTGATGGTGCCGCTGATTAGCTACACAACCGTTAGCGGCATTCCTTTAACCGAGCTGTTACCAAGCGAAAAAATTCAATACCTGATAGAACGCACTCGCCATGGGGGTGCAGAGATAGTTAATCACCTTAAAACCGGCGGTGCTTTTTATGCTCCAGCCGCAGCCACGGCTACCATGGTGGCGGCAATTCTTCAAAATCAGTCGGCCATCTTACCCGTTTCAGCCTATCTCAATGGTCAATATGGGCTTAGGAACATCTATCTGGGGGTTCCCTGTCGCCTGGATAGTAACGGTATAGCCTCAGTTGTAGAACTTTCCCTAACTGCTGACGAACAGCAAGCCTTACAAGCCTCTGCCACATCAGTTAGACAGACCTTAGAAAAAGCACTACTGCTGTTTGCTTAAACAGTTTGGGGGCGAGAACGAGGATACTCAGTCATCAGTCGTCTAACCTCCTCTGCATGGTAGGAACTACGTGTTAGAGGCGAGGAAACAACCTGCAAAAAGCCCATAGATTCCCCCATCAGCCGCCACTGGTCAAACTGCTCAGGGGTAATAAAATCCTTAACTCCCAAATGCTTTTGAGTAGGCTGCAAATACTGACCAATGGTAAGAATGTCACAATCTACAGCCCGCAAATCGCTCATCACCTGATGAACTTCCTCGTCAGTTTCCCCCAGACCCACCATAATGCCCGATTTTGTGTAAGCCCATGGGGCAAGTTCACGGGTCCGTTGGAGCAACTCAAGGCTACGCTGATAGTCTCCTTGAGGGCGCACTCGTCGATAGAGTCGGGGCACCGTTTCCGTATTATGGTTCATCACCTCGGGCGCGGCTGACAGAATGACCTCTAGGGCTTCCCAATTACCGCACAGATCAGGAATCAGTACTTCAATGGTGGTCTTTGGCGAAAGCTTACGGGTTTCTTCAATACAGCGGACAAACTGACTAGCACCACCATCGGGCAAATCATCGCGATTTACCGAGGTAATAACCACATGATTTAACCCCATGCGACGAACCGCTTCTCCAAGACGCAGAGGCTCAGTTGGATCCAACGCTTGGGGCTTTTTCTCAAAGTCAATATCGCAGTAGGGACAGGCTCTAGTACAGGCAGGCCCCATGATCAAAAAGGTAGCCGTACCAGCGTTAAAACACTCACCAATATTGGGACAAGAGGCTTCTTCACACACAGTATTCAGGGCCAGGTCCTGCAGAATACCCTTAACGTTACCCACTCGTTCCCATTGGGGGGCTTTAACTCTAAGCCAATCTGGTTTAACGGTCACACTAGGTTGCCTCTATTAACAGGTTGCGATGTCATAGTCTCTGACAGCATTGATAATTCTAACAACTTCAGAGGTGGTTTACGCTGTTGTCTGCAAACATGCTACAACTGCGTAAACCACCTCTGACAAAACCGTTGAAATAGGTTGAAACAGGTAAGATATTCAATAGTTAAGACGCAATAGCCGCTCACATCTTTATTTAGGCTTTTCTGTAATGCAAGGTTCTCATCCCTTAGCTCACAGTTTTGCTCTGCTCTGCATCAGTTCAGCCCTGGGCCTGATCTTTCTAGAGTGGCAAGATCCACTTGGGTGGAAGGCGGCAAATGCACAACCGCCAGAAGTGAAAAGTAATATCCGTAACTCAATCACTACCGGTCGACGCCCTCACCTGGCACAGCGCGTCAAACAGTCCGACATTCAAATCGTAGTACAGCTAGACGAGCGAAAAGTAGAAGTCCATAGAAAGGGTGAAATCATCAAAGAGTATTTGATTGCCATTGGTCAGGCCGATTGGGAAACACCAGAAGGGAGTTTTAGCATCATTCAAAAAGTTGAATATCCCAGTTGGCAACATCCGATTACAGGGGAGATAGTTCCTGTCGGCAAAGATAATCCCTTGGGGTCACGTTGGATCGGCTTTCTTTCAAGCAGTGACGGTGAAATTGGTTTTCACGGGACTAATGAAGCAAATTTGATTGGAGAAGCCATCTCCCACGGCTGTGTACGTATGCTCAACGAAGATATTGAAGATCTATATACCTATGTCGAAATAGGTACTACCGTCACGGTCAAGCGATAAATTCCGCTTCATCCCCAGGGATTCATGATTTCGGCATCCAGGGCGACAGAATGTATCAAATCATTTAGCCTAGTTAAAGACAGTGAACGTGTATTAAAAACCGTCACAGTCTTTAAATAATCAGGCCTAACAATTTTCCTCATATATATGATTTTTGATCCAGTCTGGATTTCTGGAATATTTTTATGGGCATTAGCCCTTTATTTAATGTTTTCACCCCTGGTGTTAAGACTGGTGAGTACATTAGAACATCAGGCCCTTGGTTGGCTGGCATCTTCTAAAAGACAAAACAAATCCGACTTGGCGGAGCTTTATGCATCGATCTTTAGTATTGTGCCGTTTGTGTTGGCGGGGGGTCTTTGCAACTATTTGCTAGATATCAGCATGGGTCGTAGCTGGACCCTGAGCTTTGGCATTATCGCTTGTGTCGGCAGCGGTGTTTATGAGCTAGGTCGCCGCGACGGGCAAGCAAACCAGGATTAGTATTTAGGTCGTTACTGGATGCTGACCGTAAAACGGAGTCACTTCTCGCCAACTAGTATATTGCTGCGCTTTCCAGTGTTCATAGCCGAGCTGCAGTAAAGACGGTGTGGTCTCTCCCAGTCCTGTCCCTGACGCTAAAGATGCTCGAACCAATGATTCGGACCACTGGGCTTGTTTTAACTCCCAATCAGCAGCAGGTAAAACAGTATCCTCTAACTTGGGGTGCAGCGTTTCGCCGGTCCACCGATAGATCGCACCATATACAGCCCCTCGTTTGGCAGGCATCGTAACAGCGATATCAGTAGCCGTTTGCTG
>JBHJIV010000085.1:0-10645 GCA_050043105.1 Leptolyngbyaceae cyanobacterium | reverse complement strand
TCGATCGATCCCTAACCTAATGTCGCGTCAATTATCGGACTGAACATGAAAGGCCCACCCATAGTACATAGGGGGCTATTTTAAGGCCCTCAACCCGACAATCTAATTGACGTCATCCGCCAAAGTAATTGACATTTGATAAGTGAGCCCCATGGCAGACGTCTGCCATGGGGCTCACTATTCCAATTGGCCCTATTATGACCCGAGGGTTTAAGCCCTTAAAAACCTGGACTGGCACAACTGGCCGCTCGGATCATAAACCTTTGGTTACTGTTCTTGAGCCAATGTAAACCGATAGCGCTAGTTATCAGACTCTCCCTGTATTCTCCTGTAGGATCATCGGATTTACCGTCTTTTCGCATCCCTACCAATGTTCCGACCGATATGGTGCTTTATTCGTCAATCATGGCTGAAGCGGGTGTCCTTTATATCAATACTGAACCTGGTTGTGATGATATGGACTGCACAGCACTTGTTGTTATTGCACAAGCGGTAATCTCGCGTATATGGAGCATGGCTTTACTCTCAGGCGGGCAATGAATCTCTGACCAACAAGTCAACCGTATGCACATTCGCTCATCAGCAAGCGCTCTTCGCCAAAAGTGAAATCACTACACCCCGTGTCGCTAGTCTTCCTAGTTCCTCGAACCCAAGTTGCGCGTGAAACGCTTGCGACGCTGCATTCATCGGTTCGTAGTTTACCTCACACGTCAGATGAGCTATTCCCTTCTGAATTGCGTGTGTCTCCAAGTGGTCATACAGAGCCCGACCGAGTTCTTTTCCCCTGTCCAATCGTGATACCGCAACTTGATCGATATAGAGGAAGTTCTCACGAAAGTGGCTCTAGAACCAGTGAAACTCATCTCCATCATAAGTCGCGAAACGGTTCATTGCGCAAACGTAGCCTGCCACCCGACTATCAACCTCAATCAATCGAAACAGCTCACACTCCCTAGCCAGTAGGTTGTAGTACGCAGAATCAAATGCAGATACTCCCGGAACTGATTCCGAGTTGATCTGAAAGACCGCGTCCATATCGCGGTGGGTTATATTACGGATTGTGGACAGCAATGTGGGCCTAACTTATGTGTCATCAGAGTCCCCATAGATAAGGCGCCTGAGGATATTTTGCCGGGAGCATCTGTGATTCTACAGATAGACTAGAATTCATCGTCACAATCAAAAGATTCATGAAACTTAGCAACATTCTCATTGTGGAAGATAGCCAGGGGAGACGAGAAATTGTCCTCGATAGCTCTGTCTATTCATTAGGGCGTGATGCGAAGTGTGATATTCGTCTGGCTTCACAGTTTGTTTCTAGGCATCACGCTACACTAGTTCAACTACCAAGAGATGACGAGACTTACTACTACCGAATTGTTGATGGCAATTTAAAGGGTAAACCTAGCGCAAACGGCTTGCTTATCAATGGCAGAAAGTTAATGACCTATGATTTAAAGAATGAGGACAAAATTGTCTTTGGGCCACAAGCTCGAGCCATTTACTATCAACTAAAGCGGGATACTCTGTCACCAGACGAATTTGGTCCAGACCCGAGTGGATCTGGAGAGGCCCGAACCCCCAACCCATTTACCCCTAACCTAGGCGCTGAAGCCATCCCTGACAATGGGCAAAGTAATATTCCATAAACTTGTTTTAACAGAGAGCTAAGTGCTGTTAGTAAAGGGTAACGCACCAACTCAAAAGACTATGTCAGATTCCTGGAAGTAGTGTGAGGCCTCACACCACTTCCAGGCTGAGACTTTATCTTATCGCCCAACCAGCCGCCTAACGAGTAGCTGAGCGGCGGCCATTATTTTGGCAAGTATTCAGAATGTCTAATCCGTCCGCTCCTGCGCAGGTTTATGCAGCAAGACCAAGGGTATTATAGGCTTCAAATTCGCATACTCCTTCATTAGTAACTAAAGCTGCATAAAAATTACTTAGAGGAAAACTTTCCACCTATCTATCCCACATGGCGGATTAGGTAGAAATATTTCTGCCTAAGCTCCTTATATAGGTGATTAGGTGGAAATACGTCAGCCTAATCTACCGATATGGGTGATTAGGTAGACAGTTTCAGTATAATCATCTGTTCTGGTTTGAAATTGAGCTGTTCAAGATTTATTTATGATCCGAGTTTGCTATCTTTACCCCACATCACTGTCTGAGATTGGCTAATTTATCGTTCGATTCATAAAACTTGAGGGTGCTGTCCACGTTTCTGGCATGAAGTGATTGGCCCAACGACAAATCTCCTGAAGTACAGGCAACAGTCCTAATCCCTTTTCCGTCAACTCATATTCAAATCGCTTTGGCCTCAGCTGATAGGGAATTTTATTAACCAGACCTGTTTCCTCCATCAACACCAGCCTGACTGTAAGCACATTGGTTGTGATCCGCTCTGGGGAGTCTAAAAACTCCGAAAATCGCTTTTTACCATTCAACATATCGCGGAGAATAATCAGCGTCCAACGGTCGCCCACGATGTCAAGGGCGTTGGTAATAGGACATCCTGAGCGCGGATCTCGTTGACGTGATTTTGGCATTATTTATAGCTTTCGCAAATTAATATCATACACTTTTCGCTCCATTAACTTGTAACTTGCAAGTTACAAGTTAATGGAATACGCTTGTACTTGTTTGATATGAGGAGAATGATCATGCAATCTCATCAAGTTGTATCAAGAGAAGCCTGGCTAACCGCTCGTAGAGAGCATTTGGCAAAAGAGAAAGAATTTACTCGACTGCGCGACCAGCTGAGTCAAGAACGACGGGAGCTGCCTTGGGTCAAGGTGGAAAAAGACTATGTGTTTAATGGCTCAGATGGTCAGGAAACTCTGTCAGACTTATTTGCTGGTCGCAGTCAGCTAATTGTTTATCACTTTATGTATGGTCCCGATTGGCAGGCTGGTTGTCCAGGATGTTCTTTTTGGGCAGATAACTTTGATGGCACTGTGGTTCATCTTAACCATCGAGATATCAGCCTGGTAACTGTTTCTAGAGCGTCTTTGGACCAGTTAGAAGCTTATAAAAAACGCATGGGCTGGGAGTTTAAATGGGTTTCATCCTTGGGTAGTGACTTTAATTACGACTATCATGTGTCATTCACACCGGATGAAGTACAAAAGGGAGAGATGTTTTATAACTTCCGCGTTGGTAAAATCTCCACTGAAGAAGCTCCTGGCGTGAGTGTGTTTTACAAAGACTCGCAAGGAGATATCTTTCGTACCTATTCATGTTACTCACGGGGGTTAGATATTCTCAATGCTGCCTACCATTACATGGATCTAGTGCCCAAAGGTCGTGATGAAGATGCTCTGCCTTATCCTTCTGCTTGGCTTCACCGTCACGATGAATATGACAAGAGTCAAGAATAGAGTTCACTAGAGATTCCAAAGCCCTTGGCAGAAGATAGGTCACCCGCCGTAACTAGTTGGCTATTAGATATTTGACCCTTGTAACATGTAGAGTCTAGTAGTTATGGCAGGCGACCTTCCCAGTGAAAGGACTATTATCACCATCAGTAATCGAGAACTTTACCGTTGGTGTGATCACCAGCATTATCACTGGCCTGGCCGTCTGGTCATGGGCTAAACTTCGCACCTCCCAACTCCTCAATCGTCGCTCTGCCTTCTTTGGCATAGCTCCCAAAGAAAACTGTCTGATTGTTATCAACCACGACCCACGCAACCAAAACGCGATGGCCATGGGCGACGTTGGAACTCTGATTGAGATGGTCAGACTCGTCGATACCATTAACGGTAAAGCAACCATCGCCAAATTTGACCGCATTCTAGAACCTGCAGGCACAACCACCGAATTCTGCATCGGTGGACCCTCGTCTAATCAACGGATACATGTTCATTTAGCCAACTTCCTTCCGGGTATTGTCTTTAACGACTACATAGCTGACAACCCCGACAGTCTGGCAATTTTGACCAAAGACCGTACCTATCACTATAAAAAAGACCAGGATGAATACGCTATTTTGGCAAGATTTTTCCCAGAGCCAGATGCGTATCCTGTAATTTTAATTTGTGGTCAAACGTCGAAAGCGAATCATGGTGCTGTTCATTATTTAGTTAAAGCCCACGATGGCTATTTGCGAAAGACCTTTGGTAATCGCAGACCGTTTTGTGTGGTAGTGAAGTTGCGATCGCCCCTGACCTACGGAGTCAGAAGTGTCCAGTTTGTAGAAGACATTAGCAAAGTAGCGTTTGTTCTTAAAACATAAACTCCCCTCACAGGGGCGCTTAGTCCAATGGTATTTTCTTAGCAACAGGAGAGAAACCAACGACTAAAGAGGACATAGGCTATCTCTCCTGGCAATAGTTTTTACCTACTGCAGCAAGCTGCGCAACATCCATGCATTCTTCTCGTGGATCTGCAGTCGCTGGGTCAATAAGTCAGCTGTGGGTTCATCGTTAGCTTCATCGGCAGTCGCAAACACCTCACGCGCTGTCCGAGCTACGGCTTCTTGACCTTCCACTAGCAGAGCAATCATCTCCTCTGCTTTGGGTACACCTTCAGTTTCACTGATGGAGCTGAGTTTGGCGTACTCGCTGTAGGTACCAGGGGCCGGAAAACCCAGGGCGCGAATCCGTTCTGCGATCGCATCTACGGCCAGAGCCAGTTCGTTGTACTGCCCTTCAAACATCAGATGCAGCGTCTGGAACATAGGGCCAGTTACATTCCAATGAAAATTGTGAGTCTTGAGATAGAGCGTATAGGTGTCAGCCAGAGTGCGAGATAGACCATCTGAGATCGCTTTGCGCTGCTCGTCGCTAATACCAATGTTGATGGGGAGAGTTGACGTAGACATGACTAGTCTCCTTTTAGTAAGGGGTGCGTCTTTTGATAAACCTGCCTGGTCAAATACTATAGGGCAGCTTAAGCAATTATCGAATAGATATCGCTCGGCTGTATTTTAGAATCTTCTTAATCATACTCATAACGACTTCGACTTGCAACCTTTTTCATGACTATGTGATCCCCCTCAAACTCCAATAAATTACCAACACAGTTGATCGGGGTTTGGGCTATGGTTTGAAAGTTACTGTAGATAGACGTATGGTTTTGGCTGATTGGCGTATGGTAAGTCATTCCCTGGGTAAACACATGCTGGTTGCTGTTGGTCTGCTGGCGATTATGCCAGGCCAGATCATGGCTCAAACACCGCTTAATCCCGAAATTGAGATTGGATTGATCCAGCGGTTTGGGGAAGAAGAAAACGACAGTCTGGTCCTGACGCCCTTAACCGGGGATACGTTGACGGTCACCTTTGAAACGGGAGACGAGCCCCAGACGATTACCACTCAGCAGCTGACGCTGGAGGCCGGAGCTGCCCCCTTAGAGCAGCCAGTGTTGCAAGAATGGGTGGTACTGAGCAGCCACCGCAGCTTTGAAAGCGCTGAAGAAAGTGCCAATCAATGGACAGAAAAAGGAATTGAGGCCGAGGTTGCTCAACCTAGCTCATGGCAGGTGTGGGCTAAACGGGAAAATTACAATACCCCGCTGCTGCGCCGACTGCTGCTAGAAAGTTTGCAGGAGGCTGGCCATACCAATACGTTTATTGACAGTCGAGTATTAACTGAAGCTTCAAGGGCGGCGTTTATCGC
The DNA here is from genome assembly GCA_050043105.1 of Leptolyngbyaceae cyanobacterium. Classification (GTDB taxonomy): domain Bacteria; phylum Cyanobacteriota; class Cyanobacteriia; order Phormidesmidales; family Phormidesmidaceae; genus Leptothoe. The sequence goes on along the minus strand of JBHJIV010000085.1, from coordinate 5,024 downwards.
CGATGGCTATCGCTACAATCGTCACGTATTTAACATCACTAGCGCCAATCGTCGGGTGCAAATTGCTGAAGATGGTGGGTCTAAGCGGCTGTTTGGGGGAGACTTTAAACTGCAGCCCAATGCCTACGGTACCTATACGCTGGTTAACCAGGTGCCAATCGAACTCTATCTGCGGGGGGTGGTGCCCCATGAGATTGGCCCGAGCGCACCCCAGACAGCGGTTGAGGCCCAGGCAGTTTTGGCTAGAACCTATGCCCTGCGAAATCTACGTCGGTTTGCCATCGATAACTATGAACTGTGTGCCGATACTCAATGTCAGGTGTATCGCGGGTTGAGCGGCACAGTGGCCAGGGCGGATCGTGCGATCGCAGCGACCCAGGGTCAGGTGCTTACCTACAACGGTGAACTAATCGACGCCCTCTATTCATCCACCACCGGTGGGATTACGGCCCGCTATAGCGAAGTGTGGAATGGCTTTGACCGTCCCTATCTGCAGCCCGTGGTTGACTCTCTCGCGGTCACCTGGGACTTAGCCGCCCGCCCCCTATCCGATGAGACCCACTTCCGGTCTTTTATCAATTTGCAAAACCGCTTTAACGAAGATGACTGGCCCACATTTCGTTGGAGCCGCCCTGGCACCCTTGAAGAAATTACAGCAGGTGTTAAACAGTATCTAACAAATCGCCAAAACCCGATGGCTAGCCTTAAAACAGTGACCGGGTTAACCGTGACCGAACGGTCTGAGACAGGACGGGTACAGACTCTTTTAGTCAACACAGATATTGGTGACTTTGAACTTCATAAAAACGAAGTGGTCAGCGCTCTGATTCCCCCCCGCAGCCAGCTGTTTTATCTAGACCCCCTTTACCAAGAAACAAAAGAAACCGACAACCCTAACGGCGAGCAGACAAGCCCCCCCGCCACCGAGCCTGTGCTCAAAGGATATACCTTTGTTGGTGGAGGATTTGGCCACGGTGTGGGCATGAGTCAAACCGGGTCCTACCGGTTAGGGGAAAACGGCTGGCCCTATCAGCGCATTCTGCAGTTTTACTACCCAAATACTCAGCTGTTGCCCATCAGTGAGGACATTGTGTTTTGGCCACAGACCGATGAACCATTGCCAACGGCATCTGAGACATCGACCGAAGACCCTGGCTTTTCTCTCCCCTAGCCACACGGTAGATTCTCTTGCGCGCGCTCTCTACATATAAAAACGCAGGCTCCTTACAATCAAGGAACCTGCGTTTTTAACTGACTAACAATCTAACGCTCGTTTAGGTTGCCAACCAGTTGTTAAACAGTTAGAAAACCCTTAATAAAGCTCTTCTTCCTGATGAGTTTTGACAGTGCAGTCAGAAGTTGGGTAAGCCACACACGTCAAGACATAGCCAGCTTCAATCTGGTCGTCATCCAAGAAAGACTGATCAGACTGATCGATAGTGCCAGACTCAATCTTGCCAGCGCAGGTGGAGCAAGCGCCTGCACGACAGGAGTAAGGAAGATCAATGCCCTGCTCTTCAGCAGCATCGAGAATATACTCGTCGTCAGCTACATCGATAGTGGTGTTTAGACCTTCAGCTTCATTAATCAGAGTAACCTTAAAGGTTGCCATGCTAGTATCCTCTACTATTGCTGTGATTGTAACCCTGTCTACTCTTATAGTTCCTATAAATTGTTTGGTGAGGAATCTATTAGATCAACATCATTTCTGATACTACGAGAAAACCATAATGCTTCGCTACTTTTCTAAGATATGGCTGAATGGTATTCGTAATCAAACAGTCGTCTTTGCCATGGTTTTACTTATAGATCCTTCGAACACCGAAAGTAGGTGATCCCATTAAAACATCTATCAGGAAAGGGATATAGGGCTTTGGCAGTTGCGACAACCGCTGCAATACACCTCGATCAATTTATCATTAATTAATCTTTGCATAAAAAAAACTTATAGGGTGTTTAGACCACAATTTGTTGATAGTTATTCTCAATTTAGTCTGGCTTTCTGTTATTAAAAAGATCATCTATCTTACGGCAGTTTTTCTAGGCTAATTAATCTGTCCTAAAATTAGTCAGATTATCAAAAGAATGCTTCGGCTTCTAATCGGACATCACGGCAAAAAAATTAAGCACCAATGACCATTTACGCAGCTATCATCGGTACTGGTTTTGCGGCTCGCAAACGGGTTGAAGCATTGCAGGCTATGTCTCAGGTTGAATTAGTCGCTGTTGGCAGCAGCAGCCCTGAGCGGGCACAGCAGTTCGGAGAGCAACACCAAATAACATCGTTAACACGAGTTGAGGAGCTTTGGTCTAAGCAACCGCTTGATCTAGTCTTTATTTGCACAGTAAATGCCCATCATGCAGCCTTGGTAAACCAGGCTCTAGATCATGGCAAGCATGTTGTTGTCGAATACCCGCTGGCGTTGGATGTAGCCTTAGCCCGCCAGCTAATTGAGCTAGCCCGGCATCGTCAACAACTGCTGCATGTTGAGCATATTGAGCTGATTGGTGGTCTGCATCTGGCGATGAAACAGCACATAGCTGCTATTGGGGCACCCCACTATGTGAACTATCGTACGCTCGCTCCTAAACAACCTGCTCCCAAGCAGTGGAGCTATTGTCCAGAGTTATTGGGGTTTCCGCTGATGGCGGCACTCTCAAGAATCCATCGCTTAACAAATTTGTTGGGTCCAGTGGAGCATGTGAGCTGTCAGAGTATGGTGCAGCCATCAGATCCGGGCTATTTTCGTAGCTGTCTCTATAGCGCTCAGCTACAGTTTTGCAACGGTACGCTGGCTGAGCTGACCTACGGTAAAGGGGAAGGTCTGTGGCAGCGTAGCCGCTATATAGAAGTTAGGGGTAGTCAAGGATGCCTCACATTTAATGGCAATGAGGGCGCTCTTGTAACTACCGCTGGGGAACAAGTTATTGAAGCTGCCCCCCGCCAGGGACTATTCCAAAAGGATACTCAATGGGTTGTGGAGCATTTGACAGCTGGCACCCCCATGTATGTGCAACCAGAAGAAAGTCTCTACTCTCTAAGGGTGGCGACAGCATTAGAGCAGGCGGTCAAGGCAGGACGACGTATCACGGTGTAGGTCTGTAAGTTTTGAGTTTTGAGCTTTGAAGTCTCTACTCAACTACCGATTTACTAGAACCCCTGGACTCTCTTGCTCTGGCACAATAGTCGCGACATCCATCTGAGCGCAGTATTCCAGGTCGGCTGTATTGTTAAGTCGCAGTAGCCGTTGACCATGGGTGGCCACATGCATCAGCTCCAGCATACGGTCTTGCCATTGTTCATATAGACCTACAGAAGCAATGGCAGAGTCATTCCCTGTACAGTCAACAAAGCTCTGACCTGTATTTTCCATCAGTGCATGGATAATGGCTCCGGCACAAACAGTATCTTCTAGAGAGTAGGTTCCTTCCCAGCCGGACCCCACCAGCCAAACCGACTCGGGTTGCTTAGCGATGAGTTTATCAACCACCGCCTGACGGGTGGTCAGGGCGGCAGTCATGACTAACGGAGCTGTCTGGATCTTTTGCAAACAGCGGGTGCCGTTGGTTGTACTCATAAACAGACGACGACCTGCGGTATGTTCAGGGGCATGGTCGCGGGGAGAATTCCCAAGATCGAATCCGTCCACTCGCTGCCCACCCCGTTCACCCGCTAAGATGCGTTTCTCAGAAGGCCATTGTTGACTGGCCTGGACAAGCTTGTCCAAATCACTAAAGACCTCGATGGCCTCGGCACCTGCTGCAAATGCCGCTGCCATAGTGGTGGTGGCCCTAAGTACGTCAATAGCGATCGCACAGGCAGGCAGACTATCAGCTGGTGTCTCTTCTGGGGTGTGGTAGACGAATAATTTCACAAATGTTTATGCGCGGACAGACCTGACCATTCTATGCGGGAACGTACTCATAAAGTTATGAATGCTTAATTTTGAGTTATGAATGCTTAATTTTGAGTTTTGAGTTTTAAGTGATCAATCGCTCCCCAAGTCCTTAAGTCCAGAGGTTTCTAACTAGAAACTCAACCTCCTAAATTCAAGACGTTCTGTCAAAGCCCTCCGACAAATCTATCTGGATTTAAGAGCCGATGGGGATCAAACTGCTGTTTGATCGCTTGCATCATCGTCAGTGCATTACCGGTATATCCCCAAGGTTCTAGGCTAAGCGAAGATGGTGCTTGCAAAATGGTTAGATAGCCTTTGTGGGCGTTACAGTGCGATCGCAACGCGTCTATCATAGCGGTCACATCCGCCGAACCGTTATTGTTTAGGGCAATCAGCCCCAGGCCACTGGCATTGTGTAATCGAGCTAGCCGGCCAGTCGGGGCCAATCGCGTTAGCAGGGGCACCAGCTGGGTGGGCAGCAGACCCACTTTGCACAATATGCTGGTCGGATTGGCTAGCTGATTGGCCAGTGCTGTCCAAAATGAGTCGTCGTCTACAGCCTCGCTGGTTAGCCCTGCCGCCGTTGCGATCGCTTGAAATCTATCGACCTGTTCTTCAACACCAGCGGTAATTCCTTGAAACCGGCCTGCCAGCTGGATGCCGTTTTGAGTGGCCACCACATCCATGGCACTGGCCGTAATCCCCTGGAGTCGAGTTTGTAGCGCCGCCTCTGTAATGGCCTCAGGCGTGCCTGACAGCACTACGGTTTGCGATTGGGCGGTGATGGGGTAAAGCCTCAGCGTCAGCTGACTGAGAAGGCCCAGAGTACCATAGGCCCCAGTCATCAGCTTCATCAGGTCATAGCCCGCCACATTTTTGACCACCCGGCCACCGGCTTTGACCACCTCGCCGTCGTAGCGGACAAACTGTACACCAATCACCGTATCTCGCACGCTGCCGTACCGCTGTCGCAGCGAACCCCCATCAGCCGTCGCGACAATACCACCGACGGTCGCCTGCTGTTGATACAGGGGGTCTACGGGCCAGATTTGCCCCAGTGTGTGTAGTTTACTTTGCAGGTCGGCCGCCCCCATTCCTGCCTCTACCCGGATGGTAAAGTCATCC
>JBHJIV010000084.1:0-7385 GCA_050043105.1 Leptolyngbyaceae cyanobacterium | reverse complement strand
GTGCCGGAGGATTTAAAGGAACTTGCGATCGCACATAACTGGGCCTTCCCCTTTGCAGACTTAGGCTCCAGCATTTTCGCCGCTTTGCAATCTGCCGGATTTGTTATCGTGTACGGCATTTTCCTGCGGTCTGACGATCTCGATCAGTTTCCCGAAGCGTTTGGTGACAGCTCGCCCAACCCCACCGTGTTAGCCGAAATTCAGGCGGTGCTAGAAAACCAGAACAACCGCCAAACCACCATTACCGAAACGCTGGTAAACTACCGCAATGAGCAGCGCAGCGCTATTCTAGCGGGTCTATCAGAACTGTTGGGAACCGATCCTGACCCCCTGCAGGCGGTGCTGAGCTATTTCCAGTCCGCTGGTCAGCCCCTAAGCGACCCCTCTCGTCTGCTGGCTCGACTGATGTCCCTAGAAGAAGCACAGCCTATTCCGGCAGATCTGCTTGACTACTTCTTCCGGCTGTACAAGATTCTCTTACTGGTCACCCGATTTGAGCTGACCACCGCCGAGATTCAAGTGCTGCTGGAGCACCCCGCCTGCTTTAGCGTCAGCGATGTGTTTCGACCTACGCTCACAGACCTGGTTAATCTGTTTACGTTTACGGAACTTAAGACCGCGTTTGGCGGTGACGAAGACCAGCTGGTGCAGCTGCTGTCTCTAGAACCTGGTTTGGACCTGGTGACAGAGGCCATTCTGAAAATCAGCGGTTGGGACTCTCCCCAGCTGCACACACTGATGGCCCACTTTGGCGCGACTCTCGCTTACAACCGGGTAGAAAATCTACTTCTGTTGCAACGAGGCTTTGCCCTGGCGGCAACCTTGCGGGTAGATATCAGCTTTATGCTACAGCTGGCGGCCACAGATGATTTATCTCTCACCTTTTATCGACAGCAGGCGGATGCCCTATTGCCCGCCCTGCGCGCGCTGTACACCGACGAGCAGTGGCCCCAGGTCTTTCGGCCTTTGCGCGACCCCCTGGCGATTCAAAAGCGAGATGCTCTCTTAGCTCTGGCCATGGAAGACATTCCCACAGACTTTGAGGGACGCCGCAGCCCTGATCTGCTCTCGGAATATCTGCTACTGGATGTGCAGGTCAGCAGCGCCGTCGAAACCTCTCGCATTGTGCAGGGCACAGCGGCACTGCAGCAGTACGTGCAGCGCTGCCTAATGAACCTGGAAAAAGGGGCTGACCCAGCGACTATCCCTGTCGACCAGTGGGAATGGATGCAAAACTTCCGGGTGTGGGAGGCCAATCGAAAAGTGTTCCTCTTCCCCGAAAGCTTTATTGAGCCCGAACTGCGAGACACCAAAACGCCTTTATTTGAGGACCTAGAGCTGGCCCTCATGCAGACTGACATCAATCAGGATGCGGTAACCCAGGCCTACGCCACCTACTTGAATGGCTTTACTGAACTGGCTAGCTTAAGAATTGTGGGAGCTTACCGGCACCAGGTTCTAGACGATCCGAGCGCCGATGATGTGCTCTATTTAGTCGGGCGCACCAACACCCAACCCCGGCTCTACTACTACCGCGAACTGGTGAATGGCATTACCTGGCTGCCCTGGAAACGCATTGATTTGACCATCAATGCTGAGATTGCGTCTCCTGTCTTTGCCTTTGGTCGACTATTTTTATTCTGGGTCGAATTTGAAGAGTTATCGCAGCCCGCTGCCGACGATGAGAACGAGACCATACCCGTTTATCGACCGTCGATTCGTTACTCATACCCAGACTTTAACGGCAGCTGGTTGCAACCCCAAACCTACGAAATTGCCATCCGAGGGGCTGCCGATGTGCAAGACGCCTTTGATCAGGCCCACCAGGCTCATGATGACTTGCAAGACTACATTGGCGATCTGAACTTGGGGAACGTTGAACGAAGTGAATTTGATCAGGTTATCAGTCTGGCTCAGACGCTAGCAACAGAAATTGATGATACACAGACTGTAGTACAGGGTGTGGCTGATAGATCTCCTCGCTTTGCCAGTCAATTAACCCCCATTATCAACCAGCTAGGCAGTAGGGCCAATGCGCTACGGGCGGCAATTAATGAACTCGTACGGCAGATCAACGAGTTCGATGATTCCTTTATATTCAATATCTTTTCGTTTAGATCTCTTGTTCTGTCTGCTGCCATTGCATCGGTGAGTGAAGCGGCTCAAACAGCTAACGATGCTGTCGCCGCTGCATTCATCACCCTAAACGAAGTGGTCACGATAGATTTAATTCTGCAAGAAGACCAGAGACGTCAGCTCATATGGCAACAGGTGTATGCCCAACGCGCGATGTTTCAGCCCCCCATTCCTGATCAAGTACAGCAGGAGCAAAATGCTCGGGTGGTTGAAATTACAGCGGATGCCACCATCAACACGCAATTGCCGATTTTTGCATCGATGGAAGCGCTCACCTGGTCCTTCTGGATGAACTTTGTTAACCCCAACCCCGATGGGTCGCCTCGGCGCGTAGAGACCACAGTTGAATTGTTTAACTATGCGGGCCTGAGGGTAACGGCCACCAATCAAATCAGCTCCCTCAGCGGTTTGGTGGAGGCCGTGAGTGCGGCTCAGGCATCTTACCAAGCGATTGTAAATCTCACAGTGGGGGGTGTTTCTCAGTCAGAACTCTCCACGCTGCAAACTTTACTAGCCCAGGCTGCTAGCCAGACAGAAGCCATCCTCAACAATCCTGAGATTAGCAATACCCCCGATGAGGTGGTGCAGGTATTAATGGATGCTGAAGCCGGGTTCCGCAGTCTCTTAGCGGATCTGCAGACTGACACTGAGGTGGATATTGAAACCCGCTTAATCAACCCCATCGAGCTGGGCGGAGATGCTCTGAGCAGCGTTAGGCAGTGGATTTCTAACGGAGTTAGGGGACGCATCTGGCTAGATCAATCGGAGGTTCTAGCGTTCGATTTACCCTATGCGGCCTGGCGGCATTTTGCGCTCGTTATGACCCATACCGATGGGGCCTACACGCTGACGGCCTATCTGCATCAAACCGATACAGAGCAAACCACAGCCCTCGGTTCTGTCGAGGTGCCGTCTGAGATGCTACCCGTGATCCAGCCGCTGGCCATTGCCGGGACTATCTCTACGTTGCCAGATAATATTTTGGGGTTAGACGCTGCCCTGGTTGCCCAAATCAGCGAGTTCCGAGCCTGGGATCGAGCACGGGAGGTTGAAACCATTCGCAATGAGCGTAATCAGCGGATTGAAGCTCGCCAGGTTGGTCTGTTTCGACTGGCGCTAAATCGTCAGTTAGCCAATACTGATCCGCTGCAGTTAGTGCTTTCAACCTTGAACTTTACAGTCCAGCTGCCATTCCAAATTATTGAACCCCGCGAGCGGATTGTTCTGTTCTATGGTGGCGATGAAATTATCCGCACCCGACGCAACAATCTAGATGAACAGAGTTTTATCCTAACTTTGGAACATCGGTTTAGCGATATTCCCCATTACGATGTTGCCATTTCGTCTGCTTCTGACCTTTACGGTGCCCAAAATACCACCCTGGTGACAGATACATTTGCGGCTGGAGATGGGCCGTCTGACCTCAACTTTTTGATTAACGATCTGCCGGTCAATGAGGTGACGCTGCAGGATGTCCATAACCAGCCTGGCTGGTACATTCTGGGTACCGGGGATGAGCAGTTCTTAATCCAGACGTCTGCTCAGGAACTGCTGACCACTGAAGCACGTCTACGGTTTACTTATGGCAGCAGCAACTCGGGTACGGAACCCCAAGCCCTGTCTTTGTTTTTTGCCCCCGATGGGGCTTTGGATGCCAGCAATGACCGTTTACCGATTTACCAGCTGACGCGACTGAGTAGTTTTGCTATTGAAAACCTGAGCGTGCGTCTCTTTGAGGGAGGGTTAGACAGCTTGCTGAGCCTGGACGCTCAACGTACGGCAGAGGTAGATTTTGAAAGCTATGACTATAACAGTCAGCTGATTATTCCTCCTGTTCGGTTTAATGGCATTAGCGACACCGTTAATTTTGAAGGGGCGTTGGGGCTTTATTACTACGAAGTCTTTTTCCACATTCCGTTTTTTATCGCCAACCAGCTAAATACCAATCAAAACTTTGCTGAGGCCCAGCAGTGGTATCACTACATCTTTAATCCCACCGTCGGCACGTCAGAAATTGGTCGTGAGGGGGATGATCCTAGCAATCGCTACTGGCGCTTTGTGCCCTTCCGGGATTTACCGCTAGAGCCGCTGTCGGCAATTTTAGATAATGAGGCGGCACTGGCAGCCTACCGCAACGATCCCTTTGACCCCCATGCGATCGCACGGCTACGCATCAACGCGTATCAAAAGGCCGTAGTGATGAAATATATCGACAACCTGTTGGACTGGGGCGACAACTTGTTTGCCCAAGAAAACCGCGAGTCGATTAACGAAGCCTTGCTGCTCTATGTGTTGGCCTTTAATCTCCTGGGTCCCCGGCCAGAAGCCAGAGCTACCCGCACGTTTGAGGAAATTGGCACTTACGCGGGGCTGCGCGACGCATTTGAACAAGAACCGGATTTTCTCCCCGACTTTTTGACCGAGCTGGATGTTAACAATGACCGGTTTGCCAGCAGCGGTACGATTACGCTGACCCAAAACGGCCACATTATCACCACCTTCTGTGTTCCAGAAAACAGCGAATTCATTAGTTTTTGGGATCGAGTTGAAGACCGACTATTCAAAATCCGCCATAGCCTGAATATTGAAGGTATTTTCCGGCAGCTGGCCCTATTTCAACCTCCGATTGATGTCCGGGCACTGGTGCAAGCAACCGCAGCCGGAGGTCGTGACATTGGCAGTCTGCTATCAGATCTCAATGTGCCGGTCCCCCACTACCGCTATGGCTTTATGCTAGACCGAGCCAAGGAGATGATTGGTAATGTTAAAGACTTTGGTGCGGCCTTGCTAGATGTGCTCGAAAAACGCGATGCAGAACAGCTGGCTGTTCTACAAACGACCCACGAGCGCAATCTTTTAGATTTGACCACTCGGGTGCTTGAACTTGAAAGAGACGAAGCTAAGGGGGCTTTAGAGGCCCTTACCATTAGTCGCGAAAACATTAACAATCGGCTAGAGCACTTTACAGACCTAATCGAGGGCGGAACGGGGGTGGCCTCTCTGTCTGATGAAGAAATTACCGAAATTGTGCTAACCACAACAGCCCAAGTCTTTAAGTCTGGGTGGTCGATTACAAAAGCGCTAGAAGCTGGCTTTGCTGCCTTACCTGATTTTGAAGCCGGTATCGCCGGTCTAGGACCCTTTGCAACCACCAGTTCAGGCGGCAGTTATTTTTCTCGTCAGACCAGCGCCATTGGTGACATCGCTGGCATTGTGGCTGACGTGATTAGTCCGGCGGGTAGTCTCACGGGCAAAATCGGTGAGTACAAGCGACGTCTCAATGGCTGGCAGCTAGAGCAATTTACGGCTGATCGCGACCTAGATGAGGTAGATCAACAAATTGAGATTGCTGAACTGCAAATTCAACGGGCAGAACAGACGATTACCATTCATGAGCGCACCATCCAAAACAACCAAGAGACTGCTGATTTCTATCGGCGCAAATTCACTAACGAAGCCCTCTATAACTGGATGGTCGGTCGTCTTGCCGGACTATATTTCCAGGCTTACAAACTGGCCTACGACTTTGCTAAAGCGGCAGAACGGGCCTTGCAATATGAGCTGCCCACCAATGAGCGGTTTATTAACTTTGGCCATTGGGATAGCCTGCGGCGGGGGCTGTTGGCCGGCGAATCTTTGATGCTTGACCTCAATCGGATGGAGAAATTCCATCTAGATAACGACAGCCGATTCCAGGAGATTGAGAAGACAATTCCTCTCAGTCGAGTTAATGCGGGTGCGCTGGTACAGTTAGTAACCAGCGGCGAGTGCAACTTTAGTCTCAGCGAAGCGCTCTATAACCGTGACTATCCGGGCCATTACTTCCGGGTGATCAAGTCCATTGCCCTATCGCTAAAGTTTGTCGAGAACTCTCCCCTAGCCGATGACCCTTATTTCACCGTTAACGCCAGTCTGACCCAGGTCGGCAACAAAACCCTGCTCGATCCAGATATCAACGCCGTGCGTTATCTCATGGGTATTGAAGGAGCCACCCAGCCCAGTGGGACTGCCCTACGGGTCAATTGGCGCTCCAATCAGCAGATTGCAGTGTCTAATCCCCGGCGAGACAATGGCATGTTCGGTAGCTTTGACCTGAACTTTGTGTTTGACGATCGCTATTTCCCCTTTGAGGGCACGGGCGCAGTCTCTAACTGGCATCTAGAGATTCCGCTAGAAAACAACCCCGACCTAGTGCGACGTATCCTGAACGCCGTCGTACTGGCCTTAGAAGACGTGGTTATTCACATCAAGTACACCTCTAAGTTTGACCGGAGCGAATTTAGAACTCAAGTTCAGGAGGAAATGAGAACTTTAGACCAAACATAAAAGCTTGTGAACAATTAAGCTCATGGTTTCGACTATGAGCTTAATTGTCTAACTGAAAATGGGATAACCTCTACTTTTAGGATTTTGGCGCAGCGCGCAAAATCCTAAATCACCTTAGGCGATTTCTGACATAATAAGTACCGAATTGCTAGACTGAAGCCATTGCTCTTTGCCATCTAAGGAGTATGTGCTTTTGACTACTGTTAGTGCCCCCCCTGAGTCATTGGATGAGTCTCTCATTTCAGATCTTCGGTTAGCAGCTCGTCAAATGACAGGAGCCAAGCGTCGAGCGTTTCAAGCTGAAATGACATTGAAGTATTGCCATGGCAGCGCTCGGCTGGCTGAAAGCCGGTTTGGGTGGAACCGCAAGAGTGTCACGGTCGGATTAGCTGAGAAACGGACTGGTATCCGTTGTCGGGGAGCCCAATCGGGCTTTGGAGGCAATCAGCGCTGGGAAGAGAAACATCCTGAGGTTGCCGACGCATTGAACCAACTTGCCGACGCTCATGCTCAACAAGACCCCAGCTTTATGAGTTCGATTGCGTATACTCGACTGACCGCTGCGGAAGCGTTAGCGCAACTGAAAGCCCAAGGCTTTCATGACGACCAACTCCCTGGGGCCAGTACGATGGCGACCATTCTGAATCGATTGGGGTACCGGTTGAGAAACGTGGTCAAAACAAAACCCCAAAAAAATTCCAGAAACTGACATGATTTTTGAGAATATCAAGGCAAAGGATAGTGATGCTCAAGCCCAATCGGCCAAGCGACTTAGTCTTGATTGGGGTAAAACTAGCGAAGCTGTCACCAGCCGCCACATGATCGCTGAAACCTCTTCATAGAGGGAGATTACACACAAAAAACTGAGGCCCTAGTCTAAGCCTCTAGCGTTAGCCGTGCGTTCATATCCAGCAGGAATACCC
>JBHJIV010000083.1:0-10871 GCA_050043105.1 Leptolyngbyaceae cyanobacterium | reverse complement strand
ACGCTGTTTGCTGGTTTTTCGAGGGGGGCGTGTTGAGCCCAGATCGCTGAGGTCAGAACTGGGGGCTCCACCCTGGGCGCGAGCTCCTTGAAGCACACGATTTTGACCAGTGCGATAGTCTTTTAGGGCAATGGTTGCAATTTGAACTACCTGCTCTGGCTGATGGTTCAAAGCTGTTAAAGTGGCTTGGGCAATCTCCCCAAAGCCTGGTAAGTTCAAAGACTCTGCTAAACCAAAAAAGACTTCTGCTTGAGCCTCTAAAAGAGACTTTAAAGTATCTGGATCAGGGGTTTTAAGAGCATTTTCTAGATTGTCTAACCGCTGAGTGACACCCATTTCAAAAATGGATTGAGTCATGTCAAACCCAAGCTCGGATGATGTGGGTAGATAGCCGGCGTTGCCAAACTGATCGCCTAGATTATCTTGCAGTTTGGCAACGACGTTAGCCATCCGATCTAAGATGCCTGATTCATCAATTTGAGCCTCTGATATCTGGGCTGATAGCAACAGCTGTAGACAATCGTAAGCTTCAAAGATAAGGCTCTCTACAGCGGTTGTGAGCGTGGCATCTGGGACACATAGCGCTTTAAAAGCATCCTCCAGGGAATGGGTAGTTGTTTTGATGGCGTCTAAACCCACACTGGCAGCCGCACCCTTGAGGGTATGGGCCGCCCGCATCAAACTGTGCATTTTAGCGACACTGAAGTCCTGACGCATAGTTTGTAGTTCAGTATCTATTTGCTGAAGCAGTTCAGATGCTTCTTGCAAAAAATAGGCTGGAACCTGCTGAGAGATCACTGGATCGGACATCATGATTGAGTAGAAAGATGCGTTTACTGGCACATGAAAAGCTCACAGCCTCTTGTAGGAGTCGACTGGTGAATCTTAAGTAATTTTCTGAGGAGAAAATTATTCAACTTAAAACTAAGAACTCGAGACTCTTTCTTAACTAACCTTAAACTTTCCTGTACTTGACTGGAGGGTTTCAGCGGTTGCTAACAATTGATGAATAGATTGGGTTAATTGCTCGGATTTTTTAGAGGTTTGGTTGGCAATTTCGGTAGCCTCAGTCACAGTCACAGCCACATCTTTAAATTCGGCTGCCTGTTTGTGAGTAGTTTGGGTGATTCCTTGAATCAATTCGCTGATTTGCCCAGTTGCTTCCACAATTGCTGTTAGATTTTGACGAGCATCTGTCACTAAATTGGTACCTTCTGCTACCTGTTGAATGCCCGTTTCCATAGCAGTAGAAACTTCTGCCGTGTTTACTTGAATCTCTTGTACCAATTGTTCAATCTCGGTGGTGGCTTCGGCAGATTGGCGAGCGAGAGAACGGACTTCATCAGCAACAACAGCAAACCCTCGACCGTATTTACCGGCTCGGGTTGCTTCAATCGAGGCATTGATGGCCAGCAGCTGAGTTTGGGTGGTAAAGTGCCCAATTAAGCTCACAATTTTAGAAACCTTCTGAGATGATTCACTAAGCTGTTTAATCCGCTGGTGGGTATCAGCCACCGTGGAACGGATGGCCATAATACCATCCACCGTAGAGTTCATGGCAGTGTCTCCAATCTGTACGGTTTGGTTTGCCTGTTGTACGGCAACCTCTACGCGTTGAGCATCGCTAACAACAATTTCGGTAAAACTCATCATCTCCTGAACTCGTTTCAGGGTCTGTTCTAATGAGTTGGCTTGTTGTTGAGCTTCTATATTCAGAGAGCTAACAGAAGTTTCACTGAGCTGAGATGTCTGTCCAACTTGACTAGCGGCTTGCTGTACTTCTAGAACGATTTTCTGAAGACTTTGGAGCGTATTGTTATAGGCACTAGCAACGGTACCGACCTCGGTCTCTGTCACAGGAGCCCGCACAGTTAGATCTCCTTCCAATGCTGGACGGACTTCTGTCAGTAGCTGCATGACCTGCTGCTGTAGCAGTTCTTTGGATTTCTTTTCTCGTGTTGCTGTTGCTTCTAAAGCACTATTTTTCTTCTGTAATTGCTCTAGATAGTCGGATTGCTGCAATGCCAAATTGAGCTGGGTGCCAATACGATGGGCAAACTCTACTTCAGTTTCTTGCCATTCACGAGGACTGTGGCACTGATGAATAGCGAATAGGCCCCAGAGTATGTCTCCTTTGAGTAAGGGGACAACTAAACTAGCCTGTACCTGCAGATCAGCCAGTAGCTGAACTAAGCAATCTGGTATATCAAGGGTTTTAACATCATTGACAACCCAATAGCGACCTTTTTGATAATTTTCTGCATGACCTTCAGCAAAGCATCGATCTTGGATCTTAGCGAGCATAGCTGACCGTACGCCCGGAGCAATGTCTTCTACAACAAACTCGCCAACGCTGTAGTTAGTTGCTGGATCAAATTTGTACATACCTACCCGATCAGCTTGGAACATTTCTCGAATGTCATGGGCTACTGCTTTTAATGTATGAGGTAGATCGGTTGTTTTGCGTAGGCGGTCAATCAGATTACTGATCAGTTGTTCCTGTTGGGTTGTTAAGGCTAATCGTTTTAGATAATCTGCTTGCTGCATAGCCGTTCCTACCTGCAAGCCAATTTGTTTAAGTGCATTAACCTCGGCTTCAGCCCACGACCGTGGTTGCTCATTTTGATAGGCACTCAGCACCCCCCACAGTTGGCCTGTGTTAAATATGGGAACTGCCATATAGGCGTTAATGTCAAACTCCTCCAACATTTCAATCTCTAACGGTGCATGGTCAGCTGCATAGATATTATTAACAACTAAGCTTTCTTGGTTTCGATAGGGTCCTCCTTGAGTTTCCTGCAAGTTGTGCTTTGGCCAAATTGCAGACAGCCTTTCCTCTAAATCTGAATTTGCTTGGCTTTTCGCACTCGACTCACAGAGTAGTTCAGAACTCCAGTCAGCGTTAAAGCGATGAAAAGCTACGCGATCGCACTTCAGTAGTTGTCGTATCGCTCGCTGTGTCACTTTCAAAATCTGCTCAGTTTCCTGTGCTTTCAAAATCTGCGGAATAATTTCGGAAACTGATCGACCAATTTGAACGGCTTTTGCCATCTGGGCAGATTGCTCTTGCAGCTGGACAACATAATCAGCCCCTTTAAGACTTACTTCCATTTGACGGCTGATGTCTTGTAAAACTTTGACATCACTCTCTAGCCAATGGCGAGGCCCGCTATGTTGGAAGGCACTTAATAAGCCCCAAAGTTTCCCCCCCTGCCGGATAGCAACTATCACGAAAGATTTAACCTCAAAATGCTCTAAGGTATGGATATGGCATTCGCTCAAACCTGCTGTGTAAACATCATCGGCCAGAAACGGTTGCTCAGTGTCACGAAATCGTCCGCCTTGATGCTTTTGAACGTAGGTATCTTCCCAAGCGCTTCCTACTAGTGACGGCGACCCATTGACGCTAGATTCATAGATAAAATCACCAAAATAATCTGGGCGAAATTTGTAAATGCAAACATGCTCTATGTTGAGAAGCTTTCTCACTTCTTGCACAGCAGTTTGATAAATCTCTTCAGCGTAAGCTATATTGCTAATTTTATTAATAATTTCAGGCAGAGCTTCTTGATTTTCAGATGCTCTAGCCATTTCCTGCATGAGTTCTGTTCGATGCAGGCTGACCCCGACAAGATCGCCCAGTTGGGTTAGCAGTTTGACTTCATCATGATTCCAGTACCGAGCACCCGTGTGTTGATAAGCTCCGAGCAAACCCCAAAGTTTCTGCCCCTGGTAAATGGCAACAATGAGACAAGCTTTGATATCAAATTCCGTTAGATTCTCGGCATGACAAGGAGAAAGATCTGGATCTTTTTCAACATGGTTGACAACAAACGGTTTAGATTGCCGAAAGGCCCCTCCTTCTTCTTTTAGCAGATGACTATCTGCCAATACAACATCAATCATCGCTGCCACCTGGCCAATTTTTGATTCAAAGACAAATTTGAGACTATAGTCTTGACGAAACTGACAAATAGCTACGCGATCAACATTAAGGAACTTTCTAACTTCTCGAGTAACGCTCCGAAAAAGAGCTTCTTTATCAGATAACTGACGCAGCTTGCTACTCATGCTAATGAGCAGTTGCCGTTCGGATTGAAAACGTACCGGCTGCAGCTTGAGGATGAGTTCGGTACCGACTTGATAGAGTAGAGCAATCTCAGAATCACTCCACTGACGAGGGACTTCGCAATTTTGGACGACCAACAAGCCCCATAGCTGATCTTCTAAAAAGAGGGGTAGGCTAAGGCTGGCCTGCGCCTGAAGTGATTGAAAAAGCTGCGCTTGATAGGGTGTGGTCGCCTCTTCTGCAATATCACTGATGCTGATAACAGCTTGTTGCTGATAATGCTGAGTGGTAGTTGAGCCAAAGGCTAGGGCAGCCAATGCTTGCCCCAAGATTGGGCGATAGCCAGATGCGAGAGACTCGACTACAACAGTACCATGGGCCGCAGATTGAAATTGATAGATCAAAGCGCGCTCTACAGAAAACCGTTTGCGAAGTTCAGTAACGGTAATTTGGTAGAGATTTTCTAGGTCGGTGGCCTGGGCCATTGCGTTTGCGATCTCAAACAATCGTTTACCTTTGATAGGGGTAAATGGCACAGACTCTACAGTTAGAGGAAGAGCAGTAGCTGGTTCAGGTAATATCTCTGGAACGACCTGGTCAGATGATTGATCATAGAGGGTTAAGTCTTCAGCAGAAAGAGTTGGCTCAGTCAAATTTAGGGTAGTATTCTCTAACGAGACATCTGAATCGAGAACGGCTTCAAGTTCTTCGGAATGTTGTTGGTCTGAGTCAGTGCTAGCGATATTTGACATGAGAAAACCTCAATAAATCGAATAATATTGAAATAAGCGATGGGTAAGCTTAACTAGTAGTAAAAGTGAAGTGACAAGAGAATTTGCTCTCTAGAAGAACTGTTCAATAATAGCGATGGCATTTAAAACAGTTCCTTTATGATCTGCAAGATAACCAGTGACATAGGGTGCTAATGCAGAAGAATAGAGATCCGTTTGCTGATGAATAGATTTAGGTTCAATTAGCTCTACATCGTCCACCTGCTGAACAACCAATCCAATCGTTTTTTTGGTTGATTGCACCACAATAACAACTGGCTGATCTAATAATGGAACCTGGTGCCACAGAGGACTATTACCAACCAATGCATTGAGATCTGTTAGCCAGAGGATCTCACCACGCCAGTTACAGACACCCAAGATAGAATCTGAAATGTCTGGAATCGGTAAAATCTCCACCGTTGCTAACTGCAGTACTTCTGTGATGTCTTGGAGTGGTAGTAACGTTCTGTCTTCCTCTGCGAGCTTAAATCGTAGAAAGCGTTGGCGCGTGTCGTCAGGGATCGGCTCTAATCCCAGCGGATCAATTTGTGTAGCGGCGTCTTCAGACGAAAACTGTAGTAGTTCACTCATCACTGATACCATGCCAACTCCCCTCAATGCATAACTTGTTGAATCGTCTGGGCGAGTTGTTGCTGATCTATAGGTTTACTCAAGTAAGCATCAGCGCCTAACATGGAGCCCCAAAGCTTATCAGCTTCTGTGTCTTTAGTTGAGCAAATAACAACAGGAATATTTTGCGTCTGTTCATTGGTCTTCAGGTCACGACAGAACTCAAATCCACTCTGCCCTGGCAAAACAACATCTAAAAAAACCATATCAGGTAATTTAGATTGAACTTTTAGAAGCGCTTCCTCACTGCTTGTCACTCCTACAACTGTTATTCCTGACTGCTGGAGATAATGAGTTAATCGCTCCCTATCCGTTAGACTATCTTCTACAATCAAAGCAGTTACCATAAAACCTCTTTTTTAGTGAATCAAACAACAGTATTTGAAAATCAAACGTCTAACAGTGTTATGTCAGACTGAAGATGAAAGTTTAGAATACTGATGAGCACTGCTTACAGTATCCCCATAATCTGGAATATATTTTTGTAGCACCTTTAAAACTTGTTTTTGCCTGATTGGTTTACCCAGAAAACCAGAAGCACCGACCACCTTGGCACGTACTCGATCAGCAATTCCATCATTGTTAGTCACAATTACAATCGGGGTTTCTCGAAACGCAGAGATTCGCCGAATCTGAGCACAGAGCTCGTATCCATTAGCAAACGGCATCACTAAATCTAGGAAGATTAATTGAGGCTTTAGTTCTAATAGCTGTGGTAGAGCTTGTAGAGGATCAGCGATATTAACGTAGCGATATCCTGCAGTTTGGATGATCTGTGCCATCGTCTGGCTATCTGTCGGGCTGTCATCGATATAAACCACTGTCGATTCAGTGGATGTTTGAGGGGATAAAGTGTTGAGGATTAGATCGTTTGAATTGACGGTTGCTTGAGTTTGAATTCTAGGATTGGGAAGAGTTGGATGCGATACTGGAGAATGATTAGTAGCAACCATATTAGGACTTAGATCATCTATATCCACCATACGAATAAAGTCTTTTCGTATATGAGGCAAGATCGATAAAGTTAGGGGGGCTAAGGGCTGATTGACTCTCAAAGCCAAATCTCTGAGCGTTTGCTGGCCATCAACTAGTCCTGTTAGAGCACGAAACACCGTTAAAGATGTTCGTTCCCTTAAGTTGTTGGATTGGACAATGACAGGAGCTTGATTAGGCAGAATATCGATTAAGTTTGCTTGCTCCCAAATTTTCCAGTCTTCTTGTACTTTTCCCCAAACTTGAGGACATTGCAGGCTAATACAAGGAAATTTAGCGGCATCTCGGGAAGTCGCTTTACTGGTTAGTAGCTTTCGCGACGCCTGAAACTGTAAAGTTCCCTGTTGGACAATATCAAATAGAATCTCTGCAATGCAGCCTTCTACCAGCTTCGAGAACCGTTCCCTGCTAAATTTCTTATGTATGACTAATTTGGCAAGCGAATTATAAGTTATGTCTGAGCTACAGTTTTGTTTAACTAGGTCTGGGCAGTGCTGTAGAAGTTGTCTCTGCCAGCGACGTTTTGTATGGATTCGGCTACTTGCCCAAACAATTTCCCCTACTAAAAAGTACAGATGCCATAGAGACTTTGACTCAGCTGAAATCGATAGCACCCCGGTAAATCGACGTTCTTTGCCATACTTGATTCTTCTGTCTAGATCGATGAGGACCGGCATGTATGACATACTCTCTCTGTACCCTAATGCTTAGTCAGGTTATTCATGAGAATGCCCAGAAGATCGCCTTCAAACCATGCGGATTTTTACTGAACCCAACACAATTTCAATTGTCAAAACACAAAATTACAAGCAGCCCTCAAATTAAACAGAGCCAGACGGGCTGTAACTTTTTCACCATTACGGCCAATCGGTTGAGATATATTTTCTTAGCTCATCATCATTTTGTGCCGTAGTAAGCGAACAACAACTGTAGAGGTTGCTCTTTAAGATTTGCAAAAAACCCGCTAGGAGTGTCCGCATATTGCTTGATGAACTGCCTGAACCTCTCAAAAGTAATTTGCCTAGGGTTGAACAGTTAGAGATGAAGCTAGGGACAGATTTTCAACAAATCAAAGCCCAAGACAGTCAATAGGCCCAAGAAACATCTTGCCAGTTAGAAGTGCTAAACCTGGCGTTAGTTATACCGCTTGCTAAACTCTGTAATGACTGTGAGCAGAAGATTTTCATAGCCTTGTCCAACCCGGACAACCGCTTTACTCAAAAGAGCAGAACTAAAAATTCAATAACGCCCCTTTCAATCATCATCCTGACTTACTGACAGGTGACGATTATTCTAAAAAAAACTTAGGTCAGTCACTAAACCAACTTTGTCGATAGCTCTATGAAATTAACTGGGGTGGTAGGATTCGAACCTACGAATGACGGGACCAAAACCCGCTGCCTTACCGCTTGGCCACACCCCAATGTGTAGCTAATGCACTACATATGCCAGCTTTCGTTACCAGCTCATGTATATTAGCAGTTTTTAGTATTGTAGTGTCAATAACTGTGTCTAGTTTTTTTGAAGCTCTAATCAAGTATTTTTACACCTGTAGAGTTCTATGGCTTCTGATTTCGGCACTAGGGAGTCGATAAAGAGCGTCCACGCCAGGTCCAACCCCAGCCAGTCTCAGTCTTGATTATGGATGTCAGCGCGATCGCAACTACGATACCACCACTCAACCAGCCCAGCCACCAGTAACGAAATGGCTGATTAAACACCCGTTGCGCGGCCCAACGCATATACACCTGCAGTGCCACACTGACTATTCCTAAGCCAGTGACCAGCCACCAGCCTGTAGTACCGATCACATTTGCATTTCCTAAACCGATCGCGAATCCCTGCCAGGGCAGCACAAAAATCAAACTAAGCGCAAAGGCAGAATAGAGAGTACCACCCAGATTGCGCCCACCGCCCTCATAGTAGTTTTTTGTCCAACCTTCCCATAGCGCCCCAAATGAACGATACATCCGCACTTTGATCAAATCAGTGCTGAGCAGATAGCGCAGCTTTAAACCACTGGTTTTAATGCGCTTGGCCAGTTCCACATCTTCTACGGTCTCAGTCGCCACAGCCCGGTGACCGCCGATATGGTCATAGGCACCACGTCGGAACAGCATAAACGGCCCAGCAGCAAAGGCAGTCTGTTTGTCTTTAGGGTCATTGACTGCCTCAAAATTAAAGCCCACGGCAATACAGCTCATCATTACTGGCTGCACTAGCCATTCCGCTAAACAGCCGCAGATAATACCAGGACCACAGCTGAGCAGATCAGCCTGCTGCTTTTGGCAATCGGTTATGGCAGTCGCAATAGCATCTGGCTCTAGTCGGACATCTGCATCAATAAAGACTAGATACTCACCCATTGCCTTTTCAACAGCATTAGCACAGGCCCAGTTCTTACCCCGCCAAGGAATATCCGTGGGGCGCGGTGGCACTGGCATCACCTCGACGCGCTCATCAGTCAGAGCAACCGCCGCCGCCAGCTTAGCTGTCTCATCAGTGGATTCATCATCGGCTACAATCACCTGCAGCTGTTCGGAATTGGGGAGATGACTGGCTAATGCTGCATCCAGACATTCGGTAATGTTTACACGCTCGTTATAGGCCGGAATAATCAAACTGACGCTCGGCAATGTATCAGGGGCCTGTTCTAATAAGGGTAGTCGGGGCGCTGTTGCCAGTGACGACTGGAGACGACGATGGAAAATTGCGATCGCAACCATCGCGACGACTAGCCCCAAACTCCATAGCCAAATCCATACCCATTGATCGATCATTGAATCAATTGCCCCAAAACATCAGCCAATCTAAATGTAACGTACCGTAACAAGACAGCTAATTTTAGACTCCCGAGGTAACGTCTGACCCTCTATGTTTCTCCAGTCCCTTCATCTACAGCAGTTTCGTAACTACAGTGACCAGGCCGTTGAGTTTCTGGCACCCAAGACGATCTTGCTTGGAGAAAATGCCCAAGGTAAATCAAATTTGCTAGAAGCGGTGGAGCTATTAGCAACATTAAAATCCCACCGCACCAGTCGCGATCGCGACCTAGTGCAAAACAATACAAACACGGCCCAAATCCGAGCCAGCCTAAAGCGAGAACTGGGGATATCCTCACTGCAGCTTACCTTACGCAGCGGCAGCCGCCGTACAGCCATGATCAATGGCGAAACCCTACGTCGACAGCAGGATTTTCTGGGTCATCTCAATGCGGTGCAATTTTCCTGCTTGGACCTTGAGCTAGTACGAGGAGGCCCTGGACAGCGACGTACCTGGACCGACACATTGCTGATGCAGCTAGAGCCAGTTTATGCCCACATTTTGCAGCAGTATGCTCAGGCACTAAAACAGCGCAATGCATTTATTAAACAACAGACGGCTGACGCCGATCAGACACCGCCTCTAGACCCCACACAGCTGGCCTTGTGGGATGCACAGTTAGCCACCTTAGGAACTCGGGTGATTCGACGACGGGCCCGTATGCTACAGCGGCTGATTCCCATCGCTCAGGCTTGGCATCAGGCAATTAGTGGTAACAGTGAGCGGCTAGAGATTCACTACAAGCCCAATGTGGATGTGGATACGGATGATGCCAATCAGATCCAGCAAGCCTTTTTGGAAAAACTACAGTCTCGCGCCATGGCTGAATATTATCAGCGTACTACGCTAGTTGGGCCCCATCGAGATGACATTAGTTTTTTTATTAACGAAACACCCGCCCGACAGTACGGCTCTCAGGGACAGCAGCGTACTCTCGTGTTAGCTCTCAAACTCTCCGAACTTCAGCTCATCGAAGATATTGTGGGAGAACCTCCGCTGTTACTGCTCGATGATGTGCTAGCTGAGCTAGATCTAAATCGTCAGAATCAGTTGCTCGAGACCATTAAGGAACGCTTTCAAACACTGATAACAACAACTCATCTGGGTTCTTTTGATGCCAACTGGCTGACATCTTCACAGGTGTTACATGTTAAAAACGGATGTTTGTTGGCCTCGTAGTTAAATATCTGTTTAACTCCCCTAAAGATAGGATCTCCTCAACCGTAACCAAACTCAGTCAGCTGAAGTTAATCGAGCGTTTTCAGGGCTTTGGTTAGTTTCTCCAGTGCTTCGGCTAATTTTGTTAGCGCTTCCTCCACCTCAGCAGCACTCACAATCAGCGGTGGGACAAATCTAACAACCGTTGGACCGGCTGGCACTAGTAACAATCCTTCAGAGGTTGCTGCTTTAACAATGTCAAGAGATTTTAGGGGTGCATCGGCTTTAAGCACCAGACCGTTAATTAACGCCCAACCCCGCACCAGATAAAATAGATTGGGATGAGCGAAGACTAGCAAGAGAAGACACAGACGCAGAGGATGCCCCCAGGCACAAGAAGTAGCAAACAAAATCACTGACTCTAC
>JBHJIV010000082.1:0-3227 GCA_050043105.1 Leptolyngbyaceae cyanobacterium | reverse complement strand
GGCAAATCGGGTCGATAATCTTTGCTGTGCCCAAACTGAAATAAACCGTCTGTTGTCGGCTCTCGATGGCCGCTAGCGGTCGTCGTATCTATCCGAACGGTCTCTACGCTCAGGTCATACACCCGCACCGTTTGACTAGTCAAAACTCCCTCGAAGCGCTCCCACGCTAGGTCATGACTCAATTCGTCTAGCA
The DNA here is from genome assembly GCA_050043105.1 of Leptolyngbyaceae cyanobacterium. Taxonomy (GTDB): domain Bacteria; phylum Cyanobacteriota; class Cyanobacteriia; order Phormidesmidales; family Phormidesmidaceae; genus Leptothoe. Next base: position 3,034 of record JBHJIV010000082.1, on the reverse strand, counting down.
CTGTTGCTAGCCGGTCGTCACTGAAATCTAATGGTCGTAATGACTCACTCAGACAGGCTTTTAAGCTGATAGTCAGTCCCCTTGCCCAGTCTTCGACTTGATTAAGACGATGATCTCCTTGCGAGATAATGTACGATAGCCAACCCAATACTACGTTGCCTAGGCTCAGACCTTTCCAGTTCCCATGGGGCGCAAAGTGTTCGTCGAGTAGCTCACTCAAACCCAGCGTTTGCATCTGGCTTAATAGCAGTGGGATATCATCGACGCGTTCGTTACTGATCAACTGGGCCATTGCTTGGCTGGGATATGGTTTTGGACGCTATTACGCTGTTCGCTATTCTCCTATATTTTCTAGCGAACCGTGAGCTTATAGTTTAGCTGATTGAAACACTTTGTCCGTTGTCAGCTCCAACTCAGGAAAAATAGATGAGCATAACGGCTGTCCTGACACTAGCCGCTCTAGCTGATATTCTCCATCGACCAACTGACAAATTGTAATAGTTGGCTGTTTAGGCTGACCGATGTAGCGCACAGCACCCAAAGCCCGAAAATCCACAATCCAGTATTCTGTGACGCCCATTGTCTCGTATTCGACTAATTTGTGGGCATAGTCATCGCGCCAGTTGGTGCTTACCACCTCAACAACAAGCGGAATACTTTTGCCAAATTGAACAGTCGAAGCGGTTTTCCACAACGGCTCGTTAATGAGTTCTACTTTGTCCAAAACGACAACATCCGGTCGATAGCCAGAGTCTGGTAACCGGGGTTTGAGTAAGCAGCTTTTAGGAATGGTATATGCGAGCTGACGTTTACGAATAGCTAGAGTTAACTCCTCAGCGATAAATGCACCTACGAGTTCGTGGGGCCCAGTTGGTTGCGTTTCGGTGACTACACCTTGATGCAGTTCATAGGTTTTGCCATCGTCAGGCACCCATTGGATAAACTCGTTAAAGCCCATCTGTTTGAAGTCAACGGCTTGGACCATGGGTTGCTCATCACGTCAGAACATTTGTTTACAGTCTAGCTGGCTCATTGGTCTTTAAGGAGCATCAGTAGCTCAACCATCAAAGTAATGCCTAAATATCATCATTTATAAGAATATTTTCCAGACTAGCTCAGCCTAGAAATAGTTATTGTGGTGATGTACTGTTGAGCATTTGCCCATGGCCTCCGGCAGCCCCTCTCCTAGCCCAGAAAGTAAATTTGTAGCACGGTTAATCAATACGGTGATTCGGCTGATGCCTGTGGGAGGTAGCGGCTGGGCACTGGTGCATTTTGCCCTAGCTGAGGAATGGTTCAAAGCAATATTGATGTTTCCAGTGCTGGTGGCGACAGGAGCCTGGGCATCTTACACTGAGGGTTTTATTGTCGCGTCTAATGAAAAGGCTGGAGCTTTGGGCAAAAGCCATAATGATGCTTTTGCAGCATGGCTAGGACGACAAAACCGACGTTTGCAGTGGGCATTTGCCAAAACAGACCAGAAATTTGCCCAGCGGCAGGCAGTTGTATGTCGTGAGTATCAAGCTGAGGGAATCGCCGATGCCAGGTTAAACAAAGTGCCTCAGCTAGAAGAGGTTTATGTGCCCCTGGGCTTAAATAGCCGTATTGACTCGACAGAGCTGACTGCAGGATTTGCTAATCAAGGCGAGTTAGAAAACACTGAAGAGACTCTATCTATCTGGGATCTGCTACGACAGGCACAAAAGACACCGGCTTATCGGCGCATCGTTATTTTGGCGAAGGGGGGTTACGGTAAAACCACATTGCTGCGACATATTGCCTATCGCTATGGACTTACCCCCGGTCGGCTATGTCGCGAGAAGAAAGTACCCCGATTGATTCCCATTTTGCTCTATCTGCGAGACTGGCGAGATGAAATGACGAAGGAGGAGGCACCGGATTTACCAACGCTGATTGCAAAGCATCACTTACCTAATATTCGCGGCAGCCAAACCCTGGAACTAAATCGAGACTGGGCTGATCGATTATTGCGCCAAAACAAAGCTCTCGTGATGATTGATGGCTTTGATGAAGTTGCGACAGAACAATGCAAAGCAGTCAGCACATGGATCAATCGAGCAGTATCCACCTACGGAGAAACGGCGTTATTTATTCTCACCTCACGACCTGCAGGTTATGACCGCTACGACAGCTCTCAGGCCTGGATGGCAGTAACCGTACAACCCTTTAATGAAGAGCAGCGCAATCTGTTTTTACGACGGTGGTATACTTGCCAAGAAGCCTTATTGAGACCAGGTCGTCCTCCAGAGGAGATTAACGATCTGGCTCAGCAAGCGGTGCAGGGTCTCATCGATCAGATAGAGCAGCGCCCTGCACTACAAGATATGACAGATAATCCGCTGCTGCTGTGTATGCTAGCCGCATTTTATCGATTTCGTCCCGGTCGTAAACTGCCGCTGAATCGGCTGAAGCTATATCAGGGCTTTTGTCAAATGCTGCTAGAGGACCGTCCCGACTATAAGGGAATTGAAATGGCATTACCAGCAGATGAGGCTCAGGTCGTGTTGCAAGGCATAGCCTGGAACATGGTAAAGCAAGCAAAGATTGAAATTGCTGGAGCAGGACTGCAGCAGCAGGTGAGACAGCTATTGTCTAAAGAGACCGATGTAGCAGTAGAACCGGAAACTTTTATTAAGCAGATAGAAGAGACTAGCGAGCTGTTTGTAAGACGTCAATCAGCTGATGAAGTAGAGTTTGCCCATCGTAGTTTTCAGGAATATTTAGCCGCGAGAGAAGTCAAGCAAAAGGATTATGAATCTGCACTGCTAGATTTGGGAAAAGATTGGCAAGAAGTCGCCGTTCTTTATGCTGGTCTCGTAAAGAATCCAGCTAGCTTGATAGAGGCACTAATAAACAAAGGAGGACAAGAGTCTTTAGGGGATTTCCCATAAAGAAAGTACCAGCTAAGCTGGTCGAATCAAAATGTCCCATTTGGGCAACTGGGGATTGCGTTCTAGCCGCTGCTCAATCTTGCGCATCTCTTTTTTTGTTAAGGAAATACCTTTGTCATACC
>JBHJIV010000081.1:0-20035 GCA_050043105.1 Leptolyngbyaceae cyanobacterium | reverse complement strand
CTCGACTGCACTGCCATAACACCCCGGATGCAACGTTGGCATATTAACCGGGACGTCGGATAAAAGCGCCTGCCATGTCAGGAATCCAACGATCCCATCTGGTCTTAAGAACATACGAGATAGAAACGTTTTAACAGCAATCTCAGGTTCGTAGTCAAAAACACCTGTAACGGAAATGGGTCTCAGCTTTTGGCTGAGGAGCTGTTGCAGCTTGGTGACCTTGTTATGATTAGACCCAAGCCTGAGTAACGTTTTCGAGGTTAAAGACATCATAGGGCATCTATGCGTGGATATTAAATTAGCGAGAACGCCAGTGTTCTGAAACAGAGAAAACACCTAGGTTTCTGGACTGGCCCAAAAGTCGAAATATTTCTTAAACACAAAAAAATTGATAGCCTTATCAATTTGGCAAGACCAATACTGCAGGCGACAGTTGTTTAAGGACTTATTAAATCATCAGTGTTTGTAGTTTAAGATACAAACTTTGCTCGGCAATTAACTTCTTAGTATTTGATCACAAAGAAGCTAAGGTTTTTGTTAGCCGTCTATTAATTAAAGTCGGTTTGAAATAGGTGGCGTGAGCCAATGGCTTACACCCCGAGATGTGTCTAACAGCAAGTGCATGTATTATGGCCTGTTTTGAATTAGCAGTATTAAGTTAAAAGGCTTATTTAATAAAATGCTTAAAGAACGTAACCTTATTTAACCTAGAGCTATATTTTTGGACTAAGGCTGGAACACTATGCGATCGCGCAGATTATATCGGTTCAAGACCACAGCCAAAACAATTTAGAGATGTGGCATTAAGCCGTCGGTGGCAACAGAGGCTGAGTGTGTAACAGCTGATCTGGATTTAAGAAAAATAAAATAGGCTGATTATCTGGCTGCACAATCAGGCCAGCAACACATTGAATATTCACTCTGGCCGCATAGTTGGACGGTAACGGAACAATTTCTGATTCACCAAATTGCCGCACAGTCGGTGACGATGCTATGGGCAGTCCCACCAGGTCTCCTTGACGACTGCGAATAATTAGTAAATACCCATCATCAGGAGATTGTTCGGCCGCAGCACTTGTTGTGGGCTTGGGAATATTCCCAAACACCTGATAAGCAATGTCTAGTACTAACAGTTCTCTGCCTTCGTATACAGTTAGTCCAGCCTCAGCATTTTGATAGTTCCCTTGAGTCTCACTTTTTGGAACTACCTTTTTAACTGAAAAAATAGGTAACGCAAACCATTCACGCTGAATTTGGAAGACAATCACCTGTTGAGTTGTCTCACCCTTATGGGGTCTCAAACGTCTAGATTTTAGGGGAGATAAAATAGCCATAGGACTTAATTACACTGCACTAAGGGGTTGTGTTTGAAGTACCTTTTCAATCATCTGCAAAAGCTCATGATCTTGATAGGGTTTAGTAATATATGCTGATGCACCTAGGCGCATCGCAAGCTGACGATGCTTATCACTACCGCGCGAAGTCAGCATAATGATGGGCAAGTTTTTCAGTTTAGAATCCGCTTTGATCTCGGCCAATACCCCATAGCCGTCTAGACGAGGCATTTCAATATCACAGACAATAGCATCCACCGACAGACCACCAAACAGCTGATCGATGGCATCTTGACCATCTTTACCCTGCTCCACATTATAGCCAGCCTGCTCTAGCGTTGTTCTTAGCAACTGCCGCATATTGATGGAGTCATCAACAACCAGAACATTGGTTTGTTGCGCCTGGGGTAAGGCAAGCGGTCGCGGTGGTTCGTCGTCGTCGGGTATGGAGTGCAATAGATGATGCCATGGTTGGGCATTACCGGTCTTAACATCCTCTACTTCATCATTGTCAATCCAGTCGAGTAGCTTACTAGCATCAGCCAACGGTACTACATGGCCATCCTCTAGAATAGTACAGCCGTTAAACCCAGGCGGTAAACTAATCACGTTTTCCACCTGACGGACAACAACCTCTCGCTCTCCCCAAAAGCGATCAATATGAATACCATTTAAGCGATCGCCTCGGTTAACAATGAGAATTGAGGGTTCATTGATAATGGGCGTAATCTCTGTTGTGGTTGACCGCATTGGACAGCGAAACTCTAACCACTGCTCTAAATGAATCAATGGAACGGTAAGCCCTTCCCAATTGATGACTTTTTGTTCTGGAGAATCAAAGACCTGGACAGCATTGAGACGAATCATTTCCTCAATACCGTCTGTTGGAAACGCGAGACGCATCCCTCCACTTTCCACCAGCAGCACCCGCATAATCGATAGGGTAAACGGAACACTGATGGTAAATGTTGTGCCAACACCGGGTTGGGTATCTACCTTAACCTCACTGCGAATCTGTTCAAGATTTGTCCGTACCACATCCATGCCGACGCCGCGTCCAGACAAGCTAGTTACCTTGGTGGCAGTACTAAACCCAGGTTCAAAGATCATGCCCAGCAGATCGCTTTGGCTCATGGCGTCTAGTAGCTCATCGGTGAGCCCCATCTGGTACGCACGAGAACGAATCTTAGTGAGATTAATACCGGCTCCATCGTCACTAATAGAAATTAGGGTTTGATTTCCTCGATGGGCGGCTCGAATTTCAATCGTACCCTCTGGCTTTTTCCCTTGGGATTTTCGCGTCTCAGCATCTTCAATACCGTGGTCAAAGGCATTGCGCAAAAGCTGCATCAGAGGATCGCGCAGATGTACGGCAACAAACCGGTCGATTAAAGTAGTACCACCGCCGATCTTAAGCTCGACTGATTTGCCATATTGCAGCGATAAATCACGTACAGTTCGGGGAAAGCGCTCAACAATGTCAGCTAGAGGTCGCATCCTGGCACGGGTGACATTAATTTGCAGCGCCTTCGCAGTACGGTTAAGGTTGCTAGATGCCTGCTTAATGTCCCGCATGTTTAGCTTGACGTCGCTGCTCACCTCTCGCAGCTGTACAAGAGTTTCGCGCTGGTCCTGCGACAGCAAATGCAGATCACTGTAGCGATCGAGTTCCAGACTATCAAATGCCTGATCGGTTGTTGCAGAGTGCTCAGTGAGTAGGATTGAGCTGGTGCTCCCCGCCGCACCGTTAGCGGTTCGGGCAGGATGGCCATTGCTGGCGTTTGTACTAGGCACCGATGTATCAACCGCCAGCTGATCGCAAAATATCTGCAGCTCAGCATTGGTGGTATCTAGACTTTTCATCCGCTGGGAGAACAAATTCATTAAGTCCTCCATTTGATCCAGACGCGAGTTCATGGTGTTACGCTGGATAATCAGTTCTCCAAATAAGTCGTTTAACTGGGTTAAGAGCTTAATGGGAACTCGAACCGTGTTCTCCTGTAGTTCCTGGTTTGGAGTTGGGTTTGTAGAAGGCTCAACTGGCTCAACAAGAATTTCAACAAACTCATCGGATTCATCATCTGATGAAGTCTGAAAAGACTGAGATTGAAAGGTTTGAACCTCTTCAACTTGAGGTTCAAAGACTGTTTTTTCGACCTCGGGCTCGACCTCGGGCTCGGGCTCGGGCTCAAAGTGAAACTCCTCAGGATCAAAGTTTTCGATTGCGGCTTCTATGCCAGAGAAGTCAAGTCCGCCACCAGCAAAATCAGGTCCGTCAATCGTATCGGAGACCTCGTCTGTAGCAGACTCAGGGGCGCTATGGGGAACGTTAATATCTGCTGTCGTAGCAGCGGCATCGAAAAACAAGTTCTGCTCTGTATTTTCCTCAAAGGCTGTCGATAAGGGTTGTTCAAAAATTAGCTGTTCTGAAAAATCAGCATCCACCGGCTCATGGTCGACGACCTCGGCTTCATGAGTAAACTTAAGGTTAGAGAGAGCATCCGCATCGTCCTCTAAATCTAAAGTCTCTAGCTCAGAAATTTCTATTTCAAAGTCTTCTGAGTCTGACGATATCTCTGGTCTGTCTTCGTTGAGTACTTCATGCTCCATCGAAGCATCAGCGAGGACTGGCTCAAACTGGGTGGGGAGTTTGTCGAATTTGCCCACCATCACCAACGCCTGGGAGCGCTGCCACACCTCTAGAGCCTGATGTGCAATAGGTTCGATTTGGTGAGGAGCTGCCGTTCCTAGCTGTTGATGAATTGAATCACATAGGCTAATAAATGCATCTAGCTGCAGCATTTTGCCAAGATCGTGCAGCTCCTCTACCATCATCTCTAGTTCTTCTCTCAGACAGGGGGAGCCTGGAGTTGCAAGTACTGATGAGAGACGTTCCAACAATTCTTCTACTTCAGTGCTAAACATGACAACGGCTGTGTTGTCATCGGAGTCATCAGATAGAAGCGCCAGCTCATCACTGGGTTGAACTTCACCTAAATGGTCCCGTAGTTTCTCAAAACTAGGATAGGCATGATCGTTTAACCATGATTCAGTAATCGGCATCGCTTGACGATGAAGCGAGCTAACCTGACGCATCCCATCCAGACCTTTTAGCAACAGCAGCTCCAAAAAGGTATCAACCTGAATTGAGCTTCTACGAGCCTGCAAGATTTTTAAGGAGTCTTCAAATTGATGCGATAGCTGGCTCAGGGATGGGCATTCAATCATTGAGCCAATACCTTTAATGGTATGGGCCGCTCGTAGAGCTGCATCCATCTGCTGGGGGTCAACGCCTGTCTCAGCAAGCCCAATTAATACTGATTCAATAGTGTTGAGATATTCATCAACTTCATCTAGGAAGTTGAGCCAAACCTCACGATCTGCTTCATGTGACATGATGTTTAATTTAATAGAGCAGAGCTGGTTGAGAAGAGAAAGACTAAAAAGAGGTGTAAATCTCTGGGATAGATACCCTGCTGAGAATCGGCTCAACCCTATCCCAGAGATTTGTTAAGGGTCGCTAAGCGTCTGTTTTAACCTTAAACTGGTCTACCGCAGACTCTAGCTCGCGGGCAACTTCCACCGTGTTGTGTAGAGTTCCTGCAACCTGTCGTGATGACTCAGATGTACGCTTAGAAGCTTGCGTAATCTGCTGCATCAGCTGGGTAACTGTTTGGGATGTTTCAGCCTGCGAAACCGTTGCTTTAGAAATGGACTGCAGCAACTGGTCAATACGCTGGGATACGTCCACAATCTGTCCTAGCCCTTCTTTGGTTTCTTGTACCAGTTGAGTACCTTCTACCACCTGAGCTGTACCTCGTTCCATGGCTTCTACCACGTCTCGGGTACCCATCTGAATGTTTTTTACAATCTGCTCAATTTCCTTGGTAGCTGCTGCAGACTGTTCCGCTAGCTGACCAACTTCACTGGCAACTACCGCGAAACCTTGGCCTTCTTCACCAGCGTGGGCGGCCTCAATACTGGCGTTCACCGCTAGCAAGTTGGTTTTCATGGCAATCTCGTTAATCAGCGAAACCACCTGAGAAATCTGCTGGGAGGATTCACCCAGCTGTTTTACTTTCTTACCGGTTTCTGCCACCGTTGACCGCAGGTCTAAAATACTTTCTACTGTGCGGTCCATGGCTGTTCCACTATCTTGAGCAGCTGTGGAGGCGACTTGAGCGACCTGAGCTGCCTGACGAGCGTTGTCAGCCACTTCTTGAATGGAGTTCGACATTTGCTCAACTGAGTTTAGGGTGTTGGTAATTTCATCCATCTGTGCCAGCGCTTCGTCCGCCAGTTGTTGAATCGCGCCCTCACTCTGGTCAATGGAGACATTTACCTGTCCTGTTGCTTGTTTTACCTGAACAACAATCGTCCGTAGGTTCTCAATAATGGCGTTGAAAACGTCACCAATAATGCCGATTTCACCCGCTGTTAGCTCGGTACGTACAGTAAGGTTACCGTTGGAGGCTTCTTCCATCTCGTTGAGCAGCTGTACCAGCTCGCGCTGCAGGACTTCGTTACGTTTGCGTTCCTCTTCAGCTCGCTCAACCTGTGCTTGGGCAGAAATCTGTTGCTGTACCGATTCTTCTTGCTTTACCAGCAGTGTTTGAATCTGGGAGGCCATCAGGTTGATGTTGGAGCCTAGCTGGGCGATTTCGTCTTCACCCTGGGTGTTAATTCGGGTACCAAAGTCACCTTGACCCAAGCGTTTTACCGAATCAGTAATCTGCAAAATCGGTAGTGTAGCTCGGGTGGCTACCAGGGTTGCGATCGCAGCTACCAACAACACCGTAATACCAGTACCCACAAGTACCGTGTTTAACAGCTGTCGTGATGCCGTATAAGCCGTAGCCGTATCCACCAGCGTAACTACGCTCCAGTTTAGCTGAGGATCATCAGCCTCATTAAGAATAGGTACATAGGCCGTTAGCTGAGCGCTGTTTCCTGACCCTAGAACCGAAATTTGCGGTTCTCTATCCTGTAACCAAGGAACCTGATCAGATAGATTCGCCAGAAGGGCATTCGGTTCCGAGTCTTGAGCGTTGGTCAGAAAGATTTCCTCATTAGCATCGATCAAAGCCACCTCAGTATTTTGAGCCGCAAATTGATTAATGCGTCGCTCCAGCTCCTCGGCGGCAAGACGTACACGAACAATGGAGACCATCTCACCTGTCTGGGTGTCAAAAATTGGTGCCGCACCCACCAGTACAAAGTCCAAGTCTCCAGCCAGCGGCGCTCTTGGTTGTACCCAAGTAATAGACTGGGTAGTGACTACATTTTGGAACCAGTCGTTTAGACTTACGTTGGACCTAAACGCACTAGGGTCTTGGACAGAAATTGGATTTACGTCGAGGTCCACAACCGCAATATCATCATAAATCGGTGACGACTCAACCAGGTCTCTAAGAAACGCGTTTCTCTCAGCCGTAGTCAGCGCTTCACGCACCTTAGGGTCAACATACGTACTCAGCTTAGAAATTGTCTGCAAGTCCTGGAAACGCGCATCCATAAACTCAGTCGCAAAGTTAGCAAAATCAGCTGGCGCTTCTTGTCGAGCGCTATTTGCCTGGGCCGTTACCTGCTGCTCCACTAAGAAATTTCCCAGACCCCCTACACCGATCACCGGAGCCACTCCCAGCGAAAGTGCCAGACCAAGCACTTTTGTCTTAAGCGTTAGTTTTTGCCAGAATCCTTTAGAGGATGCTTGAGCTCCAGACTGTTCATCATACTGGCGATTGGCAGTCACAGCGGGAGAAAAACCAGTAGAGTCCATGCTGTCAGGTAGAGGTCCGTTGCCAGCAGTGAGATTATCCAATTGAGAGGGAAATTCAGTATTAGGGGCCATTGTGGTAAATCTTTAAATTAGGAGTGGATAGAAGGTACGGTAAAGATTAAGCGCTAAAGAATTAACCCTAAGCACTTTGCAAGATAGGAGAACTAGCAATTGCTTCAGCATCTAAAACCAACAACATCTCATCTTGCTGCAGTAAACAGCCGCGTAGACAAGGTGCTATGCTTGGAGCAAAATGCCCTTTTGGTGTTTGAATTAAGTCTGGCGGAAAGCGAACAACTCCCCTCATAACAGGAACAATCAACCCTAACAGTGACTGATTGTGTGCTGTCGAGACGAGCATATTTTGTTGCTGCGACCTCTGAGCTACACGAATAATCACAACGTTATAACTACGAGTATTGGCAGGTAGCGGCGTCGACAGCAGCATATGAGCTAAATCCACCAGCCACATTACCCGGCTTCGTCTAGTAGACAACCCCAGCACGCAGGATGGCATATTTGGCATAGGCGTAATCTGCTGTGCTGGAAGAACAATCACCTCCTGGACCTGACTCATTGAGAACAGTGCGGGTGTTTGCTCATTCAATTGAAAGCTCAAACAGGCCGCACCAGATGTTGCCTCAGATTGAATTTGTCTATGGGCAAGAACAGATGACTTCATTGACTTAGACTGTATCGAACGGCGTTAACAAGCTGATCTTCGGTAAAAGGTTTTGTCACATATACGTTGACTCCCTGTTTCATGGCCCACAGACGGTCAATCTCGCCCGATTTGGAGGTACACGCAACGATAGGTACCTTTTGAGTAACAGGATTTTTCTTGAGATTACGACACAGCTCCAGACCGTTCATTCCAGGCATTACCAAATCAGTCACAATTACATTTGGCTGATGCTCAACTGCCTTGCTCAAGGCTTCCTTAGCATCGGTGGCTACGATTACGGTGTACCCGCCTTTCCTCAGATAGTTGCTGATCAGTTCCAGTTCGTTGATAGAGTCATCGACAACTAAGATCTTAGTCACTTTAGTTCACCTCAAAAGCTTTTGTTTGAATATTGGTTGGGAAAATCAAGTCCGTAAAAATTAGCTTTAAATAGTCAAAGAACTATGTATAAACCCTGACTACTTTAAGTATCTTTTACGTTAGGTTTCTAGATATCACATCTAGCAAACTAGCTCTATTAAAAGGTTTCTCCAAATAGTCTGTAGCACCCACTAATTTAGCTCTTGTCTTATTGATAATCCCTTTCTTGCCTGTAACCATTACAACTGGTATATCTTCAAATCCGGGAAGACGTCTTAACATCCTACATAATTCATAACCACTAATTGTTGGCATTGTAAGATCAAGTAAAATGATATCTGGCTTAAGTCGTTTTAATTGAAATGTGGCTTTAATTGGCTCAAGAAATTTAAATACTGAGAAGTTTTCTTCACCTAAAAAACGCTCAATTTGATCCAACGTATTTGGACTATCATCAACACAAGCAACGACTGGTCTAGACTTTTGTCTTTTTGACTTATTGGGTGAATAAGGTGTGGCAAAACTTCTACTTAACTCATCGGTCTTGAATGTATCTGATTGTTGCCCATTACTAGTTGAATAATTCTCAAGTCCAGACAACCGATCAAAGGGTGATTCTGGTGCTCTTAAAATAATCGATTTATCGTTAATATAGGGATATAAAAATTTTGCGACATCCAGCTCATCCTGCTGCAGAATGGCCGCGATATGACGAATGCTATATCCACGTAAAATTGTGCCTAGCTTACTTTTTAATCTAGGCGATATAGACGCTGAGTCGTTGGCACTAAAAAAAGCATCTTGACTAACAATATAGGGACGCTGATGGGGAGACGTCATTAGAGGACTTAGCAGTTTCCAAGTCTTGATACGTGCCTGACAGTTTTCAATGGTAGCTGTCGGATCAAGTTTAGAAAATACGGGAATTTCAAACAGCTCTCTATCAATCCTGACAGCGCCACCTGAAAGAGATAAAAATGACTCAATGGCTTCTCGAGTTAGCTGTTCTATGAGTTCTTTAGCCTGCCATTCTTCTAAATGCTTCTGTTCAATCAGATAGCAAATAATTTGGTACTCAAAGTATTGAATTGATTGAACATTATCAGGCTGTATATCCAATAACTCTTCTGAATTTTCTTCAAGCCAAGAAAGCGCTTCTTGACTCATAAATGCCAACTTGAGTTTGAGCCATTTAAGGGAATAAGCCAGACTTTTTTCAGAAGCATGGGAAGCGTAGTTTAACTTGCCGTCTTTGAAATATATCCACCACGACATTGACTTTGCATCAACTTCTAAACAACCACTTCCGTAGGTATGAACGAAGCTTGCTAGCAAAACCGGAGGTTGAAAACTTCGGATAGATTTAGTGGTATTTGTGAGTCTTGACTTTTGCAAGCTTTTCATTAAGTTCATGTCCTTACACTTCCCGTAGGTCTTGATCCATTAGCTATTGCCTAATGAATGTGACAGTAGAAATACGATAAAAAAGTCGTTTTAATTTAGCTTTTTACAGCTATGTAGCGTACAGCAATCTATTCTCAAACCGCTAATAGATGGATATAGATGTACAGATGTTAATGGTTCCCAAGTTTTCAATATTCATTGATTATGCCTAAATTCAAGAAAGTCGTTTGAAAAATTCTCTTTCTCGCAGTAATATTTGAGAAAGAAACAAATTCATGAAAACCCTATTTCTGTGTAGCTTTTTTTAACTTGACCTAAAGGTGAGCATCATTAGGCTAGAAACCTATTCATTGCTTGAAATACTCTCTCCGGTTACCTAATTCGAAAATTGAATGCTAGTTTAGAGAAACTTCTAAGAGTTTGATAAATGCTAATGCTACTGAGAAAACGATAGACATTTTGTGTTGTCTAATTCTTGAGAAGTTTCTACTATGTAGACTATTTTTATGTGATGGCTACGGAGCAAGTGTAAAGATTGGCAAATTTAAATGTTAGCGGTGCCGTCGTGAGTCATACCTATACAGACTATGACCGTTAAATAGACAGCCTAGTAAAGCTGGCGCTCCTGCAGAAAAAATATCTCCCAACCAATTGAGACCATCGCTAGGGTGAGAAGGAAGAAAACTCAGTGCTATTGAATACAACGATTACCTAACATGGGTAAATCGAAATGTCTGTTGTAGATGCATTTGTGTCAGGCTCACCCGTTCTTAGAAGCGTTGTGATGATGTGGTAGATAAGCCCCTCGTAATCTGAGTTGTTTGGTAGATGACAACGAAACAGCGGATTAACACTTCTAGACGGAGTAGATGTTCTGTACTTAATACAGTATTCTACTAAGCCAACGGTTTTCATGTAGACGAAAGTAGATTTATCAACACTTTGTATAATTCAGGACTATCGTCTTTATGTGAACAAAATATCCTGATTTGGTACATTAGCTATGAAACCCTAAGGTTGTACATGAGTTTATAACTGTTCAAAACGAACATTAGTTCGTTACGTCAAATGTTTCTAGCACAGTAGCTTAGACACCATTTTTTAACAATCATTCATATCCCATTACGGTGCTTTGGATATGTAATCTGGCTACTTATTTCTGGATTTTAGTGTGGATATATTTTAGACCAAAGTAGCAACTTGTCTAAAACTCTCCTGGATCGACTTTAGGTATAAATTGATAGCATATACTTCTATCACTGCACTGAATATCCCTGATGTGCAAATGCTTGCTTGACTGTTGAAACAGATGATACCAGGGTTGAACATAACTTTATGCGGCTGATTGGGCTCCCTATTGAAGTTGAACTGCTTGATGAACCCTGGGGGCAATCGTCATTTTGCCATTATTTTCTGATGGGTTATCCTACGCGTCGTAGTTTTGTTCGAATGGGTATCTCGCTGTCGTAGATCCGCTTCACACCATCTCCATGAGCAACCTCAAATGTACGTATGTCCCTCACTAATTGCATGAATTCTGAAATGTCAATCGAGGCTGATTGGTCACTGCCCCATAAATTTCTATCTAAGGTAATGTGTCATTCAATGCAGCATGCTCCCATCGCTACAGCTGCCATTGTTGTTGCGAGTCCAGACTCATGGCCTGAATAACCAATAGGCAATTGATAGCGTTCCTTTAAAGTTTGAATCACCTGTAAGTTAAACTCCTCCGGTTTAGATGGATAAGTGCTTGTGCAGTGCATAATCAACAAATTTTCTGTGCCCAGTATGTCTACGGCATGATCGATTTCATCCAGGGTGCTCATGTCTGTGGAGATAATCAACGGGCGACCAAAGAGGCGATGGTGCTATAGCAAATTGTCATCGGACAGACTGGCTGAAGCAATTTTGTAGCAAGGCGGATTATACTGTTCTATTTTGACGGGTTGTTGTTCCTCCGGGCGATCTGTCCGTCGATAGAGGCGTTGATCGGGGGCAGTAATTGATAGATCTGAGGCAATATTCACAATCACACCGCTGCCTCGTTTGGCCATGGCTGTAACAAATACCTGGCTACAGAGAAAAACTCCCTTGAGTCCCACATCTAACTGAAAATCCCATTGGTCTAATGGAAAATGCTCAAAGCGTGACATTTCTGTTATGCTGCCATCGCTGTTGACCTTGGGATCAATGGCGGCATTGTTAATTAAAATATCGACTCCGCCAGAGCGGATGTCGCGATAGCTCTAAAGAGGTCAATTTTTAACGATCCAGATCGAGTAATGTCTTGATCAATCAACATCTCACATTTTTGTAAACCTGCTTATTTGTGAAGGATTTTATGACTAGTCAGCCAGAACGTATTGTGTTGAATTGAACCCAACCATGTTGTAGTGATTGAGGGATTACACCCTCTCTATGATGAACGGGTACGCAATCTTATCGATTTCAGTGTTTATCTTGATATCAGCGATGAGGTAAAGGTCACCTGGAAAATTCAGCGAGATATGGTCGAACAGGGGCATACTTACGAAGATGTGTTGGCTTCTGTCAATGCTCGTAAACCTGATTTTGAAGCCTATATCGACGTCCAAAAACAATATGCCGATATCATTATCCAAATTTTACCTACCCAGCTTATTCCTGACGATAAGGAGCGTAAGATACTGCGGGTGAAAATGATTCAGAAAGAGGGGGTTGAGGGTTTTCAGCCAGTTTATCTTTTTAATGAGAGAGTTGCTGCTCAAGCATCGTGAATATCCGGGCTCTCAAAATGGTAGTGGCTTATTTCAAGTGTTGGTGGGTCTGAAAATGCGGGCTATCTATAAACAACTCACAACAAAGGTGACAGCGTAATCACTCGTTTTTTAGGGTTGTTGGACTTCGGATGGATACTTAATGTGTGTCTTACTTGATGCCAGGGAGACATTTAATCAGTCTATGACTGTTATAGATTCAAACCTTACGTGTAAATAGTTTAATGCCTTGCTATCATCTCGTCTTTTGAGGGAACGCAAGGCATTAATGGTGATCTAATTCTAATGTGGGCCTATTGTTGACTACTTGTTTTTTGCGGCTGCTCTTTGATGAGATGCTGTAGCCTGCAATTCCTCAACCGCATCCCATGCTGCTGCACAGGCTGGTGATGTTGCCCCCTGCTCAGCACATACTTTGCGAGCTTCCTGACGGGCCACATCTATCTCATCCTCAATAAATAGACGCTTTGGTTTCTCGACAAAGTCGCTCTTACGCAAAATATCTGAAATTGAAATAACGCCGAGCAGACGGCCTTGTACCACTGGAGCACGACGAATTTTAGTATTCGCAAATAATCGCGCTACGTATTCCACGCCGAGATCGGGCTGCACTACGATGCAAGGCTTAGTCATAATCTCAAACACACGTACTTCTTTTGGATCGTGACCATAGGCTGCCACCTTATAAACAATGTCAGTTTCCGTCACCATGCCATAGGGATCTGCTTCATTACGGCGCTCTACAATCAGTGCCCGTAGCCCCTTATCTTTCATTAGTTCAACTGCTTCAGCCACTGTGGCCGAACCGCTAATGGTAATTACATCAGCGGTCATAATGTCTTTTGCCTGCATCATTATTGCACTGTCCTCATCTAAACATAAGTAAAAGAGATCCCCCTTTGTGTGAGAATCCCTTGGTTAACCCTTTAATCTGTCCGATTTTATGGAAGCTGCCTACTAGACAGATTACACATCATATTCCCGCTGCTGCAGAACTTCTGGATTATCCATGTAGGAATCAGATCCATAGAAGTCCTTCTTTGGTTTCTCGACAAAGTCGCTCTTGCGTAAAATGTCTGAAATTGAAACAACGCCGAGTAAACGGCCCTGAACCACAGGAGCACGGCGAATTTTAGTATTGGCAAACAAACGCGCTACATACTCCACCCCCAGCTCTGGTGTTACTACAATGCAGGGCTTAGTCATAATCTGATAAACCCGCATTTCTTTGGGATCATGGCCATGGGCAGCTACTTTATACACGATGTCAGTTTCCGTCACCATGCCATAGGGATCGTCTTCATTGCGACGATCCACTATCAGCGCTCGTAGTCCCTTTTCCTTCATTAAGGCAACTGCTTCAGCTACGGTTGCCGAACCGCTAATAGAGACCACATCCTTGGTCATAATTTCTCTAGCTGCCATCATTGATTTGATCTCCTTATTTAATAAAATTCTGTGGTTGGATGAGCTTCTTTTTATTTAAAACCCGGGCAAGCCTCTAGCACTGCATCACTTTTCGTACATAGCACCATCAAATAATCACACCGATCACAAACGGTGCGGGTGGCAGAGTGATCAGCTGCACAGCGATGTGCCATCGCTGCCGACAGCTGATTGATATTCAAAAAGTAACGATCTGCGATGGCCCCACAGTGGAGACAGCGAACTTGCTGATGTGAAAGAGGCTTAAATTTGGGCATGGCGTTTAGTCTATTAACCGCTGGCAAAGTCTGCAGCGGATTTATTCAAGGTTGTCTTCTTGATGAGTTTGAATTGTGCAATCGGATTTGGGATATGCAACACAGGGCAAAACAAATCCAGCTTCGATTTGCTCATCTTCTAAAAATGACTGATCAGACTGATCAACGCTGCCCGAGGTTACTTTCCCAGCACAGGTGGAACATGCACCAGAGCGGCAAGAAACCGGTAAATCGATACCTTGCTCTTCAGCTGCATCCACAATGTATTGATCGTCGGGTACATCAATAACCTGCTGTGAACTAGCTTCATCAATCAAAGTTACTTTGTATGTTGCCATCTGTTATCTCCTGACTGTAAAAAAATGCGTTGCTATCGGTGTTACCCAGGACGGCGATTAAGTTTGGTAGGCTACTAGAAACACCGCGACCGAAATACCTATATTCTGAAATTATCGGCCTTGGGCCATTTGGCTTTGTTCTTGTCACCATTACTTCTTCTGCCTATGACTGCCGAGCCTCAAAAGAATGCGATCTGGGAAAGACTGGACCTTGGAAGACGTAGCAAAGCAGCCCAAGGAGGCTATGCTGGCTATGGATCGCCTGCCTTTGGAAAAAAATCAGTCAATGGCAACCTGGTGGCCGATGAAAAAGAGCAGCAAATTATTGAACTAATTCGCCGTCACCATAAGTCTGGAAAATCGCTGCAACAAATCGCCAGCTGGATGAATACCCAGGGCTATAAAACTAAGCGAGGTCGCGAATGGCAGCGGATATCGGTTAAACGAGTCTTGGATCGACTCTATGGCAAAACCCCCAGAGTGACCGATACGCCTAATAAGGCTAAACTCGCTTCCATCTCTGATGATGAGGCTCAAACATAACCTAAGTTCCCCCAACCGCTATTTATGCGGGCTTTTTGATGAATGTAACGTTACACCCCTAACTATATACCTCAGACACATCAAAGTCTATACTCAATAGGCTTTTAAACTTGTTTCTCTGTTACATCCCCAATGACCCCTAATAAGGCCCTTAATTCAATGTCAGTGTCCATAGCCGATGTGGGGCCCCGACGGCGGCTGGGGAAATGATGTCGCCAACTGATGATGGTCTGCCAGCGGATGGCCTGCCAGCAGATGGCCTGCCAGCGGATGGCCTGCAGACCGTCACACCGCTGGTGACGGATGCTGTTGATCGAAATGTGTTGATGGTGTCGTCTGATTGGCCTTTGAATCGTGCGATCGCAGCTATGGGGGCCATCCGTAGTAACTGTGGGCTGACGGAGGGGGGTCAAACCAGCCGGCACACCAGCTGCGCCTTGGTCGTAGAAGCAGAGCAGATTGTTGGCATTTTTACCGAGCGCGACATTGTCAGGCTCACAGCAGAGGGGATAGGTTTAGGCCCTCTGAGCGTTGCTGAGGTCATGACCTCGCCAGTCAAGACCTTACAAGAATCCGCGTTTCAAGATATTTTTGCAGTCTTATTTTTGTTCCGTCGCTATCGGATTCGGCATTTGCCCATTGTTGATGAGCACAATAAACCGGTGGGTATTGTCACCCCCGATAGTATTCGGCGGGTGCTGCGCCCGGCCAATTTGCTCAAGATGCGACGGGTGGCTGATGTTATGTCCAGCGATGTGGTCCATGCCTCGCCTGAGACATCGGTGATGCAGCTGGCTCAGCAGATGGCAAAGCACCGGGTTAGCTGTATTGTCATTGTCGAAGTGGACAGCCACGATACCGACCGCTGTGAGCTTCAGGCATTTACGCCCATGGGCATTGTTACCGAGCGCGATATTGTGCAGTTTCAGGCCCTGGAGCTAAATCTGCAGCGGCTAACGGCTCAGGATGTGATGAGCACGCCACTGTTTTTGTTAGAGCCGACGGATTCTTTGTGGACGGCCCACCAAGAAATGCAGGTCCGCCATGTGCGCCGTCTGGTGGTGTCTTGGAACTGGGGGAGTGGTTTGGGCATTGTTACCCAAACAAGCTTGCTCAAGGTATTTGACCCAATTGAGATGTACAGCATCATTGAGAGCCTACAGCGAACCCTGCATCAAATTGGCGATGCTTCCTCCTCAGCCCAGACTCTGCAGACTTTGCCTAAAACCGAAGCCCCGGTCGCTGACCTACTATTTGATATTGAAGCCAATTTGCTAAGTCTTTCGAATGAAAGTGGTTTGGAACGGCAGCAAACGTTAGTGCAGGGAGCCCTAAAATCGCTACAGCAGGTACAGAAAATGTTGGGGAGTTGAAGATTACTAATTATCAGTTCTCAATCTGCTGCCAGTACTCATACACGCTGGTGGCCATGGTGAGAACACCGGTTGCGATCGCATCCTCATTCACCTCAAACCGAGGATGATGCAGGGGATAGTTATGTCGATCCTCAAACCCCACCCCGAGGCGAAACATAGCTCCCGGTACCCGCTCGGTATAGAGGGCAAAATCCTCAGCTCCCATGGACGGTTCAAGTAGCCATTCAATGCCGTGCTCTCCTAGGGTAGATTCGGCTGCATTGGCCACAATCTGGGTGAGTTGGTCTGTATTGATAACCGATGCCACCCGTCGCTGGTAGTTGAGTTCATACTTAGCCCCGTGCAGTTTGCACACCCCCGACACCATGTCCTCAATCCAGCTGGGCAGCTTTTCATAGACATCGGGCTGTAGAGATCGCACTGTTCCCTGCATGACTACCCGGTCGGCAATCACATTGGCCGCTTTGC
The DNA here is from genome assembly GCA_050043105.1 of Leptolyngbyaceae cyanobacterium. Taxonomy (GTDB): domain Bacteria; phylum Cyanobacteriota; class Cyanobacteriia; order Phormidesmidales; family Phormidesmidaceae; genus Leptothoe. The sequence continues at coordinate 3,289 of JBHJIV010000081.1, read as the reverse complement.
CCCCCGAAATTTTGCCAATGGTAATGACCACCGGGTGCAGCGGGTTGAGCTGTCGGCTAATGGACTGCTGCAGCGTTGCCATCACCTGGGAGGCGACCCAAATCGCTTCAATGGCCTCATGGGGGCGAGCCCCGTGACCCGATTCTCCAAGGATGACAATTTCTAAATCATCCGCTGCCGCTGTTAGGGCTCCTCGGCGCAACCCGACTTTACCCGCCAGAATCGTCGGAAACACATGCACCCCAAGAATTCCGGCCACATCTGCTAAGACATCATCAGCAATCATCCATTTAGCCCCCTGCACCGTTTCCTCGGCAGGTTGAAACAAAAAGCGAGTTGTACCGGCAAAGCGCTGCTGTTCGGTTAGTTCTGCCAGCACCATGGCTGTACCGAGACCGACCGTGGTGTGAACATCATGGCCACAAGCATGCATAATGCCCCGATTTTTAGACGCAAAGGGTAGCTCCACCTGTTCAGGAATAGGGAGTGCATCCATATCTGTCCGCACTGCCAATATCTCGGATACTTGCCCTGTCCCTTGCAGATTAGCGACGACGCCAGTTTTACCCACCATTTCTTGTACATGAAATCCGTAGGATGACATCACCCCTGCCACATAGGCCGCTGTTTGATATTCCTGACCGCTCAGTTCTGGATGGGCGTGGATGTGACGACGAATTTCAAGCAAGCGGGGGGTAATTTTCTCAGTAATGGCTTTGATCTGGTCGTGCATGATGTAGAGATAATGGGCGTTTATCTAGTTTAAGGAGTTAACGGGCAAGCTGCTTAGAACAATCACTCCTCCCAAGTTAGGAATGCTTGCCGCTGTGGAAAAGCAAATGGTTTACTAGAATTCCAATTGGCACTTGGTGCATCGGTCGGTCCAATGGTCTCTAATTATTTAATTACAGTTGGTTGCTCAGCTCCAATTTTTTTAAGGAAATGTAGACGTTAGCCTTGAAAAGCGTAGAGGACAGCCCCGATGGCACTCGAATCTTGATATGAAATACGTTAAGCACCTGGGGCGACTGGCTCCAAAGGCGTTGCGATCGCTAATTATCATCCTGGCCGTTATCTTGACGGCGACAGCGGCCATAGCCGCCCGTGGGCCTGCAACACCGTCACCCGTGGACGGGGCCGCCGATACAGAGCTACTGATCGCCCGTGCGCTGCCGGGGGTTTACACCGTCCCATCGGCTTGCTCAGTCCCCATCATCCCAGCCTTGCTGACACCCGACGAAATTGAGCTGCGGGAGTATCAGGCTGATTTTGCTAAGTACATAGAGGAGCAAGCCACCCAAGAGCAAGAGGTTAACTTAACCGCTCAGCGAGATGTGCTCGCGATTGAACGATTTCGTCTCGACTGCGAAATCATGCTGCTTCAGGCTAGACAGCTATTAGACACAGATGCGCCAATCCTTGTTGGGCCTAAAGTAACCGATCAAGAAATTGAGCTGCGAAAACGTCAGGTACAACTTGCTCAACAGATCGATGATAAAGAAATCGTCTCGCATGAGGCAGGGGTCGCTTCTCTTAACCGTGTGTGGACTGCTAGACGTGCCCGCATCGATGCCGAGATCTTGTTGCTGCAGGCTACGGTTAAACAAAGACTAACTGGGCAGGGTGGCTGAAATGCGATGGCTGATTTAGGGAATGAACCGGTCTAGAGCCATTGCTATCTGACGGTATCTCACCACTAAAGTCATCCCGAGGATCAGCAATGCCCTGAAATTAAGGCATTTTCTACACCTTACGGTCATCTTTTTAGAGTATTTTTCTCATTTCTTTAGGGTTAATAAGTCACTTTGTAAGACGATCTATTCAAACAAAATCTAGACCTGAATGCGGGAGTCATGCATGTCTTCCGCAAATTCTCTATGGCAAGACATGCATGAAATCAATGTGTCTGGCAATTGTCTCTTGTCCATATCACATTAATGTTCCAAAAAATTACATTTAAACCGTAAAAAAAATATTGATTAAAAAAGTTTTTGTGAAGTTCACCGGTGTATCCGGATTGTTTTCTCCGACGATAACGTTTTCATAAACCCACCTTTACCTGGACTCATTATCTTACCCATCGGGCGAGCGCTGAGTGCCTTAATTGCGGGTTGGTTTTGCTTAATCGCTATCCTGCCTCTTTAAGTGCTAGTACACCTGCTCGAGGATACGGCTCAGCTGCTTTACAACGCTAAAAACCTGTGAGTAATCCTCATCGCTTTGCCTGTCCCTTAACCCCCAGGCTGCCGATTTGTCATGCCAACTTCTATTTCCATCCGGTTCGCTATATCTGGAGGCCCACAAAAAAACTCTGGGGAGAAGCTTATTAGCCTATCTTCTCTCCCAATATCTAGAGGCTGTGTTCCGGTAGCGATAATTTAATTCTTGAGAGAAACAATGACAGATTTTTTAGAGAGAGTTGGTAGCTTTACCAGTGATATTGGTGCGGAAATCGTTGCCTTTGACTCGGCAACAGACGCTTTATTTATAGTGAGTGGTGATACTGAGGTACAGGTGATTAGCCTGTCGGACCCCAGTACCCCCGCTCCGCTTGGTGTAGTTGATATTGCAGATTTTATTCCTAATATTGACGGGGTTAATAGTGTAGCGGTAGCCAACGGACTGGTTGCGATCGCAATCAGTGCGGACCCCCAAACCGACCCTGGGTTTGTTGCTGTGGCCGATATCAACGCTGTTTTAAGCGGTAACCTCAATGCGTTTGAGGTAGTACAGGTAGGGGCGCTGCCCGACAATATTGTCTTTAGTCCCGATGGCACTAAACTACTGACCGCCAACGAAGGTGAGCCCGACGAGGGTGTCGACCCCAATGGCTCCATTAGCATCATTGATATATCTGGCGGTGTCGCGAGTCTTTCCCAATACAGCGTTACCACCGTTGGCTTTGAAGCCTTTGACGGTCGCGAAGCCGAGCTGCGGGCTGACGGTGTGCGCATCTTTCCCGATGCAACGGCGGCTCAAGACTTTGAACCCGAATTTATCGCAGTCGCCCCCGATGGTTCCCAGGCATTTGTCACGCTGCAAGAAAACAATGCTCTGGCTGTGATCAACCTGGCAACGAATGAAGTTGAGGGGATTGTTCCCCTGGGTCTTAAGGACTTTAGTCAGGTAGGTTTAGATGCTAGCGATCGGGCTCTTCGGGATTAATTATGCTTTTTGAGAATTAAAAATGCCAGCAAATGAGGCATCTGAGTCGAAAGCGTTCAAAATTTCTGAATCCATACCCAGATCGCTTAATCAGCTTCAGACGAGTATTAATACCTTCAACAAC